>JBCCZJ010000340.1:0-6067 GCA_039187915.1 Myxococcota bacterium
CGGAGTCGGCGACTTCGTCGGGCACAAGTTCCTGTCGGTGAGCGGGGACGTGGCGGCGCCGGGCGTCTCGCTGTTCCCGGTCGGGACGCCGCTCCGCGACGTGCTCGCGGCACACGGAGGCATGAAGGACGGCGCGACGCTCCGCGCCGTCGCGCCGGGCGGCGCGTCGAGCAATTTCCTCGGTCCCGAGACCCTCGACCTCGCCCTGGACTTCGAGGCCCTTGCGGCGGCGGGGACCATGCTCGGGTCGGGCGCCGCGGTCTTCGTCGCCGAATCCCGGGACCTGCTCGACATCGGCCGTTCGATCACGAAGTTCTTCCGCAACGAATCCTGTGGCAAGTGCGTGCCCTGCCGCGTCGGCTCCGAGAAGGCCATCGCGCTGCTCGACCAGAACAAGTGCGTCTCCGAGCACGACGAGGCGCTGATCCGCTCGCTCCACCACACCATGCAGCAGACGAGCATCTGTGGCCTCGGCCAGGTCGCGCTCGGGCCGCTGCTCTCGATCCTCGACCGCTTCCCCGAAGTCGCGCGCGCGACGGGTCGGGACTGAGGAAGGCGGTCCGGCGTGGCGGGGACCCGCGCGGGGATCGTGCTGTGCGGAGGGCGTTCGTCCCGCATGGGCCGGCCGAAGGCGTGGTTGCCCTGGTTCGGCGGGCGCACGCTGATCGAACACGTCGTCGAGCGGCTGCGCCGCGCGGTCGACGAAGTCCTGGTCGTCACGTCCGCGGAACTCGACCTGCCGCCCCTCGAAGCGCGCATCGTGCGCGACCGTGAACCGGAACGCGGGCCGCTCGCCGGTCTGCGAGACGGCCTCGCGGCCACGACGGCCGAGTTCGCCTTCGTGACCGCGACGGACGCCCCCTTCCTCTCGCCGGCCCACGTGGCCGCGATGCTCGATCGCGGCGAGGCCTGCGCACCGGTCGCCGAGGGCCACGTGCAGGTCCTGTCGGCGGTCTATCCCCGGGCGGCCGCCGAGGTCGCGGCACGACTGCTCGCGGAGGATCGCGCGCGACCGCTCGCGCTGCTCGAAGCGCTCGGCTTCGCGGCCCTCGAGCCGGAGGCGCTCGGGACGGACGACGGGCCGCCGCCGTGGCAGGGCTTCAACACGCCCCAAGCCTACCTCGAGGCGGTCCGCGCCGAGGATCCGGACGCGCGTTGCGAGGTCGAGCTGCTCGGTCGGGCGGCGCTGGGTCGGGCAGCTTCGACGATCACGCGCCCGGTCGGATGTCTCGGCGACGTCCTCGCCGCGGTCGGGGACGAGCGGGATCTCGCGCTCCTCGAAGACGGCCGCCTCGCGCGGGCCCACCTCGTTTCGCTGGGCGGACGGGCCCTCGTGCGCGATCTCGCGCTTCCGGTCGGACCCGGCGAGCGGGTCAGCGTGCTCGACGCGCAGGCGGGGGGCTAGCGGATGTCGGGTTTCCACGGACGCTACCTCCGGATCGATCTCACGCACGGCACGTCCGAGCAGGTGGCGCTGCCGCCCGCGATCCCGCGCCGGCTCCTCGGCGGCGTGGGGCTCGGGACGTGGCTCCTGCTGCGCGAGGGCGGCGCTGATTTCGATCCCCTCGCGCCCGAGGCGCCCCTCGTCTTCGCCTTCTCGCCGCTGGTCGGGACGGGACTCACGACCAGCGCCAAGTTCGCGGTGGTCGCGAAGTCCCCGCTGACCGGTTTCGTCTGCGACGCGCTCGCGAGCAGTCACTTCGCGATCGCCGGCAAGCGCATGGGCGTCGACGCGATCGTCGTGGTCGGAGCCTGTGCGACGCCGTCCGAGTGGGTGGACGGCGCGCTACGACCGACGCGATCGTGGGGGCGATCGGCGGCGGAGACCGCGGCATCCCTCTCGGGGGAAGGGCGCGTCGCCGCGATCGGCGTCGCCGGCGAGCGACTCGTCCGGTACGCGACGATCTCTGCGGACGGGCGCCACGCGGGGCGGGGTGGGCTCGGCGCCGTGATGGGCGCGAAGCGATTGAAGGCGCTCGTCGTTTCCGGGGAACACGAGACGCCGGTCGCCGATCGCGCGGCGCTCGCCGATCGCGCGAAGCGTCTGCGCAAGCGGGCGGCGGGGCCTTCGACCGCGAAGTACCGCGAGCTCGGGACGGTCGGGAACCTGCTCGCTTTCGACCGCGTCGGCGCGCTTCCGACGCGCAACTTCCAGACGAGTCACTTCGCGGGGGCGGAGCGGCTCGCCGCCGAGCGCTGGCACGGCGAGCGATCCCACCGTCGGGCCGGCTGCGCCCACTGCACGATCGGCTGCGAGCACCGCTACGCAACGACGCGTGACGGCCGGCCCGACGTGCGAATCGAATACGAGAGTCAGTTCGCGCTCGGCCCGCTCGTCGGGGTCGACGACCCGGACGCGGTCCTCGCCGCGTCGGCGCGATGCGACGCCCTCGGGATCGACACGATCTCGGCCGGCGGAACGCTGGCCTTCGCGATGGAGTGCGGGGACCGGGGCTGGCTCGAGGGCGGACCGCGCTTCGGCGAAGACCTCGCGCCCTGGCTCGAGCGGATCGCGCGGCGGGAGGGACTGGGCGATCGCCTCGCGGAAGGGTCGCTGCGGCTCGCGCGCGAGATCGGCGGGGAAGCGATCGAGTTCGCGCCGCAGGTGAAGGGGCTCGAGCTGCCGGGCTACGAGCCGCGTTCGCTGCAATCGATGGCGCTCGGCTTCGCGGTCGCCAGCCGCGGCGCCGACCACAACCGGAGCAGCGCCTACGAGGCGGACTTCTCCGACGACGTCGATCGGCTGAAGGGCGACGCGCGCTCCGTCGCGGCGGTCGTCTCCGCGGAGGACCGGGCCGCGGTCCTCGACTCGCTCGTGCTCTGCAAATTCGTCCGCGGAGCCCTGGGCGATCCCTTCGAGGCCTCGGCGGAGATCCTCGAGGACGTGACCGGCGACGCCTGGTCGCCTGCCGACGTCGAGGCCGTCGCGGCGCGGGTCGTGGACCTGCGCCGGCTCGGGAACGAACGCTTCGGCTGGCGCCCGGAGGACGACCGGCTCCCCGGGCGCTTCGTCGACGAGCCCCTGCCGAGCGGTCCGGCGGTCGGTGCGCGCCTTCCTGCGGACCGCCTCGGCGAGATGATCCGGGGCTACAATCGCGCGCGAGGATACGAAGACGCGGGCCACGTCCCGCGAGCGCGCCGCGAAGCGCTCGAAGCCGAGCTCGGTCTCGACTTGCGCGCGGACCGGCGGGGTGGAGCCGAAGCTGGATGAAGCTCACGATCGACGGCGTCGAGATCGAAGCGGACGCGGGGCAGACGATCATCGAGGCGGCGGCCGCCGCCGGGATCGAGATCCCGACCCTCTGCCACACGCCGGGCCTCGACCCGGTCGGCGTCTGTCGCATGTGCGTCGTGGACGTGGGCGAGCGCGTGAAGGCCGCCGCCTGCGTGCGGGAGTGCCAGCCGGGCATGACCGTCACGACGGACTCGCCCGAGCTCGAGCGCCATCGTGCGATGCTGACCGACCTGCTGATGAGCGATCAGCCGAATCCGCCCGCCGAGGACCGCCGGCAGAGCGCGCTCGAGGACAACGAGCTCGTCGCCCTCGCGCAGCGGTACGACGTCGACGGATCGCGCTTCCCGTCGTCGATCGGCGCGCCCGCGCGCGGCCAGGACACGAGCTCCCGGGTGATCGACGTCGACCACCAGGCCTGCATCCTCTGCGACCGATGCGTTCGCGCCTGCGACGACGTCCAGAGCAACGAAGTGCTCGGTCGCTCGGGGAAGGGCTACACGGCGCGGATCGCCTTCGACCTCGATCGACCGATGGGAGAGAGCACTTGCGTCTCCTGTGGCGAGTGCGCGGCCGCCTGCCCGACCGGCGCGCTCGTCGACCGCGCCCTGCACGCGCCGCTTCGGCCGCGCGACGATCTCGAGCAGGTCGACAGCGTGTGTCCCTACTGCGGCGTCGGTTGTGCGCTCACCTATCACGTCGACCGAGCGGCGAACCAGATCGTCTTCGCCGAAGGGCGCGAGAGCCCGGGCAACCAGAAGCGCCTCTGCGTGAAGGGCCGCTACGGCTGGGACTACTCCTCCCATCCGCAGCGCCTCACGAAGCCGCTGATCCGTCGCGACAGCGCCTATCCCAAGGGCGCGCTCTCGCGGGACGTGCGCGGCGAACACGACGGGCGGCGCAAGCCCGGAGGCATCGTCGACGACGCCGAGGTCCTGCCCGCGTTCCGGGAAGCGACCTGGGAGGAGGCCCTCGACCTCGTGGCCTCGCGGTTGGCCGCGATCCGCGACCGGGACGGCGGCGACGCGCTCGCCGGGTTCGGGAGCGCCAAGTGTTCGAACGAGGAGGCCTACCTCTTCCAGAAGCTCGTCCGGGCGGGCTTCGGGACGAACAACGTCGATCACTGCACGCGCCTCTGTCACGCCTCGAGCGTCGCGGCGCTTCTCGAATCCATCGGGAGCGGCGCCGTCACGACGACCTACGGAGACATCGAGAACGCCGGTGCGGCGCTGATCGCCGGCTCCAATACGACGGCGAATCACCCGGTCGCCGCGACGTTCTTCAAGCAGGCGCGAAAGAACGGGACGAAGTTGATCGTCGTCGATCCGCGTCGCGAGACGATCGCGGATCACGCGGACTACCATTGCCGGATCAAGCCGGGCACCGATGTCGCCTTCTACAACGCGATGATGCACGTGATCATCGCGGAGGGGCTCGTCGACGAGGCCTTCGTCGCCGCCCGGACCGAGAACTTCGAGGCGCTCCGCGAAAAGGTCGCGGAGTACGACCCGGAGCGCGCGTCGAAGATCTGCGGGGTGGAGGCGGACGAGATCCGCGAGGTCGCGCGGGTCTTCGGCGAGGCGGAGAACGCCATCCTCTTCTGGGGCATGGGCATCTCGCAGCACGTCTACGGGACCAACAACGCTCGCTGCCTGATTTCGCTCGCACTGTTGACGGGCAACGTCGGGAAGTCCGGAGCGGGGCTCCATCCGCTCCGCGGTCAGAACAACGTCCAGGGTGCGAGCGACGCGGGGCTGATTCCGATGGTCTACCCCGACTATCAGCCCGTCGGCGATCCGGAGATCCGCGCGAAGTTCGAGTCCGCCTGGGGCCGCGAACTCTCCCCGGACCCGGGCCTCACCGTCGTCGAGATCACCCGCGCCGCCCTCGAGGGCGGGATCCGCGGCATGTACATCATGGGCGAGAACCCCTTCCTCTCGGATCCGAACGTGAACAAGGTCCGGAAGGCCCTCGCGAATCTCGAGTTCCTGGTCGTCCAGGACATCTTCCTGACCGAGACCGCCGAGTTCGCCGACGTGATCCTGCCGGCGAGCGCGTATCTCGAGAAAGAAGGGACCTACACGAACACCGATCGCCGGGTCCAGCTCGGCCTTCCCGCGCTCCGCCTGCCCGGCGAGGCGCGCCTCGACTGGCAGATCGTGCAGGCCATCTCGAATCGGCTCGGCTATGCGATGGACTACCAGAGCTCGGCGGAGATCTTCGACGAGATGGCGGGGCTGACCCATAGCTACGCCACCCTGAGTCACGAGAACCTCGGCCCCCACGGCAAGCTCTGGCCGAACCCCGATCCGGCGACGCAGGAAGGGCCGGTCGTCCTCTTCGACGAGAAGTTCCCGACGCCGAACGGCCGGGCGAAGCTCGTCCCGGCCGAGTGGACCGCCGCACCGGAGCTGCCCGACGACGACTACCCCTTCGTGCTCAACACGGGGCGTCTCCTCGAACACTGGCACACCGGCGCCATGACCCGGCGCGCGAGCGCCCTCGACGCGATCGCGCCGGAGGCGTTCGTGGCGATGCATCCGGACGACGGCGCCGCGATCGGGATCGGAGACGGGGATCGCGTGACGATCGAGAGTCGGCGCGGTCGGATCCAGCTCGCCGCGAAGCTCACGACCCGGGAGAGCCGGGGGGCCGTGTTCGTGCCCTTCCACTTCCGCGAAGCGGCGGCGAACCTGCTGACCCTCGACGAGCTCGACCCGGACGGCAAGATCCCGGAGTTCAAGTTCTGCGCCGTGCGCGTCACGGCGGCGACGGACTGAGACTCGCCGGTCGGCTTGCGTCGCCGGAGGATCGCCCGACCCGCAGCGTGGCGCC
>JBCCZJ010000341.1:0-6065 GCA_039187915.1 Myxococcota bacterium
CGCCCCCGCGCCGCGCGCGGCGCGACCGGTCCGTCGCGCCGGGCCTTCGCGCTCGCGCTCGCGGCGGTGCTGGTCCTGGCGCTCGGCACGGGCTGCGCCGGGGGCGCCAGCGGCAACCCCGGCGTGATCCATCACGTGGCCAAGGGCGAGAATCTCTACCGGATCGGGCTTCGCTACGGCGTGCCCGCCAAGGAGATCGCGCGGGTGAACGGGATCCGCGACGTGACCGAGCTCCGCGTCGGCCAGCGCCTCTTCATTCCGAAGGGGGGCGGGAAGCGCAGGGCGAGCGTGAGCGCGAAGCGGAACACGAAAGAGCCGTCGCTCTCGGGCAATCGCTCGGAGGCACGCCGTCGCGCGAACCAGAGCCGCAAGGAGCAGACGAGCCTCGACTTCAAGTGGCCGGCGCAAGGGCGACTCAGCTCGAAGTTCGGTCGTCGCTGGGGTCGGAACCACGAGGGCATCGACATCGCCGCGCCGACCGGCACCCCCATCTTCGCCGCCGAGTCCGGCCGCGTGACCTTCGCCGGCCGCCAGGGCGGGTACGGCAAGGTCGTGATCGTGAAGCACGCCGGCCGCTTCAAGACGCTCTACGCGCACGCGAGCCGGATCGTCGTGCGCAAGGGGCAGTTCGTCGAGCGCGGGCAGAAGATCGCCGAGATCGGCTCCACCGGCCGATCGACCGCGCCCCATCTCCATTTCGAGGTCGTGCGCGGCGCGAACACGAAGCAGGATCCGCTGCGCTACCTGCCTTGAGCGCGGGGCTAGAGCTCGGTGCCGAGCTTCTCGCGGAAGGTCTGCGCGGGGATCGCGGCGGAGAAGTGGAAGCCCTGCATCTCGTGGCAGCCCTGCGCGTCGAGGAACTCCGCCTGGTCGGCGTGGCTCACGCCCTCGGCGATCGGGTGGAGGTTCAGGTCGTGGGCCATGCGGATCACGTTGGCGAGCAGCTGGCTGCCCTCGCCGTCCGGCGCGATGGTGTCCACGAGACGGCGGTCGAGCTTCAGCACGTCGATCGGCTGGCTCATCAGGACGGCCAGGGCGGAGTAGCCCTTGCCGAAGTCGTCGAGGACGATGCGCACGCCCATCCGGCGCAGCTCTTCGAGGCTGGCCTGGGTCGTGTCGTCGTCGCGGAGCAGCAGGCTCTCGGTGATCTCGAGATCGAGGAGCTCCGGGGGCAGGCCTGCGTGCTTGAGCGCGTCGACGACGGCGGTGAACACGTCGTCCTGCTCGAACTGCAGCGGCGAGACGTTGACCGACAGGCGGACCGGCTCCTCGCGGCTCGCGAGCCACATCGCGCCTTCCTGACAGGCGCGCATCAGGGTCCAGCGACCGAGACTCGCGATGAAACCCGTGTCTTCCGCGATCCGCAGGACCTCGTCCGGGGCGACCCGGCCGAGGGTCGGTGAGGACCAGCGGAGCAGAGCCTCGGCGCCGACGATGCGGTCGGTCCGGTAGTCGACGCGCGGCTGGTAGTGGAGTTCGATCTCTTCGCGATCGAGGGCGACGCGCAGCTCGTGCTCCAGGGAGAGGCGGCGGATCGCGCCGTCCTCCATCGACTGGGTGAAGAAGCGGAAGCCGCCGCCGTTGCCCTTGGCGGCGTAGAGGGCGGCGTCCGCTCGCTTGCGGAGGTCGTCGGTCGTCTCGCCGTCACCGGGGTAGACCGCGATGCCGATCGAAGCGGCGGGCGTCAGCGTCTGACCCAACAGGTCCACCGGCTGCTGCACCGCCGAGATCATCCGCGTCGCGACGCGCTCCGCGTCGGCGGGGCCGTGGATTCCGGAGAGCAGAACGGTGAACTCGTCGCCGCCCAGACGGGACACGAGGCCCTCCTGGCCCGTGCGCGCATCCTGGTCGAGGCAGACGACGTCGTGGGCGCGCACCGAATCGGAGAGGCGCGCCGAGATCACGCGCAGGAGCTGGTCACCGGCGTCGTGGCCGAGCGTGTCGTTGATCAGCTTGAAGCGGTCGAGATCGATGTAGAGGAGGCCGAGCTGTTCCCGCTCGCGCTTGGCGCGGGCGAGCGCGTTCGCCAGGCAGTCGTCGAAATGGCGACGGTTGCCGAGCCCGGTCAGCTCGTCGACCCGGCTGCGGGCCTCGGCCTCCGCGAGCCGCTGCATGTGGTCCGTCGTGTCCTCGCAGACGCCGAACACGCGTGAAGAACTCTGTTGATGGAGTGCCTGGAAGGCCCTGCCGCGCGTACGGAAATGCTTCTGGTGCCCGTTCACGTCCGTGAGCCGGATCTGGACGCAGAAGGGGGTGCTCGAGCGGGCCGCCTCGAAGAGCGTGCCGGCGAAGAGCGCGCGGTCGTCGGTGTGGATGCAGTCGAGGAGGGGGGTCGGCGCCATGGAGTCGCCGTCCTCGTGGTAGCCGATCAACCGCTGGAGCTGGGGCGACGGACAGAACGTCCCCGTGTCCGGCCGGAAGTCGAAGTAGACGAGGTCCATCGTCGACTCGAGGCGTTGGAGCGTCGTCGCCTGGGCCTTCAGCTCTTCGAAGCGCTGCCAGCGCGCGAGCACCGCGCGGACGTGCTCGGCCACGCGCGTCAGGTCGAGACTCGCGGGCAGCAGCTCGAACACGTGGTGGTCGACGCAGGGATGCGCGTTCTCGCTCGTGGCGGTGTGCAGCACGACCGCGGGCGCCTTCGGATAGGCCTCGATGATCTTCAGGCACGTCGAAGCGAACTCGCGTCCGCCGCCGCCCGGCAGGAGCAGCACGATCATCGGCTCGACCGTCGCGAGGTCGAGGTCGAAGACGTTGAGTCCACCCGCGCGGAGGTGCTCCGCGAGCGCTTCGCCCCGGTCGTCCTCCGCCGCGCACCAGATCGCGACGTCGATCTGCCGTTCTTCCGGCATGCCTACTCCCACGGAGGCGATCGTCCCGATCCCTTCCGCTCACGCTGGAACGCCCGTCCGTCGCTCTACGAACGGCGTACCCAGGTGGGTGTATCGGGCCACCGCGGGGCTTAGCTGTATATCCGAGAGACTGATGGAGGAAAGAATCGATTCCCAACCGGAAGCCTTGTCCCGGATCGGAAGCGAAACGCGCTCCGGACGCCAGCGGGCTGCGGGCGCTCTGCCGGTCGCGTTCGTCTCGGGCCGGGCGAGCGGCGGGGCCTGGCCGGGTTCGTTTCGCGCTAGACGCCGAAGACGAATCGGGTTCGGGCGTCGGACACGCGACCCCGGGGCGCGCGTTTCGGGCGCTCTGCCTTCCGAGCCGGGCTCGCTTTTTCGAGCGTGCGGTCCGTGATCAGTGGGCGCGCGCTCGAAGCGGAGCGGAAGATTGAGGCGGGTGTGTGTCTTCCAGACGACGGACCCGTCGGGAGACCCGCCTGCCCCGCACGCCGCCGTCGATCGGGACCGCGACGCGCGCGGGGCACGAAGCCGATCTTGCGCGGCGCGCCCCGCGCAAGGCGGTTCGCGCGCTCTGCTAGCCTCTCGGCGCAGCGCTTGCCTGATTCCACGCGCCCCCGTAGCTCAGATGGATAGAGCGTCGGTTTCCTAAACCGTGCGTCGCTGGTTCGAGTCCTGCCGGGGGCGCCAGGACCGCTCGCGACGCTGGAGCGGCCCGCGCGGCGGACGAGGCACGACGCTCGTCCAGAGCGCGGCCGCCGTTCGTGCGAGTTCGGATCGCCTCGTCCCTCGCGCTCAGCGCCGGAGCGCGACCGCCCGCTGCGCAGGTCGCTCCGGCTCGCGGCGCCTCGCGCGCGGCGCCTGGCCGATCGCGATGCCGAGGGCGAGCAGCGCGAACGCGACGAGGGCCGAGGCGGGCAGACGCTCGTCGAAGAGCAGGACGCCGGCGAGGACCGCGACGACCGGGACCAGGTAGCTCGTCAGCGCGGCGAACGAGGGGCCCGCGTGGGCGACGACGCGATGGTGGACGAGGGTGGCGAGGCCGGTCGGGACGAGGCCGAGCCAGAGGATCGTGCCGATCGCGGGCGCGCTCGCAGGGAGCGTCGGACCGTCGAGGAGGAGGGCGCCGACCACGGCCATCGGTGCGGCGACGAGCATGACGCCGGAGGCGTAGACGAGGGGATGGACGTCGGCGGAGCGGCGCACGAGCGTGGTATTGAGCGCGTAGCAGACCGAGCCGCCGAGGACGGCGAGCTGCCGGACCCAGCGGTCGGGCGACGCGAGTCCCGAGAGGGCGGCCGGGTCGAGCAGGACGACCATCGCGAGGGCCCCGATCACGAAGCCGGCGACCCGGCGCGGGGTGGCCTGCTCGCCAGGGACCAGCGCATGGGCGAACACCAGCACGAAGAGCGGGCTCGTCGTGAGGAGAATGCCGGCCAGGGCGCTCTCGACCACGACCTGGCCCCAGCTGATCAACGTGAAGGGAATGACGCTGCCGGTGAGCGCGAAGGCCGTGAAGCGGCGCCAGCTCGCGCGGTCGCGGGGAAGTCGGAGGCCGAGGGTCAAGCGTGCCGCGTTCAGCGTGAGCGCGGCGACGAGGATCCTTCCGGCCACGATCGTGCTCGGCGGCGCGCTCTCGAGCGCGAACCGGGTCACGACGAACGACGTGCCCCACGCCAGGCTCAGCGCGAGCAGCCCGAGCCAGGCGACGCCGGGGACGCGGACCTCGCGGGTCGCGGTGCGCCGCAGGTCCTTCTCGGCGTTCAGGACGCGGGCGCCGTCGTTCTTCGCAGATTCCGCCCTGGGCATGGGGGGACCCTAGGGATGCGGCCTGGGGCGACAACTTGTCCACGCGGGCGCATCGAGACCCGGAGCCCTTGTATTGGCACTTCATATGCCAATATAATGGACGGGTCGGTCGGCGGTGACCCGACAGGAGGCGCGATGTACACGCTCTACGGAATCCCGCCCTCGCTCTATACGGGCAAGGTGCGCAGCTATCTGATCAAGCAGCGGATTCCCTACCGCGAGGTCGCGCCGGAGACCCATCACTACGAGGACGTCGTCCTGCCGAAGGCGGGCGGGCGCCGCGGCATGCCGACGATCGAGTCGCCGGACGGTGACGTGATCCGCGACGGCGCCGTGATCGTCGACCACTTCGAGGCACGCAACGGGCACCGCTCGCTGCCCGAGGGCGCCTGTCAGAGGATACTCGCGCTGATCCTCGACGCGGTCGGCATGGAGGGGCTGATGCGGCCGGCGATGCACTATCGCTGGAACTTCCCCGAGGAGAACGAGCGCTTGTTGTCGTTTCATTTCACGACGATGACGCCGCCGGGCAAGGACCCGCAGGCGCATGCCGAGCGTCTCATGGACGCGATGCGCGGGTTCACGGGTCTTCTCGGCGTCACCCCCGAGAGCATGCAGGGCGTCGAGCGGCGCTACGAAGCGCTGCTCACTCGGCTCGACCGACACTTCGCAGCGTACCCCTACGTCTTCGGCGGCCGCCCCTCGATCGCCGATTTCTCCTTGATCGGCCCCTTCTACGGGCACCTCGGGCGGGATCCGAAGCCGCTCGCGATGATGCAGTCGGGCGCGATCCACGTCCTGCGTTGGGTCGAGCGGATGCACCGGCCCGACCTCGCCCACGTCGACTACATCGTCGACGGACGCGAGGTCTTCGAGGACGCCTTCCTGCCGGAGGACGCGGTGCCCGAGACGCTGGTCGCGGTCCTGCAGCAGCTCGCGATCGACTTCGTTCCGGAGACGGCGGCTGCGGCGGCGCAGATCGACGTCTGGCTGGCGGAGCAACCGTCGCTGGCGCCCGGTACGCCCGCCGAGCGCTACGTCGGTGTCTGCACGTTCGAGGTCGAGGGCGAGGCGCTGCAGGCGATCGCGCAGCCCTACCGCTTCTTCCTCCTGCAGCGCGCGCAGGATGCGTTCGACGCGCTCCCGGATCCCGAGCGGACGAGGGTCGCGGCGTTTCTCGAACGCTGTGGCCTGAAGCCCGTCCTCGAGGCGCGGCTGTCTCGTCGCCTCGGCCGCGCCGACAATCTCGAGGTCTGGCTCGACGCCTAGCACGAACCGCTCGGCGGTCGGGCCCCTGAACCGACGCTCTTCGCCGCGCCCCGAGAGGGCCCTGCGCCAAGGGGATTCCATGCAAGCGCTTCGCACGCCCGACGACCGGTTCCTGGACCTGCCCGACTACCCCTTCGCGCC
>JBCCZJ010000342.1:0-6061 GCA_039187915.1 Myxococcota bacterium
CCGAAGCCGGCGGCACCGCCGCGGACGCGCACGCTCCGACGCGGGCGCCCGACGTTCGCGCCGGATCCGGATCCGGATCCGGATCGGGGCGGGTTCGAGGATCGAGGGGGTCGGGTCTGATCGAGGGGGTGCATGAGAGGGGTCTCCCTGGGACGCGGGTTGCTGTGCTCGTTTGCTTCGTTCGTCGTTTCGTTCGTGTACGCGGTCCATCGCGGTCCGCGTTCCCTCGCGTGTCGTCCTTCGATGCAGCGCAACGCGGCGCGGCGTCGTGCCCGTCCTCGGACCCGCTCTCGCGGTCGGCCCGGGACGGCCGGGACGATTCGATGCCAGATCCAGTTCTTGGCTCGATCGCTCCTTTCTCCGAGTCGGATTCGTTCTCGGATTCGTTTCGTGGTTCGTGGCTCGAACGCACTTCGGCGCTCGTCTCTTCGCAGCCCATTCCACCGTTACTGAGTCTGTGGTCGCGGCGGCGGTTCAGGTCACACACCGCGGGCGGGAGTCGTCCGGACCGGTCGCGTTCGCGAACCGGCGCGTCGTTCCTGGGGGAGACCGACGTGCCACGGCGCGGAGGGCCGGGAGGATTCACTCGCGTGGAGCGAGGGGGACGAGCCCCGATTCCGCTGCCGTGGCGAGACGACTCCCGCCACACGGCGTCGGACGCGTTGTCCCGGGACCGGGCCCCGAAGCGAGCACCAGCTGGGGACTGGCGATCTGGGGTTTCGCTCGAAGGCTCGGCAGGACGTCCCGCCCGACATTCGGACAATGCCTGCTGCGCGTGACAGAATCGGTCACTTCCCGCGAAGAAAAAGCGAAAAAGATCCGCGTCTTTTCCCCAACGCCGCAGGTCGACCCGCTCTCGCCCGCCGAGAACGAGCCGCGTCTTCAGCCGTCCGGGGCCGCTGCACCCGACGCGGGCGCAGCGGGCGCGGCGGCGAGCCGTGCGCCGGGCGCGCCGGGCCTCAGCCGCGGAGCTCGCGCTTCAGGATCTTGCCCGTCGGGCCCTTCGGGAGTTCCTTGATGATCTCCACGATCCGCGGGTACTTGTATGCCGCGAGGCGATCCTTGCAGAACGCCTGGAGGTCGTCGGGGGTCGCCTTGGCCCCCTCGGCGACGGCGACGACCGCCTTCACCTCTTCGCCGTGGCTCTCGTGCGGCACGCCGATGACCGCGGCCTCGACCACGTCCTCGTGCTCGTAGAGGACCTCTTCGACCTCGCGCGGATACACGTTGAAGCCGCCGCGCAGGATCATGTCCTTCTTGCGGTCGACGATGAAATAGCATCCGTCTTCGTCGCGATAGCCGACGTCGCCCGAGTGGAACCAGCCGTTCTTGAGCGTCTCTTCGTTCGCGTCGGGCCGGTTCAGGTAGCCCTTCATGATGTTGTGGCCGCGGATGCAGATCTCGCCCCGCTCGCCGTCGGGCAGGGGGTTGTCGTCGTCGTCGACGATGCACATCTCCACGCCCCAGACCGGGTAGCCGATCGAGCCGGTCTTTCGCGGCTTGTTCAGCACCGTGAAGCTCGAGACCGGCGAAGTCTCGGAGAGCCCGAAGCCCTCCTGGATCATCACGTTGAACTTCTCTTCGAAGGCCCCCATGACCTCGACGGGCATGGGGGCGCCACCGGTCATGCAGCCCTTCAGGCTCGACACGTCGTAGGCGCGGTCGCCTTCGTGGTGCAGGAGGGCGAAGTACATGGTCGGCACGCCGGCGAAGATCGTGAGACGATCGCGCTCGATGACCTCGAAGGCCTCTTCCGGCGTGAAGCGGGCGAGCAGCGTGAACGAACCGCCGGTCGCGATCATGCCGTTCTGGATCACCGTCTGGCCGAACGAGTGGAAGAGCGGCAGCGCGCCGATCGCGCGATGGGCCCCCTCCGCCGGCACCGGCGGCATGAGCTTCGGCGCGACGACCGAGCAGTTGAGCAGGAGATTCGAGTGGGTGAGCTCCGCGCCCTTCGGCTTGCCGGTCGTGCCGCTCGTATAGAGGATGACCGCCGTGTCCTGCGGGTTCGTCTTGTGCAGCTCGTCGCAGGGATCCGCCTGCGCGAGCGCCCCGACCGTGTCCGGCTCGTCGCCGGGCACCGCGAGAATCACGTCCGCGCCGAGCGGCGCCGCCCCTTCGCGTCCCGCCGCCTCGAAGAGCGGGTGGACGACGAGCACCCGGGCGCCCGAATCCTCGAGGAAGTAGGTGACCTCGGGCGCAGCGGCGAGCACGTTGATCGGGACGACGGTCGCGCCGGCGTAGAGGATGCCGAAGTAGGCGACGGTGAACTCGGGGACGTTCGGCACCAGGAGCGCGACCTTGTCCCCGGGCTGGACGCCGCGCTCGCGCAGGCTCGTGGCGACGCCGCGCGCCGCGCGATCGAGCTCGCCGTAGGTGAGCGAGCGGTCCCCGGCGCGGATCACGACGGCTTCGGGCTGCTCGGTCGCGTTGGCGAGAAGGATCGTTCCGAGGTTCAGGTACATGACGTAGGGCTCCGGGCGTGACGAGGGAAGGCCGTCCTCGAGGGGGGTCGGCGGACTCTAGTCGTGGCCGGGGGTCCGCGCGAACGGAGGCGGTGACGACGAGTCGCGCGGGGTATGCTCGGCGCCCCCGAGCTCCGGAGCCCCCTTTGAGCGAACCCGCCGACCGCGCGAACGAGCCGCCCCCGCGAACGCCCTGGCTGCTGCTGGTCGGCGCGGCGATCGGGTTGGCGCTGGCGAGCGCGGGTCTGCTCGAAGCGCGGCCGGATCCGGAAGCCCTGCCCGGAGACGCCGCCGCCGTCGTCGGCGACCGGACGATCCGGCGGGTCGACTATCAGCGCGTGCTCGCCGGCGTCGCGGGCGACCTGCGGAGCCCCGTCGACGAGACGATGCGGCGCCGCGTCCTCGACCGCATGATCGACGAGGAGCTGCTCGTCCAGCGCGCGCTCGAGCTGGGGCTCGCGGTGATCGACCGGCGGGTGCGCGGCGAGCTGACCGCGGGCCTGATCGATTCGATCGTGGCGGAGGTCGACGGCGAGCCGCCCTCGGCGCGCGACGTCGCGCGGCACTACGAAGAGAACCGCGACTTCTTCACGCGGCCCGGCCTGATCCGGGCGCGCACCCTCTACTTCTCGGCCCGCCGCGAGGACGACCCGCGCGGCACGGCCCTCGAGCGGGCGCGCTCGGCCCGCGACCGCCTGCTCGCGGGGGACGCGCCCGACGCGGTCGAGATCGAATTCGCCGATCGGCAGGTCTCCCCCGTGCCCGACGCGCTCTTGCCCGCCAGCAAGATCCGCGACTACGTCGGCCCGAGCGTCCTCGAGGCGTTGCTCGGGCTCGCGCCCGGCACCTGGAGCGAACCCGTCGAAGCCGGCGGGGGCGTTCACCTCGCGATCGCGGTCGATCGCGAGCCGCCGGTCGCGCCGCCCCTGGCCGAGATCGAGGCGCTCGTCCGGCAGGACCTCCAGCGACGGCGCGGAGACGACGCGCTCCGCGCCTATCTCGACGACCTGAAGGCGCGGACGCCGATCCAGATCGACGAGACCGTGTTCGCGGCGCCGATGCCGGCGGGCTGACGCACGAACGCTGGCGTGCAGGGGCGTCAGAAACACGAGAGGCCCGCCGAAGCGAGCCTCTCGTTGGGCGCCGCCGCGCGCGAAGGCGAGGCGAGCACCGACCTTCCGGAATTGCGGCTAGCGCCGGGAGGTCAGCATCCCCTGCATGAAAACGGCGGTGGTCTCGACGAGCGCTTCGCGGGAGCTGCCCGTCTCCTCCACGAACTTGTGGTACATCGACGTCCGCTCGAGGCACGAGGTCAGCGCGGTCGCTCCGGCGAAGGGATCGACGCGCCCTCCCGTGAAGGCGGCGGGATCCTCGGGCGCCCCGTCGGAAGCGTTCGCGTGCGCGCGCTCGATCGCCCGCTGGAAGGCCTCGACCAGCGGCATCATCGCGGCCATCCGCTCCTCGCGGAGCGCCGGATGTCCCTCGTCGGAGGCGTTGTTGCGCGCGCGGAGGACCGGCGCGTACATCTCCCAGTGATCGATGACCATGTTCGCGAGGCGCTTGCCGCGCTCGAGGCCTTCCGGGCCTCCCCAGTCGCCGTCGATGATCTCGACGAGGATCGGGGTCGCCTCCTTGGCCTGATTGGCGAGATGAAGGACGACGTCCTCGACGTCCTTGAAATACTGGTAGAACGTCGCCGGGGAGGAGCCGATCCGGCGGGCGATGTCGATCACACGCATCTCGCGCATCGGCTTCTCGCCGAGCAGCTCCGTCGTCGCCTCCAGGATCTTGCGACGCGTCTTGAGCGCGCGGGGGCCGAGCGGACGTCCAGCCTGATCGACCAGCACCTCGTCGGAGGGGTCCGGCGGATCGTCCTGCAGTCCGGTCGGCGGGACAGGCGAAGACATACCGGGAGCATCGGCCGTTCCGATCAGGACCGCATCCGGCGTCCGCGAGGTTTCTTCGGGGGCCGCCAGGGCGGCGTCGGTCGGGTTGGGCGCGTGGTTCATGCTTTCAACCCTACCCGAAATTCGCGAACGTTTTGCAAAAACTTTTCCTGAGGGGAAGTCAGAAACGATTGTGTGGCGTATCACCTCATTTTTTGATTGATTCGACGATCATGTATAAACGGGCGCGGTGCTTTTCCTCGCGCGCGTCGCAGCCGGATCGCTTGTGGAACGACGTTTTTCCCGTAGCCTGTTTCCAGCGACCCGTATCGCGCATGGACTCTGCCTCGACCCCCGTCTCCGAACGGCCCGGTACGACAGACCCGGCCAGACGAGACCGAGGCGCCCCGGCTCCGGGCGCGACCGCCCTTTTGCAGGAGGTCCGATGGCCAAGCTCACGATCGAGATCGACATGGACGATCCCCAGGAGACCTGGGACGCCCTCTACCGTCGCATCGAGCAATTCGGTGAAGAGACCACCGAGCAGCCGAGCCCACCCGCCAAGCCGGTGGCACAACCGGTCACGTACGACCTGCTGCTCGATCCCGAGCGGGCCTTCGGTGACGTCGGCGATTTCTTCGCCGTGTTCGGGCGCCAGGACTGACCCCGACCCGGATGCGCCCGCGGCGCGCGGCCGATCGCCGAGACCTCAGTCCTTCTTGGGGAGGATGACGATCTTGGCTTTGGCTTTCGGGTGCTGCTTCACGAAGACGTGATAGGTGCCGGGCGTGTCGAAGGTGTAGTGCCAGCCATCGCCCGGCTTCTCGAGCGGCGGGCTCTCGAGGGTGCCGCCCTCGTCGACCACGACGTGGCCGCCGGGCATCGCGACCGTGTTCGCGAAGTGAACGGTCGTGCCGACCCAGAGGTTGAGCAGCGGGGGCTTCATCTCCTGGTGCGAAATCTCGATCGTCGGGCCGTGGGCCTGCGCGGCCGACGCTGACGCGAGGAACAGGCCCGCGGCGGCGAGCAGCGTGATCAGGATTCGGTTCTTCATTTCGGGGAGATCCTTCTGCGGCGCACGCCGGACGATCGCACGCCGAACCCTTTCCCGGTAGCCTCCCGCGTCCGCGCGCCCCCCCCTGCTGCCCCGCGCAGTCCCGAGCGAAGCCCATGTCGTCCCGAGAGCACTCCGTCCCCGAGCGCGCCCGCACCGCCGCCGGCGGACGGGCCCGTCGCGAGTTCGAGACGCTCTTCGCGATGTCCGCGCCGGTCGCCGCCGCGCAGCTCGGCATGATGACGATGGGCGTGATCGATACGATGATGGTCGCGCGCGTCGGGCTCGATCCGCTCGCCGCGGTCGCGATCGCCTCGACCTGGGCCTGGTCCTCCGGCTCGCTCGCCCAGGGAATCATCCAGGGCATGGACCCGCTCGTGTCGCAGGCCCACGGCGAGGGTGACGGCGACGCGATGGGGCTCGCGCTGCAGCGCGGTCTCGTGATCGCCACCCTCGTCTCGATTCCGCTGATCGCGATCTGGCTCGCGACCGAATGGATGTTCCTGCGCCTCGGGCAGGATCCGGTCGTCTCCGCGCTCGCCCAGGACTACCTGATCGCGCGATTGCCGAGCACGCTCGGCTTCAATCTCTTCCTCGCGCTGCGGCAATACCTCGCCGGGCGGGCGCTCACGCGGCCCGCCATGTGGGTGATGTTC
>JBCCZJ010000343.1:0-6036 GCA_039187915.1 Myxococcota bacterium
CGGCGGCGACGGGGACGCGGCGGCCCGCCGCGCCGCGCGGGCACGACGCACCGCCGAGGGCTCACCCGGCGATCCGCGCGCGCGCCGGCGCCCGGCCACGACGAGCCCCGCCGTGCCGGCCAGGAGCATCAGGCTCGCGCCAGGCTCCGGCACGACCGTGGAGATCGTCACGTTGTCGATCAGCGGCTGGGTGGACGAGCCGTCCATCGACAGGACGACGCAGCCTCCGGCCGACGCGAGTTGGCCGAGGAACATCGAGACCTCGGTGTCCCCCGGCCGGATCACGGCGGTCCCGATCGTCGCGGCGCCGGCGCAGCTGCCGCCGAAAGCGACCGTGACGTTGGTCGACTCCAAGGCGGAGCCGGTCAAGGCGTCCGCGCCGAAGGTCACGACCCAGGTCTCGACGGTCGGTGCCGCCAGGCTGACGTCGAACGCCGCCGTCGCCGCGCCACGGGTCGTGAGGCCCAGCAGCTCTCCCCGGCGATCGAAACCGACCTGTCCGACGGCGAAGGTCGGGTCCTGCCTCGACGCGAATCCGTTGATCCCGCCCTCGAGACCCGATTGATCGGCCTCCGCCGATCCGGGTCGCAGGGTCGAGGCGACGACGTCGCCACTCACATTGAGGGCCGTCGCCGTCGCCGTTCCGACGACGTTGGCCGGATGGTTCGCCGGCACGCTGGCGGAGTCGCCCGCGAGGTCGGAGAAGTCCCATCCCGCGACCAGGCTCGCGCCGGCGGGTCCCGCCAAGAGGGCGACGAGACCGAGCGCGAGCAGACACTGCGTCCATTGCTTCTTCATGTTGTTCTCTCTCTTCATTGCAGGGAGGCGCGGGCGAGGCGCTCCGCCGATCACTCGGCGAAGACCTCTCCCGTGCTGAGGACCGTCCATCCAGTCGTCCAGAGGGGCTGCGAAGCCGGGAAGGCTCCGCGATAGGTGGCCGAGGCGTCGAGGCCGGATCCGCGCGGCCGGATGCCCCCCGAGACGTTCGCAGCCAGGGGATTCGCCGGACGAGGATCCGCGAAGGCGCCGACCTTGGCGCCGTCCATCTTGCCGCCCGGGCCGCCCTGCGGATCGAAGAAGTAGTTGTCCTGGACGAGGATCTCGCCGGAGACCGCCGTGAAGTTGACCGACCCCCCGTCGTACTCGCCCGCGGCGACCGCGGCGTCGCCGTCCGATGCCGCCGTCAGGCAGTTCGCGTTGGGCGCGGCCGAGTCCGCGAAGGTCGTGGCCACCACGCGGATGATGTCCGGCTCGTGCGAACCGGCATCCGACTCGACGTCGCAGGGCGAACCCGACACGTTGTTGAGGATCGAGTTGGCGACGAGCCCAGTCCAGCCATCGCGCGCGCGGAGGCCGCGGCTGCCGGTCGTCGGCGAGGACGCCGGGTTGTTGCCGTCTTCGTCGTCCGCGCCGAGCGCCGTCAGGTTGTAGATCGCCGGGTGGGCGTTGGGCCAGGACTGCGGGGAGGTCGGCTGCCCGAACGTGACGTCGTCGATCTGCACGTTGCAACCCGCGCAGTCGTCTCCGTCCCACTCGCCGATGTTGTCACCCGAGGCCGCGCCGAAGTCCGTGCCGCCGTTCTCGTTGAAGAAGGTCTGGAGGACGACGGCATTCTGGATGTTGCCGCTGTAGCCCTGGTCGATGTCGAGGGCGTCGTCCCCGATCATGGCGTTCACGAGATTCCGGCCGTTGACCGTGCCTCCGAACCACTCCATGCCATCGTCGTCGTTCGCCCAGACCTCGACGAACTCGAAGATCGTGCCGTCTCCGACGCCACCCAGGGTGATGCCGTTGAGCTCGTTGCCCGCACCGATCTCGTCCCCTGCGTTCCGGACCGAGACGTAGCGGATGATGCCCGACGAGTCGTGGGGCTGATAGCCGCCGTACCGCGCTCCGCCGGCCGGGAAGCCGGGAACCGCGAGGCCTTCGACCGTGTCGGCACCGTATCCGACGACCAGGTTCTCGCCGAGATTCGTCGGCGCGCGACCGAGGATCACGAGCCCGCCCCAGAGACCGGCGTTCTGGTTGCCCGCCGCGTCGAGGGGTGCGATCGGATTGGTCGCCGGCGTGTCATCGAGAAGAGCCGGAACCGCACCAGCGCCGTTCCACTGATCGGCGAAGGTGTTCGCGTCGAAGTCGTCGGCGACGTTGTCGCCGTTCACGTCCTGCGCACCGGTGGTCATGATGATCGGTGCCGTCGACGTGCCCTGCGCATCCAGGAATCCGTCCTGCGAGATGATCAGCGCGCCGGGAGCACCGACCGTCGGATTCTGGGCGTCGAACGCGGATCCGCGGGGGTTGCCGCGGATGATGCAGCCAGGCTCGATGGTGAGCTTGGAGCTCACGAAGATCGGGCTCAAGAGGAACATCTCGGTCTCGTCGTCACACCACGTCGTCGGCGTCGTCACGTTGGCCGAAACCACCGTGGTCTGCGCCCCGGCCACGCTCGCCGCACCGACCGCGGCCAGCAGGAAGGCGCCCTGCATCAACATTCTGAATCGCATCGTGTCTCTCTCTCGTATTTCGTTTCGAACTTGCTTGGGAGTAAGCGAGACGCCGTCGGGGACGCGTGGCCCCCTCCGACGCGCGGCAGTATGGGAGGCGCATGACACGATCGGATCGCGCACGCGTGACGATTTCGTGAGCGCGCGAGGAGCTTCGACGAAGGCCCACACCGACGTGGTCCGTGGCCGCGCCCGCAGACGTGAAGTCGATGCATCCAACGCGCGGAGGAGAGGCATCGCGCCACGGTCCGCACAGTGACGTCGATCGACACGCGATCGTTCGCGATTCCTCGTCTGTTTGTCACCGGTTCGTGACGCGGCGGTGGTTCCGTTCGCAGCGACCCCATGACCGCGACGGAACCCGGACGAAAATTCGCTCTCCTCGTCGACGACGACGCCGCCACGGCTTCGCTCGTGCGGCAGGCCCTCGCCGAGAGTCAGCTCGATCTGGTCGAGACGAAGAGTCTGGTCGAGGCCTTCGCCCGGATGGATCGGAACCTTCCTCGCCTCGTCCTGAGCGAACTCGCGCTCCCCGACGGCTCGGGCTTCTCGATCTGTCGTCACGTCCGCGAGAGCGGCGCGCTCGCGGACGTGCCCGTGATGATGCTCTCCGAGTGGTCTCACGAGAGCGACCGCATCCTCGCGTTCGAGTGCGGCGCCGACGACTTCCTCCCGAAGCCGTTCTTCCAGCGCGAGCTCGCCTCCCGGATCCGCGCCGTCCTTCGGCGGAGCGAAGCGTCGAACCCGGAGAACCCGAGCGTCGAAACGCGGCGGCCGAGCCCGCTCGCCATCGACGAGGAACGTCGCCAGGTCCGCTTCGAAGGAATCGACCTGCCGCTCACGCCGCGGGAGTTCGAGCTGCTCGCGACCCTCGCGCGGCACGAGGGACGCGTCCTGAGCCGGGGCGATCTGATCGCCGAGGCGTGGCGCCCGGGAGAGCGCCCGACCGAGCGGAGCGTCGACGCGCACGTGAAGAGCCTGCGTCGAAAGCTGGCAGCGGCGAAGGACTCGATCGAGACGGTGCGCGGCCGCGGATACCGCTACGCCGAGCGGAACCTGACGCGCGGCCGATCCTGAGCCGCCGGACGCCGCGATGAGCTAGCGTCGGGGCTCGGTCCACGAGGCGCGCGGGAGACGGATCCGAAGGACGGCGAGCGGACTCCCGCTGGCGGGAAGCACGATGTCGGATCCTTCGGACGGCGAGACGCCGCTGACGCCTCCCGGGCCGCCCGAACCGCGCGCGATCGATACGGCGAGGAGACTCTGGGCGAATCCCCAGATTCGCTACCCGCTGTTGGTGCTCGTGTATCTCCTCGCGATCGGGAGCGTCTTCAACGCGTCCCTCGCCTCGCTTCGCGGCCCGCTCGAGTCGCTCTCGGCCTGGACGGCGGCGAGCGTCCACGTCTTCCTGCGCGTGTTCACGGAGGCGACGACGCTCCGCGGCCATCTCGTCACGTTCGACGGCTTCGCGGTCTCGATCATCATCGAGTGCGTCGGCCTCCTCGAGATGCTGATCTACTCCGCCTGCGTTCTCGCGTTCCCCGCCCCGATCCGCACGCGCGCGACGGGCGTGGTGTTGGGTTGCGTCGCGATCTTCGTGTTCAACCTGCTGCGGATCGTGACGCTGCTCCTGGTCGGGCGATACCAGAACGACTACTTCGACTTCTTCCACGTCTACTTCTGGCAGGCCACGCTGATCGCGATGATCGTGGGCGTGCTCTACGGCTGGATCCGGATCTTCGTCCGCCGATGAAGCGCGCCGTTCCCGTCCTCCTCGGATTCGTCTTGATCACGGTCGCCCTGACCTGGTTCTGGGAGGAAGGCGGCCGACTCCACTACGGCCGCTTCCTGAAGAGCGTCGCGCCGCCGATCTACGACGCGATCGGATTCGGGGACGCGCGCGTCGGTGCCTTCCGCCAGCGCTACATCAACTGGGTTCCCTTCGCGGGGCTCATGCTGGTCACGCCCGGGCTGGCGTGGCGCCAACGCGTCGGCGGCCTCGCCGGCGGTCTCTTCCTGCTCTTCGTGGGCCATCTCGCCCTCAACCTGACGGAGCGGGTGCACGAGGCGGCGCAGCTGCCCTTCGTGCCGTCCCTCGTGTCCGACGCCCTGCCCTTTCTGCTCTGGATCTTGTTCGCCTGGCCGGTCGTCTCGATCTGGTTCGCGTCCGCGCTGGCGGAGAGCGGCCAGCCGGCGCACGATCCGTCCGGACCCGACGATCCGAACGCCCCAGGAGATCCTTCATGACGACCCGCAATCCCGAACTCGGCTTCTACGCGCTCGCCGGCCAGCCCGAGTCGCCTCGGGATCTGATCGAAGAGGTCCGGGCGGGCGAGGCGATGGGACTGGGCACCGCGTTCCTGTCCGAGCGGTACAACCAGAAGGAGATCTGCACGCTGTCGGGCGCCGCCGGCGCGGTGACCGACTCGATCCGGATCGCGACCGCCGCGACCAACCACAACACGCGGCATCCGATCGTGACCGCCGGCTACGCGCTGACGATGCACGGCATGACCGGCGGCCGCTTCGTGCTCGGGATCGGCCGCGGCATCGTGCCCATGCAGAAGGCCTACGGCATCCCGCCGATCACGACGGCGCAGATGGAGGACTTCGTCGGCGTCACGCGCAGGCTGCTCGCCGGCGAGCCGGTCATGGGTCACGACGGTCCGATCGGCAGCTACCCCTTCCTGCATCTCGGACCCGACGTCGCCGACGAAGTGCCGCTCATGCTCGTCGCCTTCGGCCCGAACTCCCTGGCCCTCGGCGGTCGGGTCTTCGACGAAGTCGTGCTCCACACCTACTTCAGCGACGAGACGACCGAGCGCGCGGTGAAGACCGTCAAGCAGGCGGCGGAGCAGGCGGGCCGGGATCCCGAGGCCGTCAAGGTCTGGTCGTGCTTCGCGACGATCGGCGACCACATCCCCGAAGACAAACGCCTCATGAAGTCGGTCGGACGCCTCGCGACCTATCTGCAGGGCTACGGCGACCTGCTCGTCGACACGAACGGCTGGGACAGGGCGGTGCTCGAACGCTTCCGCGCGGACGAGCTGGTCTCGACCTTCCAGGGCGGGATCGACGTGAAGGCCACGACCGAGCAGCTCGAGCACATCGCGACACTAATCCCCGACGAGTGGCTCTCCTATTCGGCGACCGGTTCGCCCGACCAGTGCGTCGCCGCGATCCGGCACCAGATGGATCTCGGCTGCGACGGCGTGATCCTGCACGGCGCGACGCCGACGGAACTCGCTCCGATCGTCGAGGCATACCGCAGGGACGGTTGATCGGAGCGCGTCGGCGCGCGCGTGTCAGGGGATCCGGGGGCCGGAGCTCCGGGGGCCGAAAGGGTCGAGCGCGTGCTGGCTCTTAGGCGAGTGCGTCAGGCGCGCGCTCGACCCTGGCGATCCGCGCGCCTCAGACGTTCGTGCGGCGACGCTGCGCGAGCAGCCCGAGTCCGGCGCCCAGGAGCAGCGCCGTCGACGGCTCGGGCACGATCGTGAGCGCGAGGGCGTAGTCGACGGTCGTTGCCGTCTCC
>JBCCZJ010000344.1:0-6036 GCA_039187915.1 Myxococcota bacterium
CTCAACGAGGCCTTCGCCTCTCAGCTCCTCTACTGCCAGCGCGAGCTCGGGATCCCGAACGAGAAGCTCAACCCGACCGGCGGCTCGATCTCGATCGGCCACCCCTTCGGCATGACGGGCAGCCGCATGACGGGCCTTCTCTGCCGCCAGCTGAAGCGGACGGGGAAGAAGTACGGGATCGTCACGATGTGCGTCGGTGGCGGACAGGGCTTCGCTTCGCTGTTCGAAGCCGCGTAGGGGGCGCGAACCGTCGAGACGAAACGAGAAACGCCCCGGCTCCACCTTGGAGTCGGGGCGTTCGTCGTCGGGTGGATGCGAAACACCCGACGGTGGAGACGCGGAGGGCGTCAGTTGCGCACCTCCGGGTAGGCCGCCTCGTATCGCTGGAGGGCGAAGGCGGCCTCGGTTCGGTTGGTCACGTCGAGGGCCTCGAAGAGGGCCGCGAGATGGCTCTTGACCGTGTAACAGGAGATGCCGAGCACGCGGCCGATCTCGCGGTTGGTGAGGCCGCGGGCGACGAGGCGGAGCACCTCGAGCCGCCGCGGTGTGAGGGCAGCGACGTGTTCGGCCAGGAAGTCCGGCTCGCCGGCGGCTTCGGGTTCCGGCTCCGGGCCGGCGAAGGGGGCGTCGGGCGCGTGGTCGCCGCGGGCCTTGAAGCCCGCGACGAAGTAGTCCCAGGCCACGCCGAGGACCGCTTCCTCTTCGAGGCGTGAGCCTTCGCGGATGCGGGCGAGGGCCTTTTCGAGTCCGGCGTGGGCTCTCTCGTCGGGGCCGGGATCCTGGGTCGTCAACGGGCGCTGGGCGCTGTCCATGGTGTTTCTCTCCTCGTGCGTTCGGGGCGGCCCCTTCTCCAACCCGGGGTCTTCCCGAGCGGGCCAGGGCATCGCCCCGATGGACGGCAGGGTGTCCGACCGCCCCGACGGCCGGAAGTGCGCGGTCGGCCCGGAAACGAACCGCCGTGATCCGGACGGGCGCCGCGCCCCGATCCGGGGCCCTCGGTCGGTCGTCGCGAGCCGCCCCGATGCGGGCCCCTCGGCCGTGCGTCGGGAGCCGCCCCGATGCGGGCCCCTCGGCCGTGCGTCGGGACCCGCCCCGATCCGGGGCCCCGGCCGTGCGTCGGGACCCGCCCCCAGCGATCGCCCGCACCGCGCGCGGCAGGTCCGCGGCCTCGGGGCCTCGGCTCTCCTGGCCCGTGCCTGCGGTGCCCGACATGGCCATCGGGGGAGGGGGCGTGGAGGGAGTCCGCGGTTCGCATCGGTCGGCATTGCGAACCGAGGGGGCGCTTTCGAGGCCACTGGTGCGTGCTCGGCACCGATGGCAGCGGGACTAGTCCAGATGGACGAGGCGTCGGGCCGGAGCGCCGTGAACCCTGCGCCGCCACAGGAGGACCGCACCATGTTTCGATCGACCCACACGACTTCCCGAACCCTTCGCGCCATGATGCTGGGAGGCGCCCTGGCGTCCCTCGCGCTGGCCGGCAGCGCGAACGCCGGCGACGCCCCGGAGGCCCCCGGCGACGAGGTGGCCGCGCCGGCGAACGCCCCGACCGTCTTCGCGACGATCGACGGCGCTGCCCTCGATGCGCTCGCGGCGCTTCGTTCCGACCGCAACCCGGCGACCCGGGGGCGCTTCCGCGTCGGACGGATCCTGGCCGTCCCGGGCGGCTACGTCTGGGAGGCGGCGCAGGCGGCGCGCCCCGGCCCGCGTCCGGTCGTTCGACTCTCGTCCGGTCCCGACCACGTCGCGACCTATCTCTCGCGCGATGCCCAGCCCAGCTCCAGCCGCGCGACGCTGCGGCGCCAGCAGCAGCGCGTCGAGCGCGCGTTGGTCGACACGCGCGACGCCCAGCATCGCCCGCTCTTCGTGCTGACCGCGGAGAACCGGGTCCTCGCCTATCGGGGCGAGTCGAAGCCGGAGTCGGTGCCGGCCTTCGCCGCGCGGGAACGCTGATCGCGATCGTCGCCAGGCCGCAAGCGCCCGCGACGGGATCGCGCGGCGCGCGGCCGGCGCGATCGGGGCGGCTCAGCGCTCGCGGCGCGCGGCCGGCACGATCAGGGCGGCTCAGCGCTCGCGGCGCGCCGCCTGCTTGAGTCGGATCAGCGCTTCGATCGCCTCGTCGCACTCCCGCTCGATCGCGTCCATCTCGTCGTTCGAGATCAGATCGTCCTGGAGCGCCTTGAGCACCGTCTGTACGGCCTCGCCCGCCTCGACCATCGCCGCGCTCGCGTGTTCGGCGACGGTGGCGAGGGAGGGCGGTTCGGCGTCCGCGGGCTGGTCCGGCACGAGCCGGTACCCGAGGCGGCCGGCCAGGAGATGAAGGGGAGCGAGGGCATCGTGGGGCTTGCGATGGTCGCTCGCGACGCGCATCAGGATCTCGAGGCGTTCGCCGGGAGAACGCTTGTCCGAGTCGGCCTGGCCCCACTGCTGCACGGCGCGGGAGGAGAGGCCGAGCGCGCGGCCGATGGCGGGCGCACAGCCCCAGGTCGCACGCTGGAACGCCGCGCTCCACTCCTGTCGGTCGTTCGATTCGCTCATGTCGCGAGTCTATCGCCGACGGGCACGAAGCGCGGCCCTCCTCGACGCCTAGGCCGCCGCGCGTTCAGCGTCGGGCAGGGAGAGCCAGAGGCGGAGCAGGTGCCGCTTGCGATCCGCATGCTCGCGGTATCCCGTCCGCGCGTGGACGATCGTGTGATTCGAGAGGAGCTGGACGTCGCCCGGCGCCAGCGCCATGTCGAGGCGGAAGTCCGGGGCGTTGCCGATCGCTTCGAAGCGATCGAGGGCGCGGGCCCGCTCCGGCGGCAGCGGGCCGATCTCGGCCAGGCGCTGCGCCGAGCGGAAGTAGGCGCCGTGGAAGAAGGTGCGGAGCACGCCGTCGGCGCCGAAGCGACAGGGCGGCATCTCGAAGAAGGGGCGGTCGCCTTCGGGCTGCTCGTCCCGGCGATCGACCGCGAAGGGCTCGAAGAGCAGGCGCGCCGCGTCCGGATCCTCTTCGAAGAGCCGATTCCAGATCGCGACGGAGCTCGCGATCCGACTGGCGCCGCCCTCGGCCGCGTCGACCAGACAGAGCAGCCCGACGACGTCGGCGGCGTCGCAGTGGAATCCGATGTCCGCCGTCGTCCGGTAGAGACGCACGTTCGGCTGGTCTGCCTGCTCGCCATAGTCGATCACGTGCCCGAGCAATTCACCGCTCGCGTTCTGGGCGCCAGGGACGCCGATCAAGTGGCCGAGCAGCCAGAAGGCGCGGCTCGCCCGGGCTTCGCCCCAGCGGTCGACCGGCAGACCGGAGAGGACCACGAAGCCTCGTCCCCGATCGAGCGCCGCGCGCCAATCGGCCGCCTGCTGCTCGAGCGCGGACAATCCGCCCGCTTGGATCTGTGCCAGCTCGAGCCCGGCCGCCTCGATCCGGTCGAGGGCCGCGTCGAGCTCCGCGAGCGACTCGTCCCGAAGCGGCGTCCGCCATCCGTCGGGATCGTCGCGCAGGTCGCGTCCGAGCCATGCGGCGGGGGATTCGATCGGACCCGTCGGGATCTCCGTGTGCTCGCGCAGGAAGTACTTGAGCGATTGTTCGCCGAAGCTTCGGGGGCGGGGGGCGTTCGCGTCGGTCATGGGGCTCCATCGGGCACGTCCTTCGGGCAGGGGCGTCGCGCCGAACGGACAGCGTAGCGACTCCCCGGCCCGGCTCGGCGGGGCCTGCGGTGCGCGCGCCGGCGATCTAGGCTGTCCCGACCCGCGCGCGACCTTCGACCGCGCGCCCGAACCCGCGAGAGGAGCTCCCCGATGTCCGGACCCCAGATCAACGCCGGCGAAATCGCCGACTGGCCGATCCTCAAGATCGATTACCTGACCGACCCCGACAAGGTGGCCGCGCTGCTCCCGCCCGGGATCGAGCCCGGCGCCGAACCCCACGTGCAGCTCTCGATCTACCAGGTCGCGGTCCCGAACGTGCCCGAGTACGGCGTGTTCATGACCGTCGACGCCGACTATCGCGGCACCGAGGGCGTCTACACCCTCGGTTACGGCATCGACCAGGAGAGCGCAGTCTTCATCTCGCGCGACATGAACGGCCAGCCGAAGTACCCCTGCGACATCGACTACTACCGCTTCCAGGACAGCGTGAGCGCCCGCTGCACCCACCAGGGCTACACGTTCATCGAGTTCGAGGGCGAGGCCGGCGAGGCGCTCCCCCAGCGCGAGAACCACGTCGAATACGAGTGGTGGATCAAGGTCCTGCGCGCCGTCGGCGGCGCCGAGAAGGCCTACGACTTCCCCCCGCACGTCGTGCAGGTGAAGAGCACGTACGCGACGAAGGCGGAGATCGCCGTCGAGGGCACGGTGGCGCTGCTCGACAGCCCGTGGGATCCGATCGCGTCGCTGCTCCCGGTCCGTGACTACCAGGGCGCGCGCCTCTGGTGGCCGCAGTTCCTCGGCCGCGAGATCACCCTCGAAGGCGCCCTCGATCCGGACGGCTACTGGCCCTTCGTCGACACGATCAGTGGATCCCGCTGGCCCGGATTCATGGGCGGCCCGAAGCCGGCCTGATCGCCCTCGCGCGAGCGATGGACGGGACGCGGGTGTTCTTCGGCGCGCCCGCGTTCTCGTCTTCGGCGTCGGCTCAGAGCCGTGCGCGCGGGCTGCCGACGTCGACGACGCCGATCCCGAGATGGCTGTCGTAGCCGAGCAGGCTCTGCACGCGTTCCGGCATCTCGCGGACCGCTTCGATCGGCGTGCTCAGGAAGAAGTTCTCTTCGGTCCGAAGCCAGCCGACCACGAAGCCGGTGAACAGGCCGCGGCGGGATTGGTCGGTCGTCTGGTTGGCCCCGCCGCTGTGGATCGTGGAGCCCAGGTAGTAGACCGCCGAGCCCGCCGGCATCTCGGCGTACGCGATCTCCTCTTCCTTCGCTTCGCGGTCGAGGGGCCAACGGTGGCTGCCCGGGACGACGCGGGTGGCGCCGTTCTCCCGCGTGAACGCCGACAGGGCGAAGATCCCCTCGACTTCGAGCTGCGGCTGGCTGAACGGGTCGGCGTGAGCGTGCTTGGGGTGGTGCATCCAGGCCTGGTCGTCGCGATGGAGGTCCTGGGCCGTCTCGCCGGGCCCGATCTGGATCAGCTGCGCGGTGTTCAACAGGTAGTGGACGCAATGGGGCTTCAGATAGTGATCGGCGATCTGGACGAGCCGATCGTGCTCGACGAAGTCGACGTAGGTCCGACTCTTGCCGGGAAGGCCGTCGATCCTGATCGTCTCGAAGCCGTAGAAGGGCTGCATGAACTCGACGTGGTTCGGCACGCCCGGGGCGGTGTCGGCGATCCGCTGGTCGAGGTCCGCATTCAAGCCGGCGAGCTGCGCGTCGGAGAGCGTGCCCTCGACGATGGCGCAGCCGTCTCGATCGAGCGTCTCGATCAGCTTTTCGGTGGGTACGTCGCGGGAGAAGCGTTCGATGGAGGCGGCCATGGGTGGGTCCTTCCTTCTCGGTCTTCGGTCCGGGCTAGGTCGTCGGCGTCTCCGCCGCGATCACGAGACGATACCCGTCCGGGTCCTCGACCACGAACTGGCGCAGCCCCCAGGGCTTGTCCTCGATCGGCAGGACGATCTTCACGCCGCGCTCGAGGTAGCGGTCGTAGAGCACGTCGATCGAGTGGTCGACGTGCAACCAGACCTCCGCACCGGCGAAGGGCGCGCGCTCCGACTGCAGGGGCTCGAAGCGCAGGTGGACGGTCGGTGCGGCGTAGGTCGGATCGCCGACGATCCGGGCGTGGACGGGCGGGTCGCCCTCCACGAAGTCGATCGTGAAGCCGAGCTTGTCCCGGTACCACGCGAGGGAGGCCGCGACGTCGCGGACCTGGAAGACGGGCTGCAGGCCGAAGGGTTGGAAGGGCGTGAGCTCTCCCCGCTCGGGTTTCACGCCGCCTCCCAGGACGCATCCATGGCCGCTAGCCCTCGAGCTCGCGGAGGATGGCGAGCGTCCGGCGGAGCGGCTCGGCGGCGCCCCAGAGGAGCTGGTCGCCGACGGTGAACGCGGCCAGGTAGTCGTCGCCGAG
>JBCCZJ010000345.1:0-5998 GCA_039187915.1 Myxococcota bacterium
CGAACTCGATGTCCGACAGGTAGCGATGGTTCGCGGGCGCGATGCCCTGGGTGCCGGCCGCCGTCGAAGTGCAGTCGCTCGCGGCGCGCGCGAAGAAGAGCGACGTCGTCGCATCCGCCGTGAAGGCGAGATCGAAGACGAAGCGGACGTTCACGGGCGTGCCGACCGGGAGGGTGGTCGAGGTGACCGTGAGATCGTCGAACCAGGTCGCGCTGCCGCCGGCGTAGGCGAAGTAGCTTCGCGTGTCGTTCGGCCCGTTCGAGGTCGCGTCGAAGCCCGTGCTGACACCGAGCGCCCCGTTCGGGAGGTCGTGGTCCGTGATCGCGGCCGCGTCGACCGGCGGCGTCTCGGGCACGATGTCCGCTCCGTTCGCCTCGACGAGCCCGGTCGAGCCGACCGGCCCCGGCGCGAAGCCCGAGACCGTATCGTCGGTCAGAGTGACGTTGCCGGACATGATGCGCGCCGTCGCGACCTCGCTGAAGAGCGCGGCGGCGGAGGCCTCGCTGGTCGCGACGAGGGCGAGCGCGAGGACGCCGAGGGGGAGACGGAGCGACGAGACGGGACGGGAGGGCATGATCGGGCCTTTCCTGGGTTCCCCGTGAGCTTCGGCCCCGCCCGTTCGGCCAACCGTGAAGCGCTTCACGCAAGCGCCGCTTTCCCACGCGGGACGCGGATGCGCCGCGTGGGCGATCGAGCGAGCTACCCTCGGCGGCATGGGAATGAAGATCGCTGCGGTCCTGGGCGCCGTAGGTGTGGTACTCGGCGCCTTCGGGGCCCACGGACTCGAACGGACGCTCTCGCCGGAGCGACTCGACGTCTGGGCCACCGCCGTCGACTACCACCTGATCCACGCGGTCGCCCTGCTCGCGGTCGCGCTCTTCGAACGTGCCTCCGGCACGTCCATGCGAGGTCCCTTCCTCGGGTTCACCGCCGGCATCGTGCTCTTCAGCGGCTCCCTCTACCTGCTCGCGCTCGACGGCCCGCGCTGGCTCGGCCCCGTCACGCCGCTCGGCGGACTCTGCTTCATCGTGGGCTGGCTGGCGCTCCTGCGATCGCCCGCCGCGCGCGACTAGGCGGGGCGCGGACGCGACGCCGGAACACGCCCCCTTCGCGCGCGGTCCGCCGAACGCAGTGCCCCCCCGACCCGGCCCACGGACGCGAAAAACCCCCGACCCGGACCTGCGTCCCGATCGGGGGTTCTGGTTGCGACGGATCGCCGGAGCGGCGCTACTCGGGGATCCCGAGCACCCGCTTCGCGATCACGTTCATCTGGATCTCGTTCGTGCCGCCCCAGATGGAGTCGGCGCGCGTGATCAGCCACTTGCGGGTCCGCTCGAGCTGCTTGTCGTCGAAGCCCGGGCCTTCCCAGCCGAGCCCCTGGCTGCCCGACGAGTCGACGGCGATGTCCTGCTCGTTCTTGACCATGTTGGCCCAGCGGAACTTGCCGAGGCTGCCGATGTCGCGGCCCTTCTGGCCCGCGCGGGCCTCTTCGGCCGCGCGGCGCATGGTCAGGCTCAGACCCCGCTTGTCGATCTCGTGGGCCGCGAGGCGCTCACGAATCGTCGCGTCGGCGAGCTGGCCGTTCTCCATCCCGACCGTGCGCTTCACGAAGTCGGAGATCGACTCCTTCGCCGCGCCGCCGATCCCGCCGTCGCTCGAGCCGTCCGTGCTGCGCTCGTGCTGGAGCAGTCGCTTGGCGACGGTCCAACCGCCGTTCAGCGGGCCGACGACGTGCTCGGCCTTGGCGCGCGCGCCGTTGAAGAAGACCTGCGAGAAGTGAGCGCTGCCGTCGATCAACGTGAGCGGCGCGACCTCGACCTCGTCCTGGTGCATCGGGAAGAGGATGAAACTGATGCCCTCGTGCTTTGGCGCGTCGAAGTCCGTGCGGACGAGGCAGAAGATCCAGTCGGCGCGGTCGGCGCTCGTCGTCCAGATCTTCTGGCCCGTGATCACGTACTCGTCCCCGTCCTTCTCGGCGCGGCACTGAAGGCTCGCCAGGTCCGACCCCGAGCCGGGCTCGCTGAAGCCCTGGCACCAGCGCATGGTGTGGTTCGAGATCTTCGGGAGGAACTCCTTCTTCTGCTCCTCCGTACCGTACTCGAGCAGCGTCGGCCCGAGCATGGACACGCCGAAGGAGCTGACGACGGGCGCCTTCACCTTCTTGAGCTCGGCCTTGAGCGCGGCCGCGTGCTTGCGGTCGAGCCCGCCGCCGCCGTATTCGGTCGGCCACTCGGGCGTGATCCAGCCGCGATCGGCCATCACGTTGATCCACTTGCCGAGGGGCTCCTTCGGGAGATCGCTCCGGTTGCCGACGCGCAGCTCCGGCGGGAGGTGCTCGGCGATGACGGCGCGGACTTCTTCCTTGAACGTTTCGAGGTCTGCCATTGCTTTGGATTCCTTCTCTTCCGTTGCCGGATGCCCGGGCCTAGTAGCCCTGGAGAGCCGCGAAGCGGCGCTGGTGGTAGGTCTCGTCGCCGAGCGTCAGCTCGGCGGCCTTGAGGCGCTTGAAGAAGAGGCCGATCTCCTCTTCGTCGGTCATGCCGATTCCGCCGAACATCTGGATCGCCTCGGCGCCGATCAGTCGGCCGGCCTTGCTGGCCTGGGCCTTCGCGGCGGACACGCAGAGCGAAGCGTCCTCGCGGCCCTCGTCGACCGCGGACAGGGCGTCCCGCACGATCGAACGCGCGAACTCGAGCTCGGCGAACATCATCGCCGCCCGGTGGCGCAAGGCCTGGAAGGTGCCGATCTTCTGACCGAACTGCTCGCGATCCTTCAGGTACTGGAGCGTCCGCTCGAAGGCCTCTTCCGCCGTGCCGAGCATCTCGGAGGCGAGCCCGACCGTGGCCTGATCGATGACCTGGTCGAGGAGGTCGGCGTCCCCGAGCAGCCGCTCCGCTCCGACCTCGACGCCGTCGAACTCGACGGTCGCGGCGTTGCGGCCGTCCATCCGACGGTTGCGCGTGATCTTCACGCCGTCGGCGTTCGCGTCCACCAGGTAGAGGGCGAGTCCGTCCCGGTCGCCGGCCGCGCCCGAAGCGCGCGCGACGACGACGATCTGGTCCGCGACGTGGGCGTCGAGGACGTGCAGCTTGGTCCCGCTGATCGCCCCACCCTCGACCTTCGTCTCGACGTTGTAGGGGTTGAAACGACCGGTCTCCTCGAGCGCCAGCGCGACGACGCGCTCGCCCTCGGCCACCGCCGGGAGCACGTCCTTCTGAACCGCCTCGTTGCTGCTCAGCCGGACGGCGTTCGCACCGAGCAGGAGGGTCGAGAGCAGGGGCTCGGGCGCGAGCGCCTTGCCCGCTTCCCAGAGCACGACGCCCAGATCGGCGACGCCCATGCCGCTGCCCCCGTGATCCTCGCTCAGCAGGATGCCGAGCCAGCCGAGGTCGGCCATCTGCTTCCAGATCTCGGGCGTGTAGCCCTTGTCGTCGAATGCATCGCGCAGCTCGCGCATGCGCGTGACGGGCGATTGGTCGGCGAGGAAGGTCTGCGCGCTCTCGCGCAGCATCAACTGCTCTTCGCTGAGGATGACGGCCATCTCGGGGGTTCCTTTCGTCCCGGCCCGGCGGGCTGCGCGGGGTCGGTCTCCACGCCGGTTCGCGCCGGGGCGTTCGTCCCGGCGGAACGCGCCAGGCTCGGCGCGGGCGGCTCCGGAGAAGTATCAGATGCGACGGGCCTCGTCGGCAAGACCCGTCGAACCGCGCGTCACTCGGCGCGGCCCGTGAGCGAGTCTGCCGGCCGGCTCCGCTTCGTTCGACCTTAGCCTCTCTCCGCGTCTCGTCGCGCGCGACGCTGCCGGACGATCGGAGCGGGGGCCCGGGCGCCACGCGCGGCCGCGACGCGTGCGGATCGGACGCCCCGGCCCGTGGCGCCGCGCTCCGCGGCGGGGCGGCCCCGCCGATCAGTCGTTCAGGAGCGCCCCGTAGACGATCGCCTTCAGCTGGCCACGGAAATCGAAGGTGCGCGAAGGCATCAGCTGGGTCAGGAAGACGACGGTCAGATCCTCGACCGGATCGACCCAGAAGACGGTGCTCGCCGCGCCGCCCCAGGCGAATTCCCCGGCGGTGCCGACGTTCTGGCCGCGGGCCGGATCGAGCAGGACCGAGAAGCCGAGTCCGAAGCCCGTCCCGACGTAGGGCGTCTCGGCGAAGGCGCCGACGCTCCGCTCCATCAGGTCGCCGCCGCCCTCGAGATGGTTCTGCGTCATCAATGCGAGGGTCTTGCGGCCGAGGATGCGCGCCCCGTCGAGGGTGCCCCCGCCGAGCAGCATGCGGCAGAAGCGCAGGTAGTCGGCGCCCGTCGAGACCAGCCCGCCGCCGCCAGAGAGGAGCGTGACGCCCTCGCGATATTCGCTGTCGAGCGGATCGTCGACGAGGCGGAGCGTCTTGTTGCGCCGCCGTTCGTAGTTCGCGGCGAGACGCGGGAGATCGGCATCGGGCACGCTGAAGCCCGTATCGACCATGCCGAGCGGCGTGAAGATCCGCTCCTGGAAGTAGTCGTCGAGCGAACGTCCCGAGAGGACCTCGACGAGCCGACCGCATACGTCCGTCGCGACGGAGTAGTTCCACGCCGTCCCCGGCGAGAACTCGAGGGGCAGCGCCGAGAGCTCGGTGACCATCTCGGCGAGCGTCCCGCTTCGCTTCTTCTCGCCGATCCCCGCCTTGCGGTAGCCCGCGTCGACGTTCGTCCGCGCCATGAAGCCGTAGGTGAGGCCGGACTGATGCGACAGGAGATCCCGGATCGTCATCGGACGCGCGCAGGGCTCGGTCACGTAGTGGGGATGAACGCCCTGGGCGTAGACGCGCAGGTCACGGAATTCCGGCAGATGTCGCGCGACCGGATCCGAGAGCGAGAATCGCGCCTCCTCGTGGAGCTGCATGAGCGCGACGCTCGTGATCGGCTTCGTCATCGAGTAGATCCGATAGATCGTGTCCTCGCGCGCGACCGTTCCGCGCTCGAGATCCGCTCGGCCGAGGACCGAATGGTGGGCGAGCGCGCCGCGTCGGAAGACGAGCGTCTCGCAGCCCGCGATCCTGCCCGGCTCGACGTAGCGCTCTCGCAGGTGACGATCGACGTGGGCGAGCTGGGCGCTCGACAGGCCGACGGATTCGGGGCGCACGGTGTCCATGATCGGGGGCGGTCCTCGCTGCCGGGGCGACCCCCCGACGGTAGGCACTCGATCGCGGGCGGCCAACGCGCGGTTTCCGCGGCGGACCGGTCAACCCGCACGCGGCCCGCCGTTGCGCCTGCCCGCGCGCGGCTTGCCGGCGCGTTGCGGGCCCGCGACCCCCGTGACGCCGCGCGCGGCCTCAACGCGTCGGCCCGGCGGGTCGATGACGTCCGGGCGCGCGGCCGCGGTGGCCCGCGATCGCTGCACGCGGGGCTCGTATGCTGAAACCCCTCCTCCGAATCCTCGGCCTCTTCGTCGGCCTGCTCGTCCTCGCGGGCGCGACGCTCGGCGTGCTCGTGTGGCGCTTCTCGCGCCAGGACCCGATCGAGCATCTCTACGCCGACAACTGCGCCGTCTGTCACGGCGCGAACCTCGCCGGCGGAGCCCTGGGCCCGCCCCTCGCCGGCGGCCCCCTCGCCCATGGCGACGCCATGCCCGAACTGATGGTGAGCATCCGCGACGGCTACCCGGCGAAGGGTATGCCCGCCTGGGACGCGGTCCTCGACGACGACGAGATCAAGAGCATCGCCCTGTACGTCGCAGAGCGACGCGACGGCCAGCGCTTCCTCGAGATGGAGAACGACCGCGCGCTCGAGGTCCCGACCGGCGTCGTCGCGACCGAGGAGCATGCGTTCCGCCTCGAGGTCGTCGCCGATGGACTCGCGCCTCTCCCCTTCTCGATCGCCCCGCTCCCGAACGGCGACGTCCTGATGACCGAGAAGACGGGGGGACTCGTGCTCGTCCGCGCGAACGGGGAACGCTCGGTCGTCGAGGGCACACCGCGCGGCCACGACCACGGCCTCGAGCTCGCGACCCTCCCCCTCG
>JBCCZJ010000346.1:0-5998 GCA_039187915.1 Myxococcota bacterium
CATCGCCGAGGCCATCGAAGCCGGTGCGACGGGATTGCTGCTCGACGAGGATACCTCCGCGACGAACTTCATGGTGCGCGACGCACGCATGCAGGCGCTGATCCACCCGAAGGACGAACCGATCACGCCCTTCGTGGATCGCGTGAGAGCGCTGCACGACGTGCTCGGACTCTCGACCGTCCTCGTGATGGGCGGCTCCGGCGACTACTTCGGTCACGCGGACGCCGTCATCGAGCTCGCGCACTACCGCCCCCGCGACGCGACCGCGCGCGCTCACGCGATCGCGGCCGCGGCACCGGACTCCCGGCGCGAGGCGCCGCCCACGCCGCTCCGGAGACCGACGGATCGCATCATCCGGCCCGAGAGCTTCGATGCGCGCCGCGGGCGCAGGGACGTCAAGTTCTCGAGCCGAGACCGCGAGGAGATCGTCTACGGCACGACGGAGATCGACCTGCGTGCCGTCGAACAACTCTTCGATCCGAGCCAGACCCGCGCGATCGCCGGCGCGATCCATCTGGCGTCCGAACGCTTCGTCGACGGGGAGCGTCCGCTCGCCCGGATCCTCGACGCGCTCGAGGCCTTCTTCGACGAGGAGGGCCTCGATGCGCTCGACCCCTTCCATCGCAAGGGCCGCCATCCCGGCGCCCTCGCCCGCCCCCGCCGCTTCGAGATCGCGAGCGCGATCAACCGCATGCGGTCACTCCGGACGACGCGCGGCGGGACCGGCGCCGCCGAGGGCGAAGCGACCTGACTCGCCGGCGGCGCGGCGCGACGCGCGCTCGGGCTACCAGCCCGCCAGATCCGCCGCGCGGTCGCGATGGAGCCGAGGCGTGCCGAGGAAGACGCGGTCCTGCATGGCGCGCTTGAACCAGATCTGGGTGTCGCCCTCCCAGGTGTAGCCGATGCCGCCGTGGGCCTCGGTCGCGTCGCGTGCGATCCGGGAATAGCGATCGCAGAGGTGGCTCTTGGCGATCGCGGCCGTCCGAACGGCTTCGTCCGGGAGATGATCGAGCGCGTGGGCCGCGAACCAGTAGAGTGCGCGCGCGGGCTCGATGTCGATGGCCATGTCGGCGAGCTGGTGCTTGAGCGCCTGGAAATGACCGATCGTGACGCCGAACTGCTCGCGGCTCTTGGCGTACTCCATGCTCATGTCGACCAGCTTGCGCGCGCCGCCGAAGGCATCGGCCGCGATCAGCACGAGGCCGACGTCGCGCACCCGACCGGCGGTCTCGAGATCGCTGTGCTCGAGCACCTCGCACTCGGCGTTCTCGAAGGTCACGATCGCGAGGCGGCGGGTGCGATCCGCTCCTTCGTAGCGCTGGATCTCCACGCTCGCGGCGTTGCGGTCGACGACCGCCATCTTGCCGCCCGCGAGGCCGACCACGAAATAGTCGGCCTGCTCGCCGAACTCGACGATCTCCTTGGTTCCCGAGACGGTGCCCGTGGCGCCGTCCGGCGAGGCGAGGGTCCACTGTTCCGGCAGCCAGACGCCGCCGTCCTCGGCGAAGGCGACGGTCGCGAGGTGCTCTCCGCTCGCCAGCGAGGGGAGCATGCGCGCGCGCTGCTCGTCGTTGCCGGCGCGGTTGATCGCTTCGGTCGCGAGCGCGTGGCCCAGGAAGGGGACCGGCGCGGCGCTGGCACCGAGGGTCTCGGCGACGACCGCGAGATCGAGCACCTCGAGCTCGCTTCCGCCGAAGTCGGCCGGCAGGTGGATGCCGGCGAGGCCCATCTCGGCGAGCCCCTTCCAGAGGACCGGGTCGTAGCCCGTCTCGTCGTCGAAGAGTTCGCGCAGGCGCGCCATCGGGCACTCGTTCTCGATGAACTGTCCGACGGTCTCCTGGAGGAGCTGCTGTTCTTCGGAAAGATCGAAGTCCATGGTGGGATCCTCCTCCTACTTCGACTTCTGCGCCGCGGCGTCGCGGGGCAGGCCGAAACCGCGTTCGGCGATCACGTTCTTCTGGATGTTGGCCGTGCCGCCAGCGATCGCGACGCCGAGGCTCGACATGTACTGCGAGACCCAGAGCCCGTCGACGTCCGAGTCCCCGGCGGCGAGGCCGACGAGACCGCGTCCGCTCGGCGCGGCGACGCCGTCGTCGCCGAGGATCTCCATCGCGAGCCTGGCGACCATGTGGCCCATGTTGGTCGAGTTGACCTTGTTCATGAGCTGGATCACACCGGGCGACTCGCCCTTCAGATCCTTCGTCATCTGGAGGAAGCCCGAGTACTGGTGGGCCTTCACGTAGCCCTCGAGCTCCGCGAGGCCGCGCCGGATCTCCGGGTCCTCGATCGCCGGCTTGCCGTCGATCTTCTTCTCCTTGGCGAGCTTCACGAGGCCATTGAAGAGGCTGACGACCTGGCCGGCCGCGCCGATTCCGTTTCGCTCGTGTTTGAGCGTCGTACGCGACACGAGCCATCCCTCGCCGCGTTTGCCGACGATCCAGTCCTCCGGCGTCTTCACGTCGTTGAAGAAGACCTCGTTGAACTCCGACGACCCCGTCATCTGCTTGAGCGGCCGGACGTCGATCCCCGGCTGCTTCATGTCGATCAGGATGTAGGAGATGCCCGCGTGCTTGGGCGCGTCGGGCTCGGTCCGCACGAGACAGAACATGTAGTCCGCCTCGATCGCGCCGCTGGTCCAGATCTTCTGGCCGTTGATGACCCACTCGCCGTCCTGGAGCTCGCCCTTGGTCATCAGGCTCGCCAGGTCGGAGCCCGAGCCGGGCTCGCTGTAGCCCTGGCACCAGGTCACGTCGCCTTCGATGGTCGCCTGGACCCACTTCTCCTTCATCCACTCCTCGCCGCGCTCGAGGAGCGTCGGCACGAGCATCATGGTGCCGATGCCGCGGGGTTCCATCGGCGCGCGGGCCTTCGTGAACTCCTCGGAGATCACCGCGCCGCGCATCGAGTCCGGCGGCTGCTCCGCGCCGCCGTACCGCTTCGGGATGTGACGGTTCAGGTAGCCCGCTTCGGTCGCCTTGCGACGGAAGGCCCGGATCTGGTCGTCTTTGCTTCCGCTTCCGGAACCTTCGGGCGGCCAGTTCTCCGCGAGGAAGCCCTGGACTTCCTTGCGGAACGATTCGAGTTCTTCGCCGTAGCTGAGATCCATCGGGTCGACTCCGTGCTCGCGCACCCCGAGCCGGATCGACCGGGGGGCGGGTCTCTCGCCTGCCGCGACGTCGCGCTGCGGAGGCGAAAGCGAAGTCTCGTTTGCTGGCGGGGCGCCGTCAATGGCGCCCTCCGGGCTCAGCGCTCGCCGAACGCCTCGTCCAGCAGCTGCGCGAGCTGGGCGCGGTGGATCCGCGGGGAGCCGACGGCGGGACTCGCCGCCTCGGGCCGACCGGCGACCTCGAGGTGGTTCTTCTCACCGATGATCGTCTGCAGGCGGTCCCGGACGAACGTCCAGGCGCCCATGTTCTTCGGCTCCTCCTGGGCCCAGACCCGGGACTCCGCCTGCGCGTAGCGCCCGTAGACGTCGGCCAGGTCGGCCTCGGGCCAGGGGTAGAGCTGCTCGATGCGAATGATGGCGACCTCGTGCTCCCGCTCGGGCATCCGGGCGGCCCGCGCCTCGATGAGGTCGTAGTAGACCTTGCCCGTGCAGGCGATCACGCGGCGGACCTCGTCGGCGCGCGCCGCGGCGATCGGATCGTCGATCACTTCCTGGAAGCGCCCGCTCGTGAATTCGTCGAGCTGAGAGGCGGCCTTCGGATGACGGAGCAGGCTCTTCGGCGTGAAGATGACGAGCGGCGCGCGATAGCCACGGCGCATCTGCCGGCGCAGCACGTGGAAGTACTGGGCCGGGCGCGTGCAGTTCACCACCTGCATGGCGTCCTCGGCGCAGGTCTGGAGGAAACGCTCGACGCGGGCGCTCGAGTGCTCCGGGCCCTGGCCCTCGTAGCCGTGGGGCAGGAGCATGACCAGACCGCTCATGCGTCCCCACTTCACGTGGGCCGACGAGATGAACTGGTCGATGATCACCTGGGCGCCGTTCACGAAGTCGCCGAACTGGGCCTCCCAGAGGACGAGCGAGGACGGATCGGCCAGGCTGTAGCCGTATTCGAAGCCGAGCACGGCCGCTTCCGAGAGCAGGCTGTCGTAGACCTCGAAGCGCGCCTGGTTGTCCGAGATGTGGTCGAGCGGGGCGTACTCCTCGCCCGAGTCCTGATCGACGAGTACGGCGTGGCGATGGGCGAACGTGCCGCGCGAGGAGTCCTGGCCGGAGAGCCGGACCGGCGTGCCCTCGAGCAGCAGCGACCCGAAGGCGAGCGCCTCGCCGAGGCCCCAGTCGATCCCCTGTCCTTCGGTGACGCACTTCGCGCGCGCGTCGAGGATCGCCTGCAGCTTCTTGTGCACGTTGAAATAGGACGGGACGCGCGCCGTCCCGGCCGCGATCTCGGCGAGTCGCTCCGCCGAGACGGCCGTCTCCATGTCGTTCTCCGGACGCGTCCGCGAGAAGCCCGTCCAGGGTCCGCGCGGCTCGTAGGGCTCGACGGGTTCCGGCGGCCGGGTGTGGATCGACTGCAGCGCCTCCTGGAGCGCTTCGTTCTGCTGCTGCTCGATCTGCGTCGCCTCTTCGCGGGAGACGCGCCCCCCGACCACGAGCTTCTCGAGGTAGAGGCTCTCGACCGACTTCTTCTCACGGATCTTGCGGTAGAGCCGGGGCTGGGTGAACGCGGGCTCGTCGCCCTCGTTGTGCCCGTGCTTGCGGTAGCAGACGAGGTCGATCACGACGTCGTCGCCGAAGCGCTGGCGGTAGGCCATCGCGAGCTTCGTCACGTGGATCACGGCTTCCGGATGGTCGCCGTTCACGTGGAAGATCGGGACCTGGATCATCTTGGCGACGTCCGTGCAGTAGAGCGTCGAGCGCGCCTCCGCCGGGGTCGTCGTGTAGCCGATCTGGTTGTTCACGATCACGTGGATCGTGCCGCCCGTGCAGTAGCCGACGAGCTGCGAGAGGTTCAGGGTCTCGGCGACGATCCCCTGCCCCGCGAACGCGGCGTCGCCGTGGATGATCACCGGCACGATCGTCTCGCCGTCCGCGTCCCCCGCGCGCACCTGCTTCGCCTTGGCGCGCCCCTCGACGACGGGATCGACCGCTTCGAGGTGGGACGGGTTCGAGGTCAGCGTGAGATGGACGCGCTCACCGCTCTCGGTCCGTCGATCGGTCGAGAAGCCCTTGTGGTACTTCACGTCGCCGGAACCGAACGGCGCGTCGACGTCCGGCGAGTCCTCGAACTCCGAAAAGATCTGCTCGTAGCTCTTGCCGAGGGTGTTCGCGAGGACGTTGAGCCGGCCGCGATGGGCCATGCCGATCACGATCTCCGTGATCCCGAACGAGGGTGCGTTCTCGACGATGTGGTCGAGCAGCGGGATCAGCGACTCCCCGCCTTCCAGGGAGAAGCGCTTCTGCCCGAGGAACTTCGTGTGGAGGAAGCTCTCGAAGAGCTCCGCCGCGGCGAGCTTCTCGAGGATGCGGCGGCGCTCGCCGTCGTCGAGGTTCGGATGATTCTGGCCCTCCTCCATGATCTCGCGCAGCCAGGCCTTGCGACCGGGATCCTGGACGTGGGTGAACTCGACGCCGATCGGGCCACAGTAGGTCTTGCCGAGTCGCGTCAGGATCTGGCGCAGCGTCTGCACGGAGCCGCCCGGCAGGTCGCCGGCGATGAAGGGCTCGTCGAGGTTCTCGTTCCCGAAGCCGTAGTGGGCGGGGTCGAGTTCGGGGAAGTAGGTGGACTGACCGCCGAGGGGATCGCTCTGGGCGATGCGGTGACCGCGCGCGCGATACGAATGGATCATGCGCAGCACGCGGGCGTGCTTGTCGGCGGTATGCAGGAGCGTCGCGTGATCGGTCGCACCGACGCCGCTCGGGGCACTCGAGAGCCCGCCGAGCACGCCGTTCGAGAAACCACTCTCGCCGTCGGGGAGCGGCTGCATCGACGGCAGCGCGGCGATCGGGGCGGCCGGGCCAGGAGGCGTGGCCTCGGGACCGGGCGCGACGGAG
>JBCCZJ010000347.1:0-5947 GCA_039187915.1 Myxococcota bacterium
CGAGCGTCGTCATGGTCAGCACCTGCCTGATGGGTCAGACCGGGAGGATCGCGGGCATGGCCGGCTACGGTTATCACGCGGCGGCGGTCGCCGGCTTCTTCGACCTGACCGGCTGGCCGGACCGCGCGCCGGTCGGCCCCTGGAACGCCTACACCGACACGGTCGCACCGCGCTTCCTCACGACGACCCTGCTCGCCGCCCTCGACCATCGGCGCCGAACCGGCGAGGGACAACACATCGACCTCGGCCAGATGGAGGCGGCCCTCCACTTCCTCGCGCCCGAGCTCCTCGCGCGTCAGACGACCGACCTCGAGATCGCGCGAAACGGGAACCGCTCCCGGGACGCGGCACCCCAGGGCGTCTACCCCTGCGCCGGCGAGGACGAGTGGCTCGCGATCGCCGTCGAGGACGACGCGCAGTGGGCAGCGCTCCGCCGCGCGCTGGGCGACCCGGCCTGGGCGCGCGAGCAGGCGCTCGACACGCTGACCGGGCGACGCGCGGCCCACGACGCGATCGATGCGGCGCTCTCGGCGTGGACGCGGGAGCGGAAGCCCCGCGAAGCGATGGCGACGCTCCTCGACGCGGGCGTGCCCGCCGGGCACGTCCAGCGCAGCAGTGATCTCCAGAACGACCCGCAATACGCCCACCGCGGCTTCTACCGGCACTTCGACCACCCCGAGATGGGGAACATTCCCTACTCCGGTCATCAGTTCCGGGTGTCGGGCTACGAGAACGGACCGCGCTTCGCTGCCCCCCTGATCGGCGGCGAGAGTTTCGAGGTCCTCGCCGAAGAGCTCGGATTCCGCCCCGAGGACGTGGCGGACCTGATGGCGAGCGGTGTCGTCAACTGAACCGCTGCGTTGGGCGTAACGGGATCCTTCCCTGATTCGTACCCTTCCCCGAACGCACGAATCAAGGAGACCTTCCATGTCACGCTCGTCTCGATCCCGCCGCGCCCGATGGGGCGCGCCCCTCGCCGCGCTCGCCCTCGCGATCGGCCTCGCCCTGCCCGGAACCGCGCTGGCCCTCGACCCGATCAACGCGACCTTCTTCGGCAATGCCGCGATCGAAGGGACCGACCCCGTCGCCTACTTCACCGAAGGTCGCCCGGTCGAAGGCAGCAAGGCCCACACCTTCGAGTACATGGGCGCGACCTGGCGCTTCGCGAGCGCCGAGAACAAGGCCGCCTTCGAGGCCGCCCCCGAGAAGTACGCGCCGCAGTACGGCGGCTACTGCGCCTGGGCCGTCTCTCAGGGCTATACCGCCGGCATCGATCCCGAAGCCTGGACGATCGTCGACGGCAAGCTCTACCTGAACTACAGCGAAAAGGTCATGAAGACCTGGCTCGCGGACCGGGACGCGTTCATCGAAGCCGCGGACGACAACTGGCCGGGACTGCGGGACGAGTGATGCGCTCCGCGCCCCGGGACGGCCTCAACCGCGCGAAGTCCGAACGAGTCGCGCGAGTTCCGTCCAGGGGAGCGGCGCGCGGCCGGCCTTCCGGTGGGCGGCACCGATCTCGAACGCGATCCGCCACTGTTCGCGCAGGATCGCGAGCCCGGCGAAGAGCCCGTAGCGCGGGTCGTACATGTGGGCGGCCTCCCCGGTCAGGCCGTTGAATTCGAGCACGCGGAACTCGCCCCGGCCGAGTGCGGCTTCGTCCGCGGCGCGGACGTCGTAGCGTCCGAAGTCGAGACCGGCGCCGCGACTCAGGCGATCGACCGCCGCTTCGAGCGCCGGCGTCCGCAGATCCTCTCCGTAGAGGAAGCGACAGCCGAGGGAGTGGGTCCCGAGCCAGGTGACACGCACGCGCTCGCCCTCGGCGGGCACGTCCCCGAGGCGCGCCGCGTTGATCTCCAGCAGCCGGTGGGCCATCGGCAGACAGACGGGATCCATGAGGACCAGGCGCTCGATCGGGTCGCGCCCGTTCCCCACGACGAAGCGCGGCGTCTTGCGGGCGATCGAGAAGAGCTCGCCCCGATCCGTCCCCGGACGCCGCACGTAGAAGAGCCCGAATTCCTCGCCTGGGACGAAGGTCTGGACCAGCGTCCGATCCGGCGAGGCTTCGAGCGCGGCGCGCGCCGCCGCGAGATCGTCGACGATCGCCACGCCCCGCCCGCGCTCGCCGACGTCCGGCTTGAGCACGACGGGCCAGCCGCCGGACACCGCCTCCACGAATCCGCGCACGGCCTCGAGCCGGGTGTCGACTTCGCCCGCCTCGATCACGCGGGTCGCGATCGCGTGTTCCGGCGCGTGCGCGAGCCGTTCGTCGATCGCCGCCTTCGATTCACCCGCCAGACCGCCGCCGGGAATCGGGGGATTCACCAGCGTCGGCGCCCGAACCGAGCGCGTACGGATCATCATCCAGAGGAACGCAGGCACGAGCGGTCCGTAGATGGCCCAGATCGGCCAGAACTCCCAGCGCAGGAAACGGCGCCCCTGCGCGGCGAGCAGGCGTCGCCCTCGCCACGTCAGCGCGCGTGGCGCGAGCCGGGCAAGGACCGCGATCCCGACGATCAACCCGAGCCCGGAGAAGAGCGTCGCGCGCGGCGACGCCGCCTGCATCTCGAGCGCGCGACCGCCGAGCATCGTCAGCCCGACGAGGAACGGCGCCCACAGCGCAGCGGCCAGCGTCAGCCAGAAGGTCAGCCGGAGGAGCGGGTAGCGGACGATGCCCGCCGCCACGTAGGTCGGCAGGCGCGCGCCCGGCACGAAGCGGCCGATCAGGACGACGAGTCCGCCGGAGCGCGCCAGCCGCTCGCCGAGCGCCCCTGCTTCGTCCGGCCGACGACCGAAGCGCGCGAGGAGCGGTGGGCCGAGCAGCCGCCCGCCGAACACGAGCACGAGATCTCCCGCGACGAGCGCGAAGATACAGGCCGCCACGCCACCCAGGAACCCGACCTGGCCGACCGCCGCGAGGAGCCCGACGCCCGCGCAGGTCAGGTCCTCGCTCACCATCGAGGCGGCGAAGACGAGCAGGAAGAACACGACCCAACCGAGGCCGCTCTGGGGTCCCGCGCGCATCGGGTCGAAGGGCGCGGCGGCCGCGGCCACCCGCGCCGGTTCCGCATCGGCGCGACGCGGAAGCCGCCCGGCATCGGCCCGATCGAACCAGTCGCGGAGCGCGCCGGCCACGCGATCCGGAGCCCGCCAGAGCACGAGGTGTCCGCCTTCGATCCAGACGATCTCGCTCTGCGGCACGATTCGATGGTGTTCGCGCGCAGCCTCCGGCGGAACCAGGAAGTCTTCTTCCCCGTGCACGATCAACATGGGCCCGCGCCAGGCTTCGAGGATCCCGCGGAGCGGGCGCTGATCCGAATCGAGGAAGCTGCGCGTGAAACCCGTGCCGAAAGGGCCGCCCGAGAAGACGCCGAAGTGGGGCACGCCCCAGTCGAGCGCGACGACGAGCGCGTGCTGGAAGGCATGGACGAGCCGGTTCAGCTCGTGGCGTCCGAGCAGCTCGTGCTCCTGGACCCCGAGCGCCGAGACCATCGCGATCGACGCGACGCGATCCGGGGCCGCGCGCGCGAGTTCGAGGGCGACCCCGCCTCCCCAGCTGAAGGCGACCACGTGCACGCGCGCGATCCCCTCGGCGTCGAAGACCTCGAGCAGCGCCCGCGCCTGTGCCGCGAAGGAATGGTCCGGCACGCTGCGCGCCGAACGGCCGAACCCGAGCAGGTCAGGCACGAGTACCCGGCGCCCCGGCCCGAGCCGCCCGGCGAGCGACGCAAAGTCCTGGAGCGAGCCGGGGCTCCCGTGGAGCAGGACGACCGCCTCGCCGTCGGCGGGTCCGAGCGCTCGATAGGCGAGCGCGCGATCGCCGTCGTCGGTCCGGACGAGCGTCCGCCGCATTCCGTCGGGCAGAGGCGTCGCCGCGCCGACGGGATCGTCGAACGCGACGATGGAGAGCCGCGAAGCGACGATCGCGACCAGCCAGACCAGCAGCAGCCAACGGGTCCGCGTCAAGAGCCCTGCCTAACGTCCCGCGCGCCGGATCTGCTCGGGGTCCACCCGCACGACGAGCAGATCGTCGTAGCGCACGACCTCGCCGGCCACGGAGACCGGACGGCCGACCCGGTCGAGCACGCGGTCGCCGAGGGAACGTCCGCTCCGATCGACCATGAGCAGCGTCACGCGCCCCCCCTCGTCGTCCCGGACGAGGAGCGCGGGCGGGATGCCGCCGCTGATGCAGCGCGTGGCGCAGCCGCGATGGACCTTGCCCGAGCCCGGGTTCATCACGCCGTAGTAGCATTTGCTGTCGACGATCTCGCCCTCGAGCCGGTGCTCACCGAGGGACTCGACGCGCGCGTCCGGACGCGGGGCCCCGGGATCCGTCGGCGCGTCGATCGCCTCGAGGCCGTCCTCGGCGAGCTCGATCATGGTCGATTCGTCGACGTGCACGAGCGTCCCGCGCACGCGGACGGCGCGCCCCTCGAATCCGGCGACGGCGGCCTCCGCGCCGAACTTGCCGAGGGAGACGAGGGGCCAGGTCGAGACGGCGCCGCAATGAGCGGTGTTGCCCGGGCGCAGGGAGACGAGGGCCGGGACGGGCTCGGTCGTGATCCAGCCCGTGAACTCGCGCTCGACGCCGAACTCGAAGAGGCTCGGCGCGAAGCCCTTCTGGGCCGCAGCGAGGACCGCGAGCAGGAGCGGGGCGGCCACGAGCAGGACGAGGACGCGCACGCGCAGGAAGCGGGCGAGGCCTTCGGGCGCCCGATCCCGATAGCCGACGTAGAAGTCGTCGTTCGGTTCGCCCACCGTCAGGCCTCCACCGCGATGCGCGCGGGCTCGACGAAGGTCCCGGGCGGATTCGGTCGCGTCGACACGAAGATGCGTCGCCCTTCGAGGCGCACGTCGAAGGTCGGGATCTCCTCCTCGAAGGGCGCGGGGGAGGCACCGCTCGCGGGGTCGTACTGGTAGCCGTGCCAGGGACACGTGACGCAGCCATCGAGAACGCGCCCCTCGCCGAGCGGCCCGTTCTGGTGCTGGCAGACGTTCGAGATCGCGCTGACGAGACCGTCGTAGCGGAAGACCGCGACCCGTTCGCCGGCCACTCGCACGATCTTGGCCCGGCCCTCCTCGATCTCGTCCACGCGACCGACCTCGACGAACTCGCCCGCCGGCTCGGCCGCACCGTCGACCGGCGCCTCGCGGAACGCGGCCGCGACGTGCAGCGCGAAGATCGTCGCGACCCCGAGCCCGAGCAGCACGCCGTAGACGTTCGCCGGCTCCGACTGCAGGACGCCGAGCGAGACGTGCGCGACGAGGAGGACGTAGGCGACGTATACGCTCATGTGGATCGCCTTCCAGACGGGGGCCGTCAGGTTTGCGAGCCAGAAGTCGTGGCTGGTGGCCGCCATGACCGCGAGGATCACGAGCGCCACGAGACCGAAGGGCTGGAACGGGAAGTTCGAGAGCCCCGCGTTCACCTCGGGATTCGAGACGAGCACGCTCACGAGCGGATTCAGGTCTCCGAGCGCGTGGAACTGCACGATCGAGAAGCCGCCGTGCACGAGGGCGAGGGTGAACATGCACACGCCCATGTGTCGACGGTTGTAGAGCAGCGGAAGGAAGCGGGGGTCGAGCCGGCAGAGCGGGCCGATCGCGAGAACGAGATGGAGCAGGAGAAAAGCGGTCGTCCCGACCGCGCGGAGGATCAGCGTCTCCGCCGTGACGCTCGGGAAGAGCGCGGCGCCGACGCCCGCGAAGGCCGCGATCGACCCGACCACGCCGGCGGCCAGCGCGCGGTCGTAGGTCTTCTTCTGCGGATTCCACTGGACCGCCCGATACGAGACGCTCATCGCCCGGCGTCCGCGGAGAGCGGCGGCAGCGCGGCCGCCGTGACGACCTCCTGATGACCGAGGCTGTAGAGGACGAGCGCGCCGTCCGGGGAGGGGCGGCCGTGTTCCGGCAGGCGGAATCGCTGGATGCCGGTCCCGTCGAGCCG
>JBCCZJ010000348.1:0-5934 GCA_039187915.1 Myxococcota bacterium
GAACGGGACGCCGACCGAGCTCCGGTTCGGACCGGATCGCGCCGGGTTCGGCACGGACCTCTACGTCGGGTTGAGCGTCGCCGCTTCGGGGGCGACCGGCGTCGAGAGCGGGATCTATCGCTTCGACGCGACGGGAACGCGGACGACGTTCTCGCTCGCGTCCGCCGATCCCGACTTCACGGGGGCGCCCAGCGGGCTCGCCTTCTCCGGGATCGGGGCCTTCGGCGGAGATCTCTATGCCTGCGTGAACACCGACGCGATCGTTCGGATCGACGACGCGGGCGACGTCGACCGCTTCGTCGAGTCGATCGGGACCTGCTCGAGTCTCGCCTTCAGCGACGACGGACAGACGATGTTCTTCATCGAATCGGGGACCGGCACGCTGTGGGCGCTGCGGCAGGTCCCGCCGCCGAACGTCTCGATCGGGGACTTCGTCGTCTACGAAGAGAACTTCCGCGGGGAGTCCGGGTCGTCCACGTCGCCCGAATTCGACGAGCTCGGTCTCTCGGGTTTCACGGGCTCGACCCTGCCCTCGGGCTCGGGCCCGGATCTCACCGGTCGCGTCGCGGTCTATCAGATCGACGGTCCGAGCGGGGAGGTCGCCGGCCGGCTGACGGCCGATGCGTCACCGCTGTCCGACGGGTCCTTCTCGATCCGGTCGCAGATGTCGGGTCTCGAGGCGCCTCCGCTCCTCGGGTCCGTCGCCGCGAGCCAGGGCGCGAGCTACGCCGACGGGCCGGACACGGTCGCGGTCAACGCTGAAGTGTCGTTCACCTGGGACGCCATGGGCTTGCCGCAGGCAAGTCTCTCGGTCGTGGAGCAGCGCCTTCCTTCGGGCCCGATCTTCACGTCGGAGGATGCGCTGCCGGCGCCGATGGTGACCGCGATGCTCGCGGGCGATCCCTTCGAGCTCACGCTCGAAGTCGATCGAAGCGGCGCGAGCGGTCTTGCGAGCGCGATCGTCGAACTCGACGCCGGGCTCTCCGTCTCGACGGGCCCGCTGGTCTTCTCGATCGTGACGACCGGCGCCTTCGAGGACCTGCGGCATGCGTTCGGGTTGGATGGCATCGATTTCGAGCCCGTCCGCCTGACTCTGGAGCGATTCGAGGTCACGCAGCCCTACGCGCAGTCCTTCTCGGTGGATACGACGCTCGACGGCGTCGATTTCCTTCCGGGCGATGGATTCTGTTCGACGAGCGCGGCCGAGTGCAGCCTGCGCGCCGCGATCCAGGAAGCGAATGCCCTTCCAGGGGCGACCGAGATCGTCCTCCGTCCTGGAACGCATACGCTCACGATCCCCGGTGACGACGAAGACGCCGCGGCTACGGGCGACCTCGACGTGCTCGACGACGTCGGGATCCGGGGCGATGGCCCGGACGTGACGATCGTCGACGGGAACGCCCTCGACCGCGTCTTCCACAACGGCCCCCTGTTCTTCTCGACGCCGACGCTCCGCCTGGAGGGCGTGGCGGTCACCGGTGGGCAGGCGGACGACGCGAACAACCCCACGGGCGGAGGGATCTTCTCCAATGGGCCGCTCTTCCTGGCGGACTGCTCGATCTCCGGGAATCGCGCGAATCTGGGCGGAGGCATCAGGGGGGGCAATCGCTTCTCGATGCAGCGTTGCGTGGTCGAGGCGAACGAGGCCGTCGCCTACTTCACGTTCGCCGACGGGGGCGGGCTCGACGTCGAGCGATCCGGGTCGATTCCGATCCGCGCGCAGGTCTTCGACTCGGCCATCGTCTCCAATCTCGCGGAGTCGGGTGCCGGCCTCGGCTGTAGCGGATTCGGTTCTTTCGGCAGCAGCGATCGCATCTGGGTCGAGAACACGACCATGAGCGGGAACGTGAACAGCGTTTCCGGAGCGCAGCTCTCGTTCGCGAACTGCAGCGCGACGGTGGTGCAATCGACCGTCGTCGGCGACGTCGGCTCGGGGCTTCGGGCGCTTCGAGGCGCGCTCTCGAGCGCGACGCTGGAGATCGAGAACAGCGTCATCTCGGGGACGCCGGCGTGCGAACCCTTCTCGACCCTCTCGCCGACCCTCGACGGCCACAACGCGAGCGCGGACACGAGCTGCGGGTTCAACGGGCCGGGCGACCTCGAAGGCGTCTCGCTCGACCTCGCGCCACTCGCGCCCCTCGACACGATCGAGGGCCTTCTGGCGTCGACACGCGCTCACGTTCCGAATCCGGGCAGTCCCCTGATCGAGGCGGCGGACGAAGCCCGCTGCACCGGATTCGACCAGCGACGCCTCCCGCGACCCGTCGACGGCGACGCGGACGGGACCGCCCTCTGCGATCTCGGCGCGATCGAGGTGCCGGAGCCCCGTTCCTGGCTCGGTCTGGGCGTCGGCGCGCTCGGGCTCGCCTTCCTGCGGCGAAGAAGCCTCGTTGGAGCGGAGGCGACGCGATGACTCGGGCGGACCGGCCTCGGCTGCCGGCCTCGGCTTGGCGCGAGTGAGGTCGTCCTTCTAGCCTTGTCGATCCCCCTTCCCGCGCGCGGAGGGGGGGACGAGGAGGCGAGATGAGAGCGACCGGATTCCTGGCGGCGGGGCTCTTCACGCTCGCGCCGGCCTTCGCCGCCGCGCAGGATGACGCGTTGCCCGAGCTCTACTGGGGCGACACCCACGTCCACAGCGCGTATTCCCTCGACGCGAACCTCTTCAACAACTTCACGCTCGGTCCCGACGCCGCCTACCGCTTCGCGAAAGGCGAGCCGATCACGACCGGCGCGGGGCAGGTCGCGCGGCTCGCGCGTCCCCTGGATTTCCTGGTCGTCTCGGACCACGCCGAGTACATGGGCGTGTTCAAGATGATCCGCGACGACCATCCGGCGGTCGCGTCGACGGAGACGGCACGGGCGGTCAAGCGGCTGATCGACGCGAACCCGATCTTCGGGCCCGAGGACATCACGGCGTTGAACGCGGTGCTCGACGGGGACCCGCTGGTCGCCGACGAGACCCTCCAGCGGCTCGTCTGGGACGACGTGATCGACATCGCCGAGCGGAACAACGAGCCGGGCCGCTTCGTCTCGATCGTCGGCTACGAGTGGGGCTCGACGCCGGGCGGAGACAACCTCCATCGCAACGTCCTCTTCCGCGACGGACCGGACAAGACCAAACGGATCCTGCCCTTTTCCGCCGTGCACAGCATGGACCCCGAAGACCTCTGGGCCTTCCTCGCGCGCTACGAGCGGGACACGGGCGGGCAGGCCTTCGCGATCCCGCACAACTCGAACCTCTCGAACGGGCGGATGTTCGCGGTCGAGGACTCGCGCGGGCAGTCCTTTTCGAAGGCCTACGCGGAGGCGCGCCAGCGCTACGAGCCCGTCGTCGAGATCACGCAGATCAAGGGCGACAGCGAGACCCATCCCTTCCTCTCGCCGGACGACGAGTTCGCCGACTACGAGACGTGGGACGAGACGAACATCTTCGGCCTCGCGAAGACCGAGCCCTCCATGCATGCGGGCAATTACGTGCGGTCCGCGCTCAAGAACGGCCTCCTGCTCCAGACGGCCCTCGGCGTGAATCCCTTTCGCTTCGGCCTGATCGGCAGCACCGACGCCCACACGTCGCTCGCGACCGCCGACGAGGACGACTACTGGGGCAAGACGGCGAACATGCCGCCCGGCAGCGACCGCATGCTCGGTCCGTTCATCCGCGCCGTTCCCGAGGACGCGGCGGATACCATGAACTGGGAGCAGGCGGCGGCGGGGTACGCCGGGGTCTGGGCGACGGCGCACAGTCGCGAGGCGATCTTCGATGCCCTGCGCCGGGGCGAGGTCTACGGGACGACCGGGCCGCGCATGAACGTCCGTTTCTTCGGGGGTTGGCGCTTCGGGGAGATCGACGCGCGCTCGAGCCGCGCCGCGCAGGCGGGCTACGTGAAGGGCGTGCCGATGGGCGCGGATCTGCCGGCGCGCTCTCGCGACGGGGCGCCGAGCTTCCTCGTACTCGCCGCGAAGGATCCCGCCGGCGCGAACCTCCAGCGCGTACAGATCGTGAAGGGCTGGGTCGGTGAGAACGATCGAGCCGAAGAGCGCGTCTACGACGTCGTCGTCGCCGAGGATCCGATCGCCGGCGTCAACGAGATCGCGACGGTCTGGCGCGACCCGGACTTCGATCCCGAACGGCTCGCGTTCTACTACATGCGCGTGCTCGAAGTGCCGACGCCGCGCTGGAACGCGATCGACGCCGCGCGCTACGGCAAGCCGATCGCCGGCATGCGGGTCTCGCATCAGGAGCGGGCCTACACCAGCCCCATCTGGTACACGCCTCGAGCCGCGCCCGAGGTCAGCTCTCCAGGGCGACCTCGGCTCGGGACCGGATCCGGTCGAGGTAGGACTTCGGCGGGAAGAAGGCGAGCATCAGGGCGATGACCGCGGCGGGTACGATCCCGAGGAAGAGGATGCGGACCACGCCCATGATGACGGGCTGATAGGCCTGGCGGCTTTCGTCCGGGTCGCCCAGATCGCCGAGGACGAGCATCGCGACGAGTCGCAGGGTGAGGGCGATCGCGGGCAGGAGTGAGACGCCGAGGGTCCAGATCGACCAGAGCAGGAACCGGTTCGTGACGACCGGATCCGAGAGGCCGAGCCACTCGCGCTTCTTCATCGAGCGCCAGTAGCGAAAGGACTCGAAGAAAGCCCAGAAGGTCGGCAGCAGGCGAAACGTGTTCGTGGAGATCACGGCCGCCGAGTTCTCCGCCATGAGATGTCCACCCGCGAACATCCAGGCAGTCGTCGTCGCGATGCCGGTCGTGCTGAAGACGACGAAGGCCCGGGCCGTCCATGCGTCCGGATGGAAGACGCGCTGGGTGAAGAAGGCCATCGCGATCGTGCCGGAGGCGAGGCCCACGTGGCCGATCGCGTTCGCGAGGGAGGCCGCTTCGGGCAGCTCGAACTGGGCGCTCGCGCCGAAGAGCCGAAGCGAGATCCCGAACGAGGCGCCCAGGAAATAGAGACCGCCCCAGAGCTCGGGTGCCTGGCGCGTCTTCGCGGCGAGCGTGAGCAGCCGGACGCCGGGGGCGACGAGGAGGAGGAAGACGAGGAACGGTGCGGCGTAGGTCATGGATGGTTTCCCTGCCGTCCTCATCGGAACCCCGGTAGCAACCCTTGAGCAGTTCCACCCAAAGCGGACCCCGTCCCGTCCTGCTCGATTCGACCCCTAGAGCATCGCTTCGATCAGATGCGGACCCGGCTCCGCGTAGGCGCGCACGAGCGCGTCGCCGAGGGCGCCCGCCTCCGTCACGCGCTCCGCGGGAACGCCCATGCCCTGCGCGAGGGACGTGAAGCCGAGCTCCGGGTGCGACAGATCGAAGAGCTTCTCGGCTTCCTTGCTGGGCGCCGCGCCCGTGCGATCGAGTTCCGCGTTCAGGATGCCGTAGCTCCGGTTCGCGAAGACCACGGTCGTCACGTCGAGCTGCTCGCGCGCCTGCGTCCACAGTGACTGGATCGTGTACATCGCCGACCCGTCCGCCTGGAGGTTCAGCACCGGCCTGCCCGGACAGGCGACCGCCGCGCCGATCGAGCTCGGCATGCCGAACCCGATCGCGCCGCCCGTCAGCGAGAGCCAGTCGTGGTTCGGAGCGCCGGCCGTGACCGGAAACGTGAACACGCTGCCGGTCGCCCCTTCGTCGACCACGATCGTGTCTTCGGGCAGGGTCGCGGCGACGGCCTGTCCGAGGGTGAACGGGTTCAGCTCGCCTTCGGGCCTCGCCGGGACGGGTTCGGCCGAGCGGAACGCGCCCGCCTCGATCGCGCCGACGCCGAGCCGATCCGCCAGGGCTTCGAGCGCGTCCAGCGCGTCCTCTTCGAGCTCGGCCAGCCTCGAGACGTGGGTCGTCGATGCGGTCAGCACGCTCGGCTTGTCCGGATAGGCGAAGAAGCCGACCGGGGCCTTCGTGTGGACGAGGACCAGGTCGGTCGCGTCGGCCA
>JBCCZJ010000349.1:0-5902 GCA_039187915.1 Myxococcota bacterium
GCCGGAGTCCAAGCCGGGCCCGCCGAGCGCACCTCCGCCACCGCCCACCCCGACATCACCGCCGTCGTCGATGGCCGCGCCGTCGCCCGCCGCGAGTGCCCCGGATCCGGTCTCCTCGGGTGGTGGTGCGCTGCGCCGACCGACGATGTCCGACATTAATAGAAGTCATTACGGTGGGGCTTCGAGCTTGGTCTTGGCGGAGCGCATGCCCTTGTCGAGGATCTTCGCGACGGCCTCGCGCGGCGCGAGGTCCCCCCGTCGCGCGAGCGCCGCCGCCAGGACGGGCACCACCAGCGCGAAGAGCGCGAAGGTCGGCTTGATCAGGACGGTCGCCGTCAGCGCGGCGCCGCCCAGCGCGGCGCGCGTCGTCCGCCCCGCCTCGAGGAAACGCCAGGACAGCGAGAGCGCGGCGAGTCCGAAATGACCGGCGATGATGTCGCGCTGCCCGGCGAACCAATCGCCCGAGGCGAAGTAGAGCAGCGGATGCAGGAACCAGAACCAGCGGACGGCAGCGCGGCCGCCGAGCTGGGCGACGAGCGGGGTGCCGCCCACCATGCAGAGAAGGAGGACGAGCAGGTCGGTCCGTCGCCAGCCGAACTCGTCCGTTCCCCAGAGGGCAACCGACAGGGCATGGAGCCAGTGCGACAATGGCCAGTTGCCGTCCCGGATGTCCACGTAGGGCGCCTGGCCCTGCTGGATCATCCAGCCCGTGTAGTCGAGCTGCCACTGATCGATCGAGGGCGGAAGCTGGAGATAGAGTAGAGCGAGGAGCGGGGAAACGACGATCGTCGCACCCATCACCCCCCGCTCGATCCATCTCACGTGTCCCACCCCATCCTCGTTCACGGCGCGTCCCCGCCGGGCCGAGCCGCTTCTTCCGGAACGGATCGGCGTTCTGTCACGCGGTTCTCAGAACCCGCGCGAGTCGTGACCTAGCATGGCGCCCTCGGTCGCGCCCCTCGGCCCGCTCCCTCATCGGCTCCTTCCGAGCCGGTCTTTCGCCCGCGGGAAGGAATCCGACGGCAGATCGAGCTCAATCGGCCTTCCGCTCTCGCGCACGAAGCGTGTAGACGGGAAGCAAGTCATCCATTCTTCCCCGGACGGTGCAATCGGTGCGCCTCCAACTCCCCCGAACGTGCCACTCTCCTAGAACGGAGCGCTCCCCCCGATGGCTGGAGAGACGGAACAGACTACGACGCACCGGCGCGTCCCCGTGGCCCGGGAGCCGCGCCCGGCGTGGTCGATCGTGATCCCGTGCTACCGCAGCGGGGCCTGGCTGGCGGATCTCGTGAAGGAGATCGCCGCGAACGCGGGGGATCGCCTGCCGGCGCTCGAGATCGTCCTGGTCGACGACGCGTCCCCGGACACGGAGACGTGGCCGGCGATCGAACGAATCGCCCGGGAGCACGCGTTCGTGCGCGGCCTGCGGCTGCAGTTCAACGTCGGGCAGTATCGCGCGCTGATGGCGGGCCTCGAGGCGTCACGCGGGGACTGGGTCGTGACCATGGACGACGATTTCCAGACCCACCCGAGCGCGCTGCCCCGCTTCTTCGAGGCCGCCCTCGCCCACCCCGGGATGGACGCGATCATCGGCCGCTATCCCGAGAAACGGCACGGCGCCCTCCGCAACGCCGGATCCCGCCTCTTCGCCCGGCTCCAGGAGCGAATCTACGACCGCCCCCGCGATCTCGAGACGACCAGCTACCGCATCCTCAGCCGCCCCCTCGTCGATACCCTCGTCGCCAGCCGGGGCATCGACCCCGTCTTCCCTTCGATCATCCTGACGAGCACGCGTCGGCTCATGAACATCGACATCGAGCACCATCCGCGGGCCCACGGCGACAGCGGCTACGCCTTCTCCCGGCTCGTCGAGATCGTCCTGAGCCAGGTCTTCGACGGCTCGGCGATCCCGCTCCGCGCCGTGAGCGTGCTGGGCCTCGCCGTCTCGGCCGGCTCCCTCGCCTTCGGCGTCTACTCCTTCTTCTCCTGGCTCACCGGCACGATCCAGGAGCCGGGCTTCACCACCCTGGTCCTGCTCCTGACCTTCCTCTCGGGCACGATCCTGCTCTCCCTGGGCGTGATGGGCGAGTACGTCATGCGCCTCGTCGTCCAGCTCTCGGGCACGCCCCGCTACGTCGTCCGCACGTCGACCGACACGCGCACGGCGTTCGAGGTCGACCTCGACGAGCCGGGCGACGCCGGATCGACAGACGGGACCCGACCATGAAGACGGTCCTGGTCCTCGGCGCGAGCGCGCTCCAGACGCCGCTCGTGCGCGCTGCCCGGGACGCGGGCCACCGCGTGCTGACGGCGGACAACGTTCCGTCCAACCCGGCACACGCGGCCGCCGACGCGGCCTTCGACGTGAGCACGCGTGACGTCGCGCAGGTCGTCGACCTCGCGCGGCGCGAGGCGGTCGACGCCGTCGTGTCCTCGTGCTCCGACGTGGCGCTGCCGGCGCTGGCCGCGACGGTCGAAGCCCTCGATCTGCCAGGGGTGCGACCCAAGACCCTCGAGCTCTGGCATCCGAAGGCCCACCTCCGGCGCCTCCAGGCCGACTGCGGCCTGCCCTGCCCCGACTTCGTCGCAGGCCCGCCCTCGGCGAAGCTCGTGGGAGACGCGCGGTCGCTCGGCGGCGACCTCGTCGTCAAACCGACGGATCGCTCCGGTTCCCGGGGCGTCCGCTGCGTCCGCGCCGACGCGCCGGACGCGCTCGAACGGGCGATCGAGGAAGCGGCCGCGATCGGCTTCGAAGGCGAAGTGATCGTCGAGCGCTTCATCGAAGGCGTCGAGCACGGGGGGGACGCCTGGATCGCCGAAGGCCGGGTCAGCGCCCTGTTCGTGACCGACAAGCGCATGCAGGGCGCGATCGTGCGCGGCCACGCGATGCCCTCCCGCCTCGACGCGGCGCGCCAGGACGCGCTCCGCACGCTCCTCGAACGTCACTGCCAGCACGCCGGCTACCGCGACGGACCGGTCAACTTCGACGTCCGGATCGGCGCCGAAGGGCCGCCGATCCTGCTCGAGCTGGCCCCTCGCCTCGGCGGCAACTGGATCCCGCAGCTCGCCGCCTGGAGCCGGGGCGTCGATCTCTTCGGCGCCACGATCGCCGCCGCGATCGGCGAGGCACCGGTCGTCGAGGCATCCTCCGCGCGGGCCGGCGCGAGCTTCGTGCTCGCCGCCGGACGCCACGGGATCCTCGAGCGGGACGTCGACGTCGATGCCGTCGGTCGGGCCGTGCCCGCCCTCGTGCACCTCGAGCTCGACGTGGCGGCCGGCGATCCGCTCGAGGCGCTCCGAGACAGCGGCCAGCAGATCGGCCGCGCGCTCTTCGACCTCGACGTGATGCCCTTCGAGGCCGCGGCCGAAGCCCTCGAACGATCGCTCTCGCGCTGGATCGTCCCGACCGGCTCGGGTGCCGCGGAGGCCTCCGTATGATCGACGTCGCGATCATCGGCGCCGGCCCCGCCGGTCTGAACCTCGCCCACCGGCTCACCGCCTCGCGCCTCCGCACCCGGCTGCTCGAACGCGGCGAGGGCGCCGGCGATAGCTGGCGTCGCATGCCGCGCGACATGCGCCTCAACTCGCCGGTCGGCGCCAGCGTCCTCGGCGACACGAAGGTCGGCTTCCTGGAATGGGATCGGATCTGGAACCGCGGCCGCTTCTACACCCACATCCGCGACTTCACCGAGCGGCACGCGCTCGAGGTCGAGGCCGGCGTGGACGTCTCGCGCGTGGCCGCGCTGCCGTCCGGCGGCTTCCGGATCGAGTCGAGCCAGGGCGAGCTCGAGTCGCGGGTCGTGGTGAACGCGACGGGCTACTTCAATCGGCCGTTCGTCCCCTTCCGCCCTGGCCTCGAAACCGCCAAGCTGCTGCAGATGACGGTCCCGGAGTACGGCAGCCCCGACGCGGTCCGCGATCGGCTCGGCGGCCGCAGCGGTCGGATCCTGATCGTCGGCGCCCGCATCACGGCGGGCCAGCTCGGCGTCGAGCTCCACGACGCCGGCTTCGACGTGACGATCTCCCACCGCACTCCGATCGAGTTCGGCTTCGCGCCGGCGGTCCAGCGCCTCGGGTTCCGGGCGTACTACCCGTACGAGACCTGGCGCCTGCGAGACCCCGAGTTCGCGGCGCGGGACTCGGGCCATCCGATGCAGGGCGGTCGCGCGAAGGAGCTGATCGAAGGGGGCCGGATCGCGACCCGCCCCGACGTCGAGTCCGTCGACGACCACACGGTCCACTTCGTGGGCGGCGGCCACGCCGACTTCGACGCCGTCCTCTGGGCCACCGGCTACCGCCCCGCGCTCGACCACCTGGCGGGCCTCGTCGACCGCGATCCCGAGAGCGGTCTCCCCGCGATGCGCGAGATGGAGTCGGTCGACGCCCCCGGACTCTTCTTCCTCGGGCTCGACCAACAGACCGACTTCACCAGTCGCATGCTCCGGGGCATCCGTCGCGACGCCGCCCTGCTCGCCGATCGCCTGATCGCACGATTCGGCCCGGGGGCCGGCTGATGCCCGAGCGCATCCCGTTCAATCGGCCCCATCTGACCGGCGGCGAGTTCGACAACATCCGCCAGGCGATCGACCTGGGCCAGCTGGCGGGCGGCGGCCACTTCACGCGCGCCTGCGAGTCGCTGCTCGAGGAGAAGCTCGGAATCGCGAACGTGCTCATGACCTGTTCGGGGACGGCCGCGCTCGAGCTCTCGATGATGCTCCTCGACCTCGGGCCGGACGACGAGGTGATCCTTCCGTCCTTCACTTTCGTCTCGACCGCGACGGCGATCGTCCGGACGGGCGCGCGACCGCGCTTCGTCGACATCCAGCCCGACACGTTCAACATCGACCCCAAGAAGGTCGAGGAGGCCGTCGGGCCGCGGACCCGCGCGATCATCCCGGTCCACTACGCCGGCGTCGGCTGCGACCTCGACGCGCTCGCGACGATCGCGCGCCCCGAACGGATCGCGATCGTCGAGGACGCAGCGCACGCGGTGAACGCCTTCCGCGGTGACCGGCCCCTCGGCGGGATCGGCCATCTCGGGTGCTTCAGCTTCCACGAGACGAAGAACTACATGGCGGGCGAAGGCGGCGCGCTCTGCGTGAACGACCCCGGCCTCCTCGACCGCGCGCGCATCATCCGGGACAAGGGCACCAACCGCTACAACTTCGATCAGGGCATCGTCGACAAGTACACCTGGGTCGACAACGGCTCCTCCTTCGCGGCCAGCGACCTCGTCTGCGCCTTCCTGAAGGCCCAGCTCGACGAGATGGACACGCTCCTCGAGAAACGGCTCGAGATCCACGCGCGCTACATGGAGGTCATGGCGGACCTCGAGCGCGAAGAGCTCGCGCGGCTGCCGCGCATCCCGCCCGAGGCGCGCCACAACGCCCACGGGTTCTTCCTGCTCCTCCCGGACCGCGAGACCCGGGACGGCCTGATCGCCCACCTCCGCGAGGCGAACATCGGCTCCGCTTTCCACTACGTGCCGCTGCACTCCTCGCCGATGGGCCGACAGCTCGGCTGCGGCGAGGCGGCGCTCCCCGTCACGGACGCGGTCAGCGACCGACTGCTGCGGATGCCGATGCACTACGCGCTCGGCCCCACCGAGATCGACCGCGTCGCCGACGAAGTCGCCCGCTACCTGCGCGCCCGCGGCACCGCCTGGCGCCCCCTGCCCTAGCTCGACGCGGCCAGGCCCCGGAGCGCGCCGCCGCGGTTCGCCCGGACGTCGAGACGGCGCCGTACCCGACGCCCGTCTGCCCAGCCTCGCGCAGGCCGTGTCGCGCCGAAGCGACGCGGCGCGAGCCGGGGGGGGGCGGGGCGCGGGGCCCCGCCCCGCGGTGTCGGGCGTGGAGAGCGAGGGGGTGAGCGGATTGGTCTTGTGGTGGTTGGGCACCCCCAC
>JBCCZJ010000350.1:0-5882 GCA_039187915.1 Myxococcota bacterium
CAGATCGCGAAGACCGGCACGGTCATCGCCAGCAGGACGTGGGAACCGAGCAGCAGCAGGTAGGCGATCTTGCCCCAGCCTTCGACGTTGAACGTCGTATTCTCGAAGTTCCGCGAGACTTTGTGACCCACGTATAGAAGGAGGAAGAGCGCGGACACGCCGAAGGCCGACAACATGACCCGTCTGTGGCGCTCGACTTCTCCCCGCCGGACGAGCCGGCGGCCGTAGACGAGCAGCCCCATCGCGGTCGCGTTGAGCGCGGCGTTGACCGGCGGGATCAGCGAAAAGTCCATGATTGACGCGAGGTTAGCAGCGTAACGAGCGCCGGCGACGCAACCCGGCGCTGCGCTGCAGCCGGCGCGCCCGCGAACCCGCCCGCGCGCCGCTCAGACGAGCTGCAGCGCCCGCTCGAAGAGCGCCACCGTCGTCGCGTGAAGCAGATCGCCGATCGCCTTCGGCGCCCGCCCCGCGCAGGCCCGCGCGTGGCTGCCCTCGAGGATGATCCCGAGGCGATACGCGGCGAGCACGACGTACCAGTCGACCTCGGCGAGGTCGCGGGTCGAATTCGCCCGGTAGCACGCGATCAACTCGTCCCGGCTCGGCAGCCCGTCGAGCTGGCCGGTCGAACCGCTCGCGCCCCCGAGCGGCGACGCGCCGTGCTCGTCGGGCCAGCCGATCAGCAGCGCGCCGAGGTCGAGGAGCGGATCGCCGATCGTGGCCAGCTCCCAGTCGACGATCGCCGCGAGCTCCGGACCGTCGTGGCGGAACATGACGTTCGCCAGATGGAAGTCGCCGTGCAGGATCCCGGGCGGCTTGTCCGGCGGTCGATTCGCCTCGAGCCACGTCGCCACGCGATCGACGCCGGGGATCTCCGGGCCGGGATAGCCCTCCATCTCCCCATAGCTCTCGAGCTGGTGACGCCACCGCGAGACCTGCCGCTCGAGGTAGCCCTCGGGCCGACCGAGCCCTTCGAGGCCGACGGCCCGATGGTCGACCATGCCGAGACGCGCGATTCCTTTCGCCATCGACAGCCCCATGCCGTGCTTGATCGCCGGATCGTTCGCGTGCAGCTCGGGCAGGCCACCTCCGATCCCCCACCCGTCGACGGGCTCCATCAAATAGAACGCGGCGCCGATCAGCGCCTCGTCCGCGCACGCCGCGATCAGGCCGGGATGCGGCACGTCGCTGCCGGCCAGCGCGCCGAGCACGCGCGCCTCGCGCCGCATGGTCTCGTCGCTGTTGGCGCGTTTGTGCATCGGCGGCCGGCGCAGCACGAAGGCACGCCCCCCGCGCTCGAAGCGGACGAGGATGTTCTGCGTGCCGCCCGTGAGCGGCGTGATCCGCTCGATCGGACCCCGGGGCAGCCCCTGATCGTCCATCCAAGCGTCCAGGATCGCGAGATCGACGCCCTCGATCTGGTCTTCTTCGCCGGTCACGGACTTCTCCTCGTGCACCGGAAAGGCCGGCGGATCGCCGAAGGTACCATCGCCACGGCGCCCACGCGGCCCGACCCGCTACTCTGCCGCCGCCATGTCCCCCTCCCCTCCGCCGACCGACACGCCCGCCCCCTGGCGCCGACGCGTGATCGACCGGCTCGAAAAGAGCGGACGCTTCCGGACGGCGACCCTGGTGACCGCGCTCGCGGGCATGTTCGCCACGACCTTCCCGATCACGATCCTGACGATCTCGCTCGGGCCGATCGCCGAGGAGTTCCAGGCGGCGGAGACGACGATCGCCTGGGTGATCTCGGCGCCGATGCTCCTGTCCGCCGTCTTCTTTCCTCTTCTGGGCAAACTCGGCGACCTGCGTGGCCATCGTCAGATCTTCCTGGTCGGCTTCGGCTTCTCGACCGTCGTCGCCGGCCTGACCGCTTTCGCCTGGGACGAGTGGAGCCTGATCGGCCTCCGCACGCTCGCCGCGATCCTGGGCGGCGCGACGCAGCCGACGTCGATGGCGCTCATCTTCTCGGTCTATCCCCCCGAGCAGCGCGTGCGCGCGATGGGCTGGTGGTCGATGACCGGCGCCGCGGCGCCGGCGCTCGGACTCGCGCTCGGCGGGCCCCTCGTCGAGCTCTTCGGTTGGCGCGTCGTCTTCGGTCTGCAGGCGGGGATCAGCCTGATCTCGCTCGCGCTCGCCTACGCCGTCCTCCGCGAGACGCCGCGCAAGTCCGTCCGCTTCGACTTCGCGGGCTCGGTCGCTCTCGCCTTCGGCATCGGCGGCTTCATGTTCGCCCTCGGCAGCCTCCGCCTCCTCGAGGGCGATCCGACGATCCCGCTGCTCGCATGCGGGGTCGGCGCCCTCGGACTCGCCGCCTTCCTCTCGATCGAAAAGCGGGTCGAAGAGCCGCTCCTGCCGCTGGCCTTCTTCCGCTCGCGCAACTTCTCGGCCACGCTCGTCACCAACGCCATGACCAGCGCCGGGTACATGGGCTCCTTCGTGATCGCACCTTTCTTCCTGCTCTCCCTCGGCTTCTCCGAGACCGCCGCCTCGTTCCTGATCCTGATGCGGACCGGCGCCCTCACGATCGCGTCTCCGATGGGCGGCACGCTGGGCGAGCGGCTCGGCGAGCGAGGCGCTTCGCTCTTCGGCTGCAGCACGATGACGCTCGGACTCGGACTCGCCGCCTGGGGCGCGCTGAACGAGTCCCTGGTCGTCTTCCTCCTCGGCCTGATCGGTCAGGGTCTCGGACACGGGTGGAGCCAACCCTCGATCACCGCCGCGATCTCACGCTCCGTCGACGAATCGGATCTCGGCATCGCCGCAGCCTCGAACCGGCTCTTCGGCCAGGGCGGCGCTGCCTTCGGGATCACGATGCTGACCCTGGTGTACGCCGGCGCGAAGACCCCGGTGTCCTTCGCGACGACCTTCTTCGTCGCGACCGCCCTGTCGGCGATCTCGGTCGTCACCGCCCTCTGGATCGGAGCCTCGAAGCTCGAGCTCGACCGAGCCGACGAGGACGCACGAGTCGCTCCCGCCGTCGGACGGTAGGCGCCTCGCTTCCGATCGTCGGCCGTCCCGCTGCCCACCCCCCGGATCGTTCGGCATCCGGCATCCGGCTAGAGAAGCTGCGTCCGCTTGCCCTGCAGCTCCCGCGCGACCGGCGCGAAGAGCGCTTCGTGCCGCAGGCAGCGCTTCTGGAAGAAGCGCAGCAGGGCCTCTTCGTGCCGGGCACCCTGCTCGAGGACGAAGGTCTCGAGCTCGGCCTCGCGGTCCTGCGGCGCCGACGTCCGCCCGAGCAGCGCGTCGATCTCCGCGTGCTCTTCCTGCTCCATCTCGGGCCACATCGATTCGACGCGCTGGAGATAGGTCGCCGCTCGCCAGGTCGTGTCGATCTCGTACTTCGTGAAGTCGTCGGCCCCGCTGCGAATCTCGGCGAGCTTGTCGACGAGCCAGCCGTGGGCGGGCGAGAAGCCGCTCGAAGCCGGCTCCGGGATCGCCGGCGCCTCGAGCGTCAGGCCCATCGTGTCGGCCATGACCTCGACGCAGGCGCGCGACCAGACCCAGTACCAGGCCAGGTACTGGACGTAATCCGCGGCCGCCGGCGGTGCGATCACGAAGGGCGCGCAGGTCGTCGGCGTCGCGAGGTTGAAGCGAACGGTGTGGAAGTCGATCACCTCCTTCGGGATCCGCGCGCCGGTCTTCTCGAAGTAGTGGTCGAAGGCGGGGGCGAGGGGGCCGAGGGGCTCGGCGAGGTCGCGACCGCGCATGGCGGCGAGGTCGGCCGCCGGGTCGCCCAGCGTCGCCAGCTCGAGGTCGATGAACGACGTGACGCGACCCTGGTCGAAGAGGAACTGGGCCGAGTCGACCTGCAGGCAAGCGATCTCGTAGCGGTCCGTCGGGACGTTGCGGCGCAGCCATCCGTAGACGAACTCGATGATCGGCTCGGGTCGGTTCTTCGCCGCGCGGAAGTTGGCCTCCCAGGTCGCGAGGTCCGCGAAGCCCGCGGCCTCCGCGGTCTCCGGTCGGCGCACGCCGAGCGCCTCGAAGCGCGCGGGATCGATCGCGTGCAGATCGGCGAGGAGCTCCATGTAGTGGTTCAGCACGGAGACGCGCTCCGCTTCGTCGTTCGCGGTCGACAGGTCGATGCGCCCGGGCATCTTGTCCATCACGATCATCCGCGGCTCGGGAATCAGGCCGTGGATGTGCGGCACGGGCAAGCCTGCGTCCTCCATCACGCGCAGCACGTCGGCCTCGAACTCGAAGGGGTTCGCACCGTGATCGAGCTCGCCGCGCTCCCCGCGCAGGTAGAGCGGCAGCGTCTCGCCGTCGCGCACGAGGTCGACGAAGAACGCCGGTCGCCAGCGGGCCTGCCGCTCGAAGGCGACGATCTCCCCGCCGAGCTCCCGCTCGACCCAGGCGAAGGCCTGCTGCCACTCGGCGTCGAGATCCTCGCGGCGGGGACGGGAGGGGTCGGCTTGGTTCGTCATGCCGTCATGCTAGACGAGATCGCGCGGCCCTGTGCCATACTGCGCGCGCCCGCCCGGAGGATCGTGCCATGCTCGGCCGCGTCGCGAGTCTCGCCCTCAGCCCGAGCCACACCTTCTCGAAGCAGACTGTCGACCGGGTCCGAATCCTCGCCGGGCTCGGCGTCGAGGGCGACGCCCACGCGGGCGAGACGGTGAAGCATCGCTCTCGCGTCGCGGCGGACCCGACCCAGCCGAACCTCCGACAGGTCCACCTGATCCCCGGCGAGCTGCTCGACGAACTCGAAGCCGAAGGCTTCGACGTCTTCCCCGGACGGCTCGGCGAGAACGTGCTGACGCGCGACCTCGATCTCCACGCCCTTCCGACCGGCACGAAGCTCGAGCTCGGCGCCGACGTCGTCCTCGAGCTGACGGGCCTGCGCAATCCTTGCGGTCAGCTGAACGGCGTGGGCCCGGGGCTGATGAAACGGCTGGTCTACGAAGACGAGGCGGGCCGGACCATTCGACGCGGCGGCGTGATGTCGATCGTCGAGGTCGGCGGCGAAGTCGCGCGGGACGACGAGATCCGGGTCGTGCTTCCGCCGGAGCCCCACCGCGCCCTCGAGCGGGTCTGAGCAGCGGGCCTAGAGGACGCGGCCGCCGTCGCGCAGGATCTGGAGCTCGACCCGTCGCCGTTGGGCATCGGTCACGTCGTCCGAGTCGTCTTCGCCGAATCCGCGGCTCTCGAGTCGCTCGGCCGGAACGCCGTGTGTCTCGACGAGCGCTCGATAGACGGCGCGTGCGCGGCGCTCGGAGAGATCGAGGTTGTAGTCGGCGCTGCCGGCGGCGTCGGTGTAGCCGGCGACCCGGAAGCGCGTGTTCGGGAAATGATCGACGAGCACCGCGGCGGCGGCTTCGATGTCGGGCGTCGCGGTGTCCTCGAGATCGTCCGAGTCGAAGTCGAACCGGACTTCCAGCTCGACGCTCGGTCGGGCCACGCCGGCGACGATCTGATCCTCGAAGCGCTCGCGCATCTGCAGGGCGACGAGCGCGACGTTCGGGTCCACGAACGCGGGTGCGGCCCCGGCTTCCTCGGCGGTGCCGAGGACCTGGGCCAGCACGATCCCGGGGACCTGGGACTCCTGCGCATCGGCGGAGTTCGTCAGGAGGAAGATCCAGGCCACGATCGCAGCCACGGCGACGGTCCAGCCTCGCAGGTGGAGGCGGCGTTCATGGCGATCGGATGCGGTGCGCGTCATTTCGATTCTCCGAGCGTCGGGGCCGCGTTCGGGGGTGGGCCGGCGACGTGGGGGGTCGGCTTGCTCTCATCCTGGAAGGCGGAAAACCGAGGGAGGACCGGGCAGGTCACGGCCGAGAAAAATCGAAAAAAACCGGAACCGGGCGTGACGATTCGTGCCCGGCGCGCGTTAGGACATAGGTACCGCCGCTTCACGACTGGACGCGATCCCGGAAAAACTG
>JBCCZJ010000351.1:0-5879 GCA_039187915.1 Myxococcota bacterium
CGAGCTCGTCGGCGAAGGCGTTCGCTTCCTTCTCGATCCGACGCAGTACGTCGGGATCCGCGGTCGTCTTGCGCAGATGGGTGATCAGGCGGCGCACGGCGCCGACGGCGCCTTCGAGGGCGTCGAAATCGGGTTCGGTTCGGTCCATGAGGTCGGGGTCCTGGGCGGGCGCGGGCGAGTGGGGCGGGCAGGGCGCGAGGGGCTAGTCGTCGAGCTTCAGCACCTTCGCGGCGTTCTCGCGCAGGAACTTCGGCCAGACGTGATCACGGAAGGGCACGTCCGGCATGTCGGTCATGATCCGCTCGAGCGAGAGGCCCATCGGGAAGTAGCCGGCGTAGAGGATCTTGTCCGCGCCCCGGGTGTTCGCGTAGTTCACGATCTCTTCGGGGTAGTGGCGGGGCGCGAAGGCCGACGTCGAGTAATAGAGGTTCGGCCACTTCAGCATGAGCTTCATGGCGAGCTTCTCCCACGGCTCGCAGCCGTGCCGCGTCACGAAGACGAGCTCGGGGAAGTCGTACATCACGCGGTCGATCTTCTCGACGTGCTGGCAATCCATCGGGAAGCGCGGCCCGGGTACGCCGGCGCAGACGAAGATCGGGACGCCGAGCTCGACGCACTTCGCGTAGACCGGATAGAACTGCGGCGCGTCGATCGCGACCTGCGGGTTGCAGCCGGCCGGGAAGGCGCCGAAGGCCCGCACCCCGAACTCCTCGTACTGCTGCACCATCTTCCGGATCCCGTCCATGCCGTCGTTCGGATCGACCGAGCCGCTCGGGATGAATCGATCCGGGTGGTCCTTCACCGCCCTGGCGGAGACGTCGCCGCCGACCCCGATCAGGCCCTTCTCCACGCCGAAGCGATCCATCTCGTGCAGCGTGACGTCGATGGGGTTCTCCGTTCCGTAGAGCTCCTTCGGAACGTTCTTGAACATGTACTCGACCGGGAAGTCGTAGCCGTCCCGGGACTCGGGGTCCTTCAGTTGCTTGCGGATGAACTCGTACTGGGAAAAGTCGCTGGCGGGGAATCCGATCATGCAGTCGATGATCGGGACGTCCTGGGGCATGGGCATGGCGCGGATTCCTGGGGTTACATGGTCCGACGAGGGCGCGCGGTCGGGTCTTCCGCGGCGCGCCCAGCATAGAGAATGGAAACGGCGCGTGGTGGGTCGCTCCGGGACCCTTCGAAAGGGGACGGACGTGATCGAGATCGTGAAGCACCAGCTCGACGTGGGCCTCGTGAGCGAGGACCCGGACGTGGTCGACTTCTGGCGCGACGAAGCGGGGCTCGTCTTCGATCATTCGATCCCGGTGACGAAGGAGCAGGTCCAGTACCGCTTCGACGAGCGCGGCACGGTCGTGAAGGTGAACGTCCGGAAGGCGCTCACCGGCGACCAGCGATCGGGGATCGAGGCGCTCCTGATCGCCCGGGATGGGCTCGAGGCGCCACGGGAGATGGCGGATCCGGACGGGAATCGCGTGGTCTTCGTCCCGACGGGCGACGAGGGCGTGACCCAGATCGGGGTGCGTCTCGCGGTGCGGAACCTCGAGCGTTCGATGGCCTACTACCGGGACGTGCTCGGATTCGAGGAGGAGGCCTCGGACCGGGTGCGTTGCGGGGACTCGGTGCTGCTCTTCGAGGAGCGGTCCGACGCGCCGAGCGGACCCGCGCCGGCCCAGCGCGGGTGGCTCTACCTGACCGTGCAGATCCGCGACTGCGACGCCGAGACGGCGCGGGTCGAGGCGGCCGGCGGCCAGGTCGTGGTCCGGCCCAGGAACCTGGGCGAGGTCGCGCGGATGGCGATGGTGTGCGACCCGGACGGCAACCTGCTGGAAATCTCCCAGCGCGCCCAGTGGACGGGGCCGTTGCCCGAGGAATCGTGACGAGGCGGCGGGCCCCGACGGAGGGCGCGGTGCGGTTCTCCCCTGCCGGGCCTGCCCTATAGTGGGCGCCGCCGACCCATTCCGGCGTCGACGCCGATCCAACGGGGCGACACGGCCGATCCTCCGGAGGGCCCGGCCGACCCAACGCGACGCGCGCGCCCGCCGCACGGGCCACGCGAGGAGAGCCTGCGCCTTGCCGAATCGACCCCGACCCCGAAGCCTGTCGCGCGTCGCCCTCGTCGCGTGTGGCGTCGCGATGCTCTCCGCGGCCTGCGCGGCGCTCCCGCCGCCCTACCGCGGGCCGGCGAACTACCCCGCGCGTTTCGCCGACGTCGAGCGGATCACCCTCGTCCCGCCGCTCGTCTCCGTCTATTCGATGTCGTCCGGCGACATCGAGCAGGAGGTCCAGGACTGGAGCGACGCGGCGAACGAGCACGCCCAGAGCGCGGTTCGCGAGATCGTCGAGCGTGCCGGCAAGACCTTCGTGCCCTACGCAGGCTCGCACCCGCCGCGACCGGACTTCCGGCTCGGCGTGGAGAACGTGAACGCGAAGCCGCAGGTGAGCGACGGCGAGCAGGCCTGGCTGCTCTGGGAGTCGGCGAAGGAATCGATCCTGCGTCACACCTACGACATGACGCAGATCTTCCCGCCCCAGATGGAAGGCTTCGACTACACGCTCGGGCCGCGCGCGAAGGCGCTGCTCGACGGCACGCCCGCCGACGCCTACGTGTTGATGATCGCGACGGACTACGTGCCGACCGGCGAGCGCCAGGCGCTCGTGGCGGTCGGCGCGGCGGCGACGCTCGTGACCGGCGCCTACGGAGGCCCCGGCGCGACGCCCGCGGAACTCTTCGTCGCGCTCGTCGAGGCGGCGACCGGCGACATCCTCTTCTTCAACAAGGTCTCGATGCCGCTGGCCGACCTTCGGGATCCGGGCGGCAACAAGGCGCTCGTCGAGATGGCGCTCAAGGGGATCGAGCGATGAGGGCCGCACGCAGCTTTCGGCTCGTCTTCCTGCTCCTCGCGCTCTCGGGCGCGATCGGCTGCGTCACGCCGCCGCTTCCGCCGATGGGCGCGGACCGCACGACCGCCCAGCTCGAGCCCGACGAACAGGCGCTCTGGAAGGAGTCGCGGGCGATCCAGTACGAGATCGAGTCCGCCGGGCTCCACTTCGATGACGCGTCGGTCGATGCCTATCTCGCGCAGGTGCTCGCGCGGGCGACGCCGGCCCGGATGAGGCAGGCGGGGCTCGAGCCCCGGATCGAGGTGATCTCGAACCTCGCGATCGACGGCTACTCGTTCGCGAACGGCGTGATCTACATCCACACGGCGCTGCTCGCGCAGATGACCGACGAGACCATGCTGGCGACGATGCTGACCCGGGAGCTCGCGCACGTCGTCAACCGCAACGCGCTTCGTGCACGGCGCGAGAAGCGGCGGACGGCGGACACGATGGCCTGGGTCGGCGTCGGCTCGTCGATGGTCGAGGGGGGCGGCGAGGCCAAGCTCCTGCTGCAGGCCGCGAACATGACGAGCGCGGTCAACTTCCATCACACGATCGAGACCATCGCCGACGAACGCGGCCTCGAGTTCCTCGACGAGGCGGGCTACGGGGTCGGCGAGACGCCGAAGCTCTACGAGACGACGATCGAATACATCGCCGAGGTCCACGCGCAGGGCGCCTGGGGCTGGGTGCCCTTCGTGCCACCGCCGCCGGTGCTGGCCCGCGTGCAGGGCATGAAGACGCTGATCCAGACGAAGTACCCGGATCAGCGGGCGACCCGTCCGCCGATTCTCGACGCGGCGGCCTTCCAGCGACGCCTGCTGCCCGTCACGATCCGGCAGGCCGAGCTCGAGCTCGCCGCCGGGCTCTTCCGCTCCGCCGAGAAGACGGCGCGCCGCGCGACGGAGAGCAGCGGAGACGATCCCGAGCCGTGGGTCGTGCTCGGCCGTGCGCTCATGGGCCAGCGGACGAAGCCGATCGCGAACCAGCCGACGCCGTCGATCAAGCAGGCGCGGGAGGCCTTCGAGGAGGCCCTGCGGCGCGATCGGCGGAGCGCGGTCGCCGTGCGCGAGCTGGCCATGTCCTACTACCGGACGACGGGACTCGCCCGCGCGCGGACCGGCGAGGAGTCGGACGCGGCGCTCGCGGGCTTCCGTCGCTACCTCCAGCTCTCACCCGAGGCCAGCGACCGCGCCTACATCGAACAGTACATCCGGGAACTTGCCCAGGGAGAGCGATGATGCGCTCGCAGATCCAGAGAACGAAGGCGGTCCTGCTCGGGCTGGTCCTGCTGCTCGCGACGACGGCGTGCGCGCCGCCGTGGGTGCCGATCGACCAGACGACGCCGAGGCCCTTCGACATGACGCCGGTGCAGATCAAGATGGAGATGCCGCTCGGCTGGATGTCCTCCTACTACGCGCCGGTCGGCGGCTATTTCTTCTTCACGGTCCACGGCAGCGAACTCGAAGAGTTCTGGGTCCGCCGTTTTCCGCGGAGCGCCGTCGTGAAGGGCACGGGTCGGAACACGGGCGGCACGCTCACGGTCCAGGAGATGGCGGAGATCTCCATCGACAGCCGCCGTCTCGACAGCGGCACGGGCAACTTCGAGATCGTTTCGAACCGGCCCGCGACGATCGGCGGCCAATCCTGCTTCCGGCTCGAGTACCGCCATCGCAACGCGATCGGCCTCGAGAAGCGGACCCTGGAATACGGCTGTCCGGTCGGCGACTGGCTGTATCGCTTCGAGTTCATGGCGCCCGAGGAGCACTACTTCGATCGCTTCGTCGGCGACTTCGAGGCGTCGGTCGCCTCGGTCCAGTTCACGATCCCGGGAATCTGAGATGATGCGGAACACCCTGGCGGTCACCGCCACCCTCCTCACCGTCGCGCTCCTCGCCGGCTGCGCGGGTCAGCGGCAGACGCTCGGCGCGGCCCTCGCCTATCGCGGGGTGGACTGGCCGAGCGACCGGACGCTTCTCGACCTCGCGTATCGCGACGGCGCCGAGTTCGACGACGAGAAGCATCGACTCGACCTCTTCCTTCCGGCCGAAGGCACGACGGACTGGCCGACGCTCGTCTTCGTGCATGGCGGCGGGTGGACCCACGGCGATCGCCGGCTCGGCGCGCTCGGGATCGAGCCCATGCGCAACCTCGGCCGCTTCTACGCCGCGCGCGGGTATGGCGTCGTCGTGCCGAGCTATCGCCTCCAGCCCGGGGTCGACTGGGCCGCGCAGATCGACGACGTCGCGGCAGCGGTCGCCTGGGCGCGAGAGAACGTGGGCCGCTTCGGCGGTGATCCCGACGCGATCGCGCTCGGCGGTCATTCCGCGGGCGCCTGGCTCGCCGCGCGCGTGGGGCTCGCCGACGCGCCGCTCGCCCGCCACGGCACCGATCGAGACGGTCTCTGCGGCCTCGTGCTGGTGAGCGGCGCGGGCTACGACCTCGCCGACGAAGCGACCTACGCGGCCGGCGCGAGCCGCGCCTACTTCGAGCGCCGCTTCGCCGGCGAAGGCGATTGGGAGGCCCAGGCTTCGGTCGTGACGAACGTGGACGCGCCGGCGCCGCCGTCGCTGCTGCTGACGGCAGAGGGCGAGGGGCCGACCTTCGAACGACAGTCGAATCGGCTCTACGAAGTCGTCGCGCCGCTCTCGCCCCGCTCGAAGCGCCACGAGGTGGCCGGCCAGGACCATCAGCGCATCCTCGTCTCGATGAGCCTCGAGGGCGATCCGGCGTCGGAGACGGCGCTCGCGTTCCTGGCCGAGACCGACTGCGCGCGCGCCTCGCGTTAGGCCGCGCTCCTACGGATTTTCGTCACGCCTCGCGCCAGGCCACGCTCCCGCCGACCGCCGACCGCCGTCGCGCGGCGCGTCAGGCCACGCTCCGGCCGAGCCTTCGCTCAGTCGACTCGACCGGCGTCGTCGATCGCGCGCAGCCGGCGATCGGGGGCGACCGCGTCGAAGGCCCGCGCGAGGGCGGCGGCGTCGCCGACGAGCACG
>JBCCZJ010000352.1:0-5879 GCA_039187915.1 Myxococcota bacterium
CGTTCGCGCCGCGCCGATCAGTCTCGGATCCCGTAGTCCTTGATCTTGTAGAGCAGGGCGCGGTGACTGATCTCGAGCAGCTTCGCGGCGTGGGTCCGGTTGCCGTCCGTGCGGGCGAGGGCCCTGCGGATGAGGCTCGCTTCGAATCGCTGGCGGGCGCGCTTCAGGTTCAGGTCCTCGTCGGACTCGGGCGTCTCGGCTTCGTCGGCGAGCGCGGGGAGCGACTTGGTCTCGGAGACGGCGTTCGGAAGGGCGCTGGATTCGATCGCGTCCCCGTCGGTCAGGATCACGGCGCGCTCGATCAGATTCTCGAGTTCGCGGACGTTGCCCGGCCAGGCGTAGCCGACCAGCAGCTCGAGGGTATCGTCGGCGACGGTGCGGACGGGCTTGCCGAGCTGGTCGCGGAACCGCGAGAGAAAGTGGTCGACGAGGAGAGGGATGTCTTCGCGTCGTTCGCGCAGGGGCGGAACCTCGAGGCGGACCACGTTCAGGCGGTAGAAGAGGTCCTCCCGGAAGCGTCCCTCGGCGATCTCGCGCTCGAGATCCCGCGCGGTCGCGGCGATCACGCGGACGTCGACCTGCTGGGACTTCGTCTCGCCGACGGGGCGGATCTCCTCCTCCTGGATGGCACGCAGCAGCTTCACCTGGAGCGCCACCGGCATCTCGGCGATCTCGTCGAGGAAGAGCGTGCCCTGGTCGGCCTCTGCGAAGAGGCCGCGATGGGCGCGATTCGCGCCGGTGAAGGCGCCCTTCGCGTGCCCGAAGAGCTCGCTCTCGAGCAGGTTCTCCGGGATCGCGCCGCAGTTGACGGCCACGAAGGGCGCGTCGCGGCGCGGCGACTGCGCGTGGATCGTCCGTGCGATGACTTCCTTGCCGGTCCCGCTCTCGCCGGTCACGAGGACCGTCGATTTGTAGCCGGCGGTGCGTTCCAGCATCTCGAGCAGGTCGATCATGCCGTCCGAGGCCGCGACGATCGCCCGCTCGCCGAGGGACTGCTTCATGTCCCGCTGGAGGAGCTCGGTCTTGCGCCGGAGCCCCTCGCGCTCGTGCGCCTTGAGGAGGGTCAGGCGGATCTCGGCGGGCTGGAAGGGCTTCGCCAGATAGTCGTAGGCGCCGCGCTGGATCGCTTCGACGGCGAGGTCGTCCGTGCCGTGTGCCGACATCAGGATGATCGGCACGCCGGGCAGTTGCCGCGAGATCTGCGGCAGCAGGTCGAAGCCGTCGAGGCCAGGCATGCGCAGATCGCAGAGCACGGCGTCGACGGGCGACGACTCGACCAGGTCGAGCGCGGCCTCGCCGCAGTCGGCGGTGAGGACCGCGTAGCCCTCCGCAGAGAGGATCAACTCCAGGCTTTCCCGGAGCGCCTCGTCGTCATCGATGACCAGGATTCGATCGAACATGCCCTTCGTATCGGCCGAAGGCCGCCAGCCCTGAAATGTTTTGCGCGCTGGAAAATGCCCACGGTCTACCTCCGGTGTAGTCGGGGCGTGCGATTCCGTTGCGCGCATATCAGATGTGATCCGCCGCACAACGAAGCCGCGGCGAGGGCTCTCAAGTCCCTGAAACAGCGACCCGATACCCCTCTAGTCGGACCCGACCAGAGCGGCTCGGGTCCCGGAGGATGACCGGTGGCCAGTAATCAGGTTCAGAGGTTTCGCGAGAACCTCATGATGAGCAAAGCCGAGCTCGCGCGGAAGGCAGGCCTTTCGACGCTGACGATCGATCGCGTCGAAGCAGGGCGCCCGTGCCGTCTCGATACCAAGCGCAAGATCCTCCTGGCCCTCGGACTGAAGGTTTCGGACAAGGACCGCGTCTTCGGTCAGATGGACGTCGCGGAAACGCGGGGGAGCTCGGACGAGTCCGACTTCTCCGGATACCGGCAATAGGACAGGGGGATTCCTCGCGATGAATTTTTCGCTTCCGAGCTTCGGCAAGGCCTCGCTGATCGGCCTCGACATCGGGTCGAGTTCGGTCAAGGCGGTCGAGATCTCCACGAAGAGCCGGGACAAGGGCTTCGAGCTCAAGAGCCTCGGTCAGGCGCCGCTCGCCTCCGAGGCGATCGTCCAGGGCGCGTTCCTGAACTCGAGCGCGATCGTCGACTCGATCCGTGAAGCGGTCGAGGCGGGCAAGATCGGGTCGAAGGACGTGGCCGCAGCGGTCTCGGGTCACAGCGTGATCGTCAAGCGCGTGAATCTCCCGCAGATGACCCGCGAAGAGCTCGAAGACCAGATCCAGTGGGAGGCGGAGCAGTACATCCCCTTCGACGTCAACGAGGTCAACCTCGACTTCCAGATTCTCGACTCGAACGAAGAGGAGGGACAGATGGACGTCCTCCTCGTCGCCGCGAAGAAGGATCTGATCGACGACTACGTTCAGGTCATCAGCGAAGCGGGTCTCAACCCGGTCGCGATCGACGTCGCCGGCTTCGCGGTGCAGAACGCCTTCGAGATGAACTACGAGCAGGATCCCGACGCCGTCACGGCGCTCGTCAACATCGGGGCCCAGGTCGTCAACATCAACGTGCTCCGCAACGGCATCCCGGCCTTCACCCGGGACATCATGACCGGCGGCGCGCAGTACACCGAAGAAATCCAGAAGGCCCTCTCCGTCTCGTACGAAGAGGCCGAGCGGATCAAGATGGGCGGAGCGCCCGGCGACGACGGGCAGGTCCAGGAAGTCATCCCGCAGGAGGTCGAGCAGGCCATGCGGAGCGTGTCGGACACGGTGATCGGCGAGATCAGCCGCTCCCTCGACTTCTTCGCCGCGACCGCGGCGGACGCACGGATCACGAAGGTGCTGCTCTCGGGCGGCGGCTCGAAGATCTCCGGCTTCGCGGCCGCCTTCGCGGACCGCACCGGGCTCGAGACCGACCTGCTGAACCCGCTGGCGCACATGCTGCCGAGCAAGGGGTTCGACGCGCAGTACCTCGAGACGATGGCGCCGATGCTTCCGGTCGCGATCGGACTGGCCACGAGGAGACTCGACTGATGATGATGGAAATCAACCTTCTGCCGCACCGCGAGGCACGCCGCGCCGCGGACCTCCGCGAGTCGGTCGCCCTGCTGGTGCTCGGTCTCGTGGTGATCGGCGGCGGGATCTTTCTCACGGACAAGGGCGTGAAGAGCGATCTTGCCGCGGCGGAGCAGAGCGTCGCCCAGCTCGAAGCGGACATCGCCCGCTACGAGCCGCAGAAGAAGCTCGTCAAGACCTTCAAGAAGCGGAAGAAGCAGCTCCAGAGCAAGCTCGACGTGATCGAGAGTCTCGAACAGGCCCGCAACGGACCGGTTCGCGTCCTCGACGAGCTGTCGTCGCGGGTTCCGGATCGTCTCTGGCTGACGTCCATCTCGACGAAGGGCAAGGGCATCAAGCTCGAGGGGCAGAGCCTCGACACCGGCGTCGTCGCGGATTTCCTCCGCGGCCTGAACGCGTCGCCGTACTTCAAGAACGTCGATCTCGACAAGACTTCGGGGGGCAAGGTCGTCAAGGGCGTCCGCCTCGTGAACTTCGAGATTCGTGCAGACCGCACCTCGCCGGCCAAGAAGAAGAAGGCCGACGAGGCGAAGTCCTGAGCAGGGGGGAGTCATGGCGTTGGACATGAACGTCGATTTCGACGAGAAGCTCGAGCAGCTCGCCAAGGTCCCGAAGGCGATTCGCCTCGCGGTGGTCAGCTTGCTGCTCGTAGGGATCGCGGCCAGCTACTGGTACATGTCGTACCAGCCTGCCCAGGCCCGACGAGCCGAGCTCGTGGCCCAGGCCCAGGAACTGCAGCGGACGCTCAACAACGCGCGTTCCGTCGCGAACAACCTGCCGGCCTTCGAGGCGGAGGTGGCCGGACTCGAGCGTGACCTGGATCTCGCTCTGAAGCAGCTCCCGAACCGAAAGCAGTTCGAGGACCTGCTCCAGGACATCAGCACCGCCGGCAAGAAGGTGGGCGTGTCGATCAAATCGATCGATCGGAGCAAGGAGGTCGAGCGCGACTTCTACGCGGAGGTCCCCTTCAACCTGGAGCTCGAAGGCACCTACCACGATCTCGCCCGATTCTTCGAGATGGTGGCGACGCTTCCGCGAATCGTGAACGTCGGCGCACTCGAGATCGACGTGCTGACGGAGAGCCGCGCGGCGACGCGTCTCAAGGTCACCGGCAAGGCGACCACCTACCGATTCCTGAGTGGCGAGGCGTGATCTGATGGAAGGCCGAGTCGAGGAGCGGGGACAAGTGAACTATTCGAAGCTTTTCATGGTGCTCTTGCTGGCACTCTCGCTGGTCGCGATCACGACCGGGTGCGGGGGCGAGGAAGACGAGTCCGGGAAGCCTGGTGTGTCGGACTTCGAGAAGGAGCGCCAGGCGCTCGCGAATCGCGACAAGGGCAAGAAGGGCAAGACCAAGCGCGCGAAGAAGGGCAAGAAGGGCAAGAAGGCGAAGGCGAAGAAGGGCAGCGGCACGAGCTACGCCGCCGGCGGCGCCGACTACTTCTACGACCCGCGCGGGAAGCGCGACCCCTTCCGCTCGTTCCGCTTCGCAGCGGAAGAGTCCGACGAAGAGCAGGTGCGGGACTTTGGACCGTTGGGGGACTTCGAGCTGGGTCAGCTCGAGCTCTCCGCGGTGATCTGGGACGCGAACAATCCTCGCGCCCTGATCCTCGATCCCGGCGGCCGCTCGTACATCGTGCGAGAAGGCAGCGCGATCGGAAAGAACAACGGTCAGGTGATTCACATCGGTGACAACCTCGTCCTCGTCAAGGAGACCTACGAGAACTTCGCAGGTGAACAGACGACGAAGGACGTGGAGTTGCGGATTCGTTTGAGCCAGGGAGGGTGAGCTCAATGGTCGATCCGAAGAACGGATGGCTTTCTATGGGAATCCGGAGCGCGATGGCAACGTTCGTTGTCGCCATCGTGGCTGCGGGCTGTGCGACGCCGGAGGCGCCCACGACGGGCACGCCTGCGTCAACCTCGACGGTTCAGACGATCGGGGACGTTTCGGTCACGCGGGACGGGGACGACTCGATCGTCACCCTCGCTGGGCTGATCGATCCGGTCTACTCGGTGACCGCGTCGAGCGATGAGAACCTGGTCGTGATCGACCTGGTCGGCGTCGGCAAGCCGGACGAGGGCGACCTCGTCGGGGCGGTGCGGGACGAGGACCAGCAGGTCGCGGCCTATGACGGCGTCGTGGATCTCGTCACGCTGTCGACCTACGACGAGGACGGCGGCACGCCGCTCACGCGGGTCGAGATCGTGATGGCCGGGGAGGGCACGGCGGACGTGCTCTCGACGGATGCCGGGCTCACCGTTCGCGTGATGCCGGGATCGACCACGCTCGGAAGCGCCGACCTCTTCGAAGAAGGGATCGACGACGAGAGCGGGACTTCGCCCTGGCAGGCCGAGGACATCCCCGCGGAAGACGCCCAGGTGTCCTTCGAGGAGACGCCCGAGGCCGCGCCCATCGTGGCGGCACCGCCTTCGGCGACGACGCTGACGGGCGTGACGGCGCAGGCCACGGACGGCGGTGTCCTCGTCGGTCTCACGACCGACGGCGGAATCGGTGCGCTCGAGGCCTTCACCCTCGAGGATCCGGCGCGTCTCGTCGTGGATCTCCCGGGCATCGCGGCGGCCAGCACGGCCAGCAGCGTCTCGGTCGATTCGGATCTCGTGACCGGCGTCCGCCTCGGGGCCCACGCCGACAAGGTGCGGGTCGTGATCGACGGCGGCTCGGCGGCGGGAGACTTCTCCGGTCGTCAGATCATGCCGGGGACGACGGGTCTCTGGATCGCCGTGGGCGGGGGGGACGCCCTCGCGCAGGCGATGACCGATGCCCTCGACTCCGCCGAGGCGGCCTGGATCGCGGCGGCGACGCCCGACGAGACGCCGATCGCGGA
>JBCCZJ010000353.1:0-5877 GCA_039187915.1 Myxococcota bacterium
AATCCGCTGGCGTTCCGCGAGCGCCGCGAATCCTTGTCGGCAGCGGACTGGGGACGCGTCTTCGAGCAGGCCGCCGCGCTCGGCGTCGTGCACGTGGGGCTCACCGGCGGCGAGCCGAGCGCCCGCGCCGATCTCCCGGAGATCCTCGAACGCGCCGTGCGGGCGGACCTCTACCCCCATCTCGTGACCGCCGGGCTTCCGCTCAAGCCGGACGGACTGTCGGCGCTGGCCGAGATCGGACTGCGCAGCGTCCAAGTCTCGATCCAGGACGCGACCGCCGAGGGATCCGACCGGATCGCCGGGACCCGCAGCTTCGAGGCCAAGCTCGCGGTCTGCGAGCGGGCGAAGGCGCTGGATCTCGCGCTGACCCTGAACTGCGTGCTCCATCGCGAGAACCTCGACGGGATCGGGGACGTGATCGATCTGGCCGAGCGCGTCGGCGCCGACCGCCTCGAGCTCGCGAACACCCAGTACCACGGCTGGGCGCTGCTGAACCGCGCCGCGCTCATGCCGACGCCCGAGCAGCTCGCCCGCGCGAGCGCGACCGTGAAGGCCGCGCAGGCGCGGCTTCGCGAGCGCGGTCCCAACATGCTCTTCGTCCTGCCCGACTACTTCTCGGACCGACCGAAGCCATGCATGGGCGGATGGGGGCGAGTCGCGCTGGTGGTCGACCCGACCGGTCGCGTGCTGCCGTGTCACGAAGCGGGCGAGATCGAGGGGCTCGAGTTCTGGGACGTGCACGCGCACACGCTCGAAACGGCCTGGACGGATGCGCCGGGCATGCGCGCCTATCGGGGCACGGACTGGATGCCCGAGCCCTGCCGGAGTTGCCCCGATCGCGAGATCGATTTCGGCGGCTGCCGTTGCCAGGCGTTCCGGTTGCTCGGCGACGCCTCTCGGACGGACCCGGCCTGCTCACGCTCTCCGGATCACCACCTGATCATCGAGGCCCGCGACCGCCGCGTGCCCGGCTTCGTGCCGCGGCGTTAGGCCGCGCCCGCTTCGCCGGCTTGACCGCCTCCACCTCGATGCGGACGTCGCGCGCCGTCGAGAGTCCGTCCGAGCTCGTGGCGCGGATTCGGACGTCGGCGTGGCCCGCGCGATCCTTCCCGGTCCACCCGACGAGCCAAACGAAACCGCCCGGACGACCCGAGTCGAGCAACCAGGGCCGACCGCGGATGAGCGACGGATCGCCCGACTCGAGGACGTCGACCTCGTAGGCGAGGCCCTCGGCATCGCCCGGCGACGCGAAGAGCGGCAGATAGAAGAAGCCGTGGCGCGCGGTCGCGACCGGCTGCGGGACGAGGAGCCGGGGAAGCGCGAAGGACCAGATGACGTCGCCGGCCTCCCGCGCGCCGCGCCACACGATCCGCCCGTCGGCGAGATCCACGTCCGTCTGGGCGCCGAGCGCCCCGCCGATCCGTTCGATCGGACACGCGCCCGAAGCGGGGTCGAACTCGCAGGTGTAGAGCGCAGCGTCCTCGAGCGCACTTCCGAACGACCAGGCGAGTCGCCGTCCGTCGAGGGCGACGCGACCGAAGAGCGCCAGCGGCGCCGGCTCCGTCACGGGTACGGGCGAGCACTGCAGTCCGTTCGCCTCCGTCCGCTCGAGCGTGCAGAGCGAGATCTGCCCCACGAACGACACCTCCGGCTCGCAGCCCGGGAAGAACTCGCCGGGCAGACAGCCGGGCCCCGGACCGAACTCGAAGCGGGCGGTGCGAAGCGCGACGAGATGGCCATCGTGCAGGGAGTCCGTCGAGTTGTCGGTCCCGCCCGCCACGGCGATCGGCTCCGGCACACAGGCCGCGCCGTCCTCGGCGAGCGTGCAGAGCGCGATCCGTCCGAGCGCCTCGAGGAGCATGGATTTCCCGTCGAAGGAACGTAGGCGCCACCGGGTCCCGTTCGGATCGAGTCCGACCACCGGCCGCGGAACGCAGTCGTCGGAGAGGCGCGCGATCCGGCAGCCCTCGATCGCGCTCGTGCCCCCCAGGTCGGCCTGCCAGACGATCCATCCCTTCCCGACGTAGGGGCGGGACAGGATCGCGTCCCCATTCGGGACCGCACGGACGTCGCAGCGCGGCGCCGCGTCGACGCCGCGCGATCGGCCGACGCGGCACCACTCGATGCCGAAGTCGCCGTCGAGGCGACGCTGCCAGGCCAGCAGGCGCCCGTCGAGATCGACCGCCTGGGTTCGCCCCTCCACGGCGATCACCGGCGGCTCGCTCTCGGGCGGATCGGTCGAGCGACCGGCACGCGCGGGAACCACGGCGACGCCGAGATCGGCCACGTCGGCATCGTCGACCGCCATCGGCCAGGCCGCACGACGCCCGTCGGTCGTCGGCATGCCGACCTCACGCTCGCCTCGGGTGAGCGCCGCGGGTTCGATCGATTCGACCGCGAAGGCGCGGAATCGCTCGATCGTCCGGCCGTCCCGGAGCGCGACGCGCACGCGCAGCAGGCGCGGGCCCTGGGTGTCGATCGAGGGCATCCACTTCCAGCGCTGCGAAGTCACGCCCTCTTCCATCGGGCGAAAGGCCGGCGCGTCGCCGAGCGGCGCGAACGCGCGCGGTCGGAGGCCGGTCGCCCAGGCGAGGTCGACGGCGGCGACGTCCGTGCCGCTCGCCTCGGCGGCGACGACGAAGGGGCCGTCGGCCGGATCGAGCAGCGCACCCGAAGCGGGGGCCTCGATCTCGATCGCCACGTCCGGGGGCGGCGTCCCGAGCAGCGTCGGCAGGTGGAGCGCCCCCGCGCCGACGAGCCAATCGTGGGCCGGAGCGGCCAGATCGCGACAGGAGAGCCGGACCTGCTCACGGATCGAAAGCGGAGAGGCTTCGGGATACAGGCTGCGCAGGAGAGCGACCGCGCCGGCCACGTGCGGCGCCGACATCGACGTACCGGCGAGGCGGCGATAGCGCTCGTCGACGACGAAGGGCGCCTCGGACTCGAGCGGAGCGCTCGTCAGCAACGAGAGGATGTTGCGACGCGCGACCTGTACGCCGGACTCGACGCCGGGCTCGCCGCCCGGGGCGACCACGTCGACGCCGTAGCCCCGGTTGGAGAAGGAGGAGAGTCGCTCGTCGAAGCCGATCGAGCCCACGGTCAGGACCGCGTCGGTATTCTCGGGCGCGCGGTGAACGACGTCCGCACGGGTGTTGCCCGCGCTGGTCACGACGACGGCGCCGAGCGCTTCGACGTGCGCGAGGACATCGCGGGCGAGATCGTTGCGCGGACAGGGCGTTCCGCACGACCAGCTGTTGTTGATCACCTGCGCACCGTTCTCGGCGGCGTAGAGCACTGCGCGCCAGAGCACCGAGTCGACGCCGCTGCCCTCGCGCGGAAAACCCTTCACGGCCATGACGCGGACACCCGGAGCCACGCCGACGATGCCTTCGCCGTTGCCGGCGACCGCGGCGATCGTGCCGGCGACGTGCGTGCCATGGCCGCGCTCGTCGAACGGATCGGGATCATTCACGTCGTCCGGATCGTCGAAGTCGCCGTCCTCGTTGGCGTCGATCGAATCGCCGAAGTCGAAGCCGACGAGGTCGTCGACGAAGCCGTTTCCGTCGGAGTCGACGCCGTCGTACTCGTGCGGTTCGGCGATCCCGTCGCCGTCGAGGTCTTCGCCGGGATTCACCCAGACGTTCGCCGCGATGTCGGGATGACCGACGTCGATCCCCGTGTCGACGACCGCGACGAGCACGCCCTCTCCGACCGTCGTCTGCCAGGCTTCGCGTGCTCCGATCTGGTCGAGACCCCAGAGGTCTGCGTAGGGCTGACCCCAGCTGCCCACGGAAGCGAGGAAGGGATCGTCGAAGGGCGGCGCGAGCTGGTCGGGCAGGACGTCGTAGTCCAGGTGCGCGTATTCGACCTCCGGCGCTGCACGCAGCGCTTCGACCAGGCGCTCGGCGTCATCGACCTGCGCCGGCAGCGCCACGCGATAGACGTGGGCGAGCTCGGGCAGCTTCGCGTCGCAGGCGGGACCGCAGCGCGACGGGCCCGCACTCGCCCCGCGCCCACGGGCGCCGCGCCGGTTTCGGGCGGCGCGCAGACGTTCCCGAAGCGTTCGGGCCTCGGTCGCGAAGTCGCCGTTGCGTGCGCGGCGAAAGAGGGAGCGATGGGCGAGGCGACCGAATTGCGACTGCAGCCGATCGAGCCGATCGCTGCCGTCGGCGGTGTGTGGGGCGAAGGCGCGGCCCTCGCGACTCAATCGCTCCGCGCAGGCCTCGAGCGCGTGCGGGCCCTCGACGCGGTACTTGACGATCAAATGCCGCGGCCCGGCTTCAGTCGCCGTCGCGCTCGTGAAGGCGGTTGCGGCGAGGAGCATCGCGGCGGCGCAGACGTGCAGGCCTCGCCGACCGAGACGTAGGTCTTTCCCTTCGATCCAGTGTCGGATTTCCATCACCGCCTCCCTGCGCCGGCGCGGTTCGTTGGGGGGCTCGAATCGCGAGCGGGCGTTCTCGCCTTGCCTGACACGTCGTCAATCGACGCTCCGACAGAACGGGAGGCAGCCGCTCCGGAGGGCACGAATTCGACGACGACGCTCTCGAGAGAAGTAGCCCCGCGGACTCCGAAGTGTCGCGTGCGAGGCCCGGCATTCGATTCGGGATCAGGCGTAGATGGATGGAATCCCGATCGTTTCCGGGTATCCTCAGTTCTTCAGAGAGTCGCGCGATGCGGACTCAAAGAGGAGAAACGAGATGCTCAAGGTAGTGGGGAGCCTTCTGATCGCGGCGAGCACGTTTGCGATGGCGACGGCTTCGTTTGCGCAGGAGGCGTGCCCGGCCTCGACCGACATCAACGGCGACGGCATCACGGATGGCCTGGACGTCGACATCATCCAGGCTTCGCTCGGTATCCAGGAAGGCGAGGATGGCTTCGTTGCGGCAGCCGACCTCAACGGCGACGGCGCCATCTCCACGATGGACTACACGCTCATGTTGGCCTGCAACTGATCACCCCCGACCCGCAGCGCCCGACGCGGCGCGACCTCGGTTCGGGTGTGAGTTCGAACGAAGACGGTCGAAGCCGAAGTGCGAAACGGCGAACTCCGATCGGATCGATCCATTCATCTCCCATCCCGTGAAGCGTCCGAAATCGAGGGGTAGAGCGGCTCTGCTGCCCGCCTCCGTTCACGGGAGAAGGAAAGGAAATCTCATGCGACTTTCTCTGGCCCTCACGGCCGCTCTGACGACTCTGCTCGGCGCCACGCTCGCGCATGCAGCGCTCGACATCACGTCGCCCCAGATCGCCGGTGTCACCACGACGCCCGGCTCGACGGTCACGATCGACATCGTGGTCAGCACCTCCCCCGGCCCCGAAGCGTTGGCGCTCGGTCTGCGCGCCGCCGACTACGATCCGCTGATCCTGACCCAGGGCACCGCGACGGTTGTCCCCTCGTCGATCTTCAACTTCTCGCCGACGGTCATGTTCGGCGGCCTGAGCAACGTCGCCTCGGGCGTCGAGGAGCCGCCGGGTGGCGTTCGCCCGGGCACGTCGATCAACCTCTTCCAGGGCGTGAGCACGACGCCGGCTGCCGGCGCAGGCCCGGACAGCTTCCAGATCCAGTTCGTCGCCGGCGACGAGGGCACGACCACGATCAACATCGGCGCCCTCTCCACCTACGCGGACGCGTACGGCGGTGGCGACGGTGTCGCGAACAACATTTCGATCGACGTGACGGTGCCCGAGCCGGCGAGCATGCTCTCGGCAGTGGCCGCGCTCGGCGCGGTGGTGGGCGTCGTCGGCGTCCGTCGACGCTTCTAGGAGCGGGCCCGGGGGTTCAGGCCGAATCCCCCGCCCCCCGGAAAGACACGGGCCGCGGCCTCGCGCCGCGACCTTGGAAACCTCAAGAAAGGCCGGGAGCGTCTGCTTCCGGCC
>JBCCZJ010000354.1:0-5826 GCA_039187915.1 Myxococcota bacterium
GGGTTGGCGGGGGGGCCCCGCCGACCAGGGCCGCGTTGCCGCGGCGCGCCGCGGGGGCGGGGCGGGGTGGCGGGGCCGCGGCCGCGCCGGATCGACGGGCGTTGGTGCTCTACGGCGTCCTCACCTTCCTGGCGTTTCCGCACGAGCTGCCCCTCGCGGCGGCCCTCGATACGCCGGCCTTCGATCTCGGTCTGCTCGCGACCTGGGGCGCCCCCGCGGCGCTCGTCGTCGGGCTGCGCGGGCTGTCTCCGCGACGCGCGCTCCGGGTGGCTTTCCTCGCCAGCTTCGTGGCGCACACGGTTTTCTTCTACTGGTTCCTCGTCGTGGTCGTGATCTACGCCGGCATGCCGTTGGCGATGGGGCTGCTCGCGCCGGTGGTCCCCGCGCTCTACGTCGCGCCCTTTACGGCGCTCTTCGCGTGGGGCTTCACGCGCTTCGTGCACCCGGGCCTGGCGGGCATCGCGCTCGGCGCCGCCGCGTGGGTGGCCGTCGACTGGGCGCGCGGCCACTTCCTGGGCGGCTTTCCGTGGGGGACGCTCGGCTACGGACTCCACCTCGACGCGCCGCTGCTCGGTTGGACCCGCATCGGCGGCGTCTACGTCCTCTCGTTCGTCGCCGCCGCCGTCGGTCTCGCACTCGCGGCGTGGTGGGTCGACCGGAGCGCGGCGCGGCGTCGGGACCTGCTCGTCGTCGTGGGCACCGTGGTCCTGCTGCATCCGCTCGGGTGGTGGATCGGTTCCGACGTGGGCGTGGCCTTCGAGACGGTCCGGGTCGCGGCGATCCAGGGCAACGTCGACCAGGGGCGGAAGTGGGACGCGGCGCGGCGCGAGGAGATCCTGTCGCGGTATCTGGCGCTCAGCCGGGAAGTGGCGCCGAACGCGGACTGGATCGTCTGGCCGGAGACGGCGGTGCCGGGGCTCGTCGAGCAGGACGGGCCGCTCCGGGGGCGTCTCGCGGACCTCGCGCGCGACTCCGGCGCCAGCCTCGTCGTGGGCGGCATGGGCGTCGAGGTCGACTGGGAGGCGCGGCGCTTCTCCGCGTACTACGACAGTGCCTTCCTCTTCGACCCGAACGGCGTCCTCGAGGATCGCTACGACAAGACCCACCTGGTTCCCTTCGGCGAGTTCGTGCCGCTGCGCGACGTGCTCGGCCAGTTCTTCCAGGCGATCGCGAGCGGGCTCTCGTCGAGCGACGTCACCCCGGGCGAACGTCCGCGGAATCTGGCGCTGGTCTGGCCGGGAGATCCGGATCGGCGCCGGCCGGTCGGCGTGCCGATCTGCTACGAGCTGATCTTTCCCGACCTGGTCCGGCGCATGGGCGGGGAGGGCGCCGGCGCCCTTCTCGCGATCACGAACGATGCCTGGTACGGTCGCACCGGCGCCCCCCACCAATTCCTGGCGATGACGGCGATGCGCGCGGCGGAGAACGGTCTCCCGGTCGTGCGGGCCGCGAACACCGGTGTATCGGCCTTGATCGACGCGCGAGGTCGGGTCGTCCAGCACAGCGCGCTCTTCGAGCCGGCCACGGTCGTGGGCGAGATCGGGATCCCGACGAATCGCCCGCCCACGTTCTACGCTCGTCACGGGGACGTCTTCGCTGCGGGCTGTACGGTGGCGTGGATCCTGGGCGCGGGCTGGGCGTTCGCCCGAGAGAAAAAGCAGCAAGAGGCGCACTGAGGCGCGGAACGCGGTGTCGAAGTGCCCGATCGTCCGGGCGATCCCGCTTCGGTCGTCGTGCGCCGCCCGAGATGGAGAAGGACCTGGAGATGAGTGGGGAGAACGACGCACGTTTCGATGTCGGGGAGCTCGCCGACCGGATTCGCGATCTGCGCGGACGATTCGACGAGTTCCGGGGGCGTCTTTGACGTAGCGGGACTTCGCCGCCAGCTCGAAGAGCTGGAAGGCGAGATGGCGCGCCCCGATCTCTGGGACGACCCGGACGCGGCCCAGGCGGTCGGCCGGAAGAAGAACGCCGTCGAAGCCGAGCTCCGACTCCACGATCGACTCGAATCCGGACTCGACGACGCCGAGGCGAGCCTCGAGCTCGCCGAAGAGGAGAAGGATGCCTCGCTGCTGGCCGAGGGACTCGCGCAGTGCGGCGAGCTCGAGGGCGTGCTCGAGCAGGCCGAGGTCCAGCAGCTGCTCGGCGGCGAGTACGACGGCAGCGACGCGCTGCTCTCGATCAACTCCGGCGCGGGCGGCACGGACGCTTGCGACTGGGCCGAGATGCTGCTGCGGATGTATCTGCGCTGGGCCGAGCGCCACGCGTACAAGACGGAGATCCTGGACATCCAGGAGGCGGAGGAAGCCGGCATTCGCGGCGTGACCCTGCGCATCGAAGGCGAGTATGCCTACGGCTACCTGAACACGGAGCAGGGCGTCCATCGCCTCGTCCGGATCTCGCCCTTCGACTCGAATGCCCGGCGGCACACGGCCTTCGCGAGCGTGACGGCGGTCCCGGAGATCGACGACGCGGTCGAGGTCGAGATCGACGAGAGCGATCTGCGGGTCGACACCTATCGCGCGAGCGGCGCCGGCGGTCAGCACGTCAACAAGACGGACTCGGCCGTCCGGCTGACCCACATTCCCACCGGGATCGTGGCGCAGTGCCAGAACGAGCGGTCCCAACACAAGAACCGGGCGACGGCCATGAAGATCATGCGCGCGAAGCTCTTCGAGCTCGAGCGCCAGCAGCAGCAGGCGAAGGTGGAGGAGCTGACCGGGGAGAAACGCGAGATCGGCTTCGGCAGCCAGATCCGTTCCTACACGCTCCATCCCCAGCAGCGCGCGAAGGACCACCGCACCGATCTCGAGATCGGCAACGTCGAGGGCGTGCTCGACGGCGACCTCGACGCGTTCATCCGGGCGACGCTGCTCGCGCAAGGCGGCCAGGTCGCCGCGGCGGGCGCGGGCGGGAAGGACTGACGCGCGTGGACGGAATCCTCGGAAGCCTCGCGTCGAGCCTCGATGCGGCGGGCGGGAGCGTCGCGGTCGCGTTCATCGTCTCGCTCGCGGCGGGCATCCTCGCCATGACCTTCGTGTATCTCGGGTCGGCGCTCCTGGTGCTCGACCGCTTCGCGCGGGTCGCCCAGGGCTGGCTCTCGCCGATCCTCTCCGCGGTCTTCGTGAGTCTGCTCGTCGCGCTGCTCGCCACGGTGGAGAACTTCCCCGCGGACGCGGTCTACACCCGGGCGGAGTGGCGTGCCGTCTTCATCGAGAACCTCGTCGCGAGCGCGGGGGCCTGCCTCTTCTTCGTGGTGCTCGCTCGGGCGCTGCTGCATTTCCTCTCGCAGGGGACGACGAGCTTGCTCGCGACCGGCGGCGCCGCGCTCGGCGTCGGGCTCGCGCTCGGCTCGGCCGGAGAGATCATGCCGCCCGCGGCCGTCTTCGGGGTGGCCGCCGCGATCGCCGTGCTGGCCGGGCTGCTCCGTCGACTGCGCGGGGGCGGCGAGCGCGCGAGCCTCGAGACCTTGTTGGGCGTCGCGGCGATCGGGCTGCTGCCCGGTGTGCTCGTCGCGCTCGTCCCCGACGGCGCGGCGCTCGCACCCGCCGCCCAGGCCTCGGCGGCGGTCCTCGGCGTCGTCTCGGGCACGATCGTACTCGGCCTCGTGCCCCTCGCGATCGGTGGCTTCGTCGCGATGCGCAAGAGCGTGGAGTGGTTCATCGCGATCCGGTATCTCGTCGCGAAGCGTCGTCAGGTCTTCATCTCCGCGATCACGGCGATCTGCGTCGGCGGGATCGCCGCCGGCGTCTGGTTGATCATCGTCGTGCTCTCCGTCATGAACGGCTTCGAGCAGACCTGGCGCGAGGAGATCCTCGGCAACCGCGCCCACTTCACCGTTCACTCGAGCTTCGGCCCCTTCGACGACCACGAGGAGATTCTCGCGAAGGTCGTCGCCACCCCAGGCGTCGAGGCGGCGAGTCCGTACATCGACGCCGAGGGTATGGTCCGCGGCAACCAGGGACAGATCGCGAGCGTCCGGCTGCGCGGCGTCGACCCGTCGACGGTCGGCGACGTGACGGATCTCGAGAACGATCTGCGGCCGCTGTGGGACGACGGCACGGACGCCCTCGGCCTCGACGGCGAGGATCGGGACAGCCTGGTCGCCCGCTTCGCTTCGCAGGGGCCCGACCCGCGCGCGCCCGGCATCATCGTCGGCGGTCACCTGGCGATGTCGATGGGGCTCGCGATCGGGGACACGATGCTGCTGATCTCGCCCTTCGGCGGTCCGCCGACGCCGCTCGGCCCGGGGCCGCGCCTCAAGCGATTCACCGTCGTCGGCGTCTTCGAGTCGAGCTTCTACCAATACGACGAGGCCTTCACCTACACGACCCTCGAGGCTGCCCGCGACTTCCGGAAGACCGGCGACGTCGTGGACGGGATCGAGGCGCGGACGACCGACCACTACCGGTCGCAGATCGTCGGCGACCAGGTCGTCTCGGCCCTCGACGGCTACCCGTGGTACTCGCGCGACTGGAAGGCGGTCTTCCCGGCCTTCTTCCAGGCGCTCAAGACGGAGCGCGTCATGATGTTCCTGCTGCTCACGATGATCATGGTCGTCGCCGCGTTCGTGATCGTCGCGACCCTGGTCATGATGATCATGGAGAAGTCGAGCGACATCGCGATCCTGAAGGCGATGGGCGCGGAGGACGCGCTGATCGAGCGCATCTTCGCGCTCGAAGGGACGTTGATCGGCCTCGCGGGCACGGCGATCGGCGTGGCCGCCGGCATCGCGGTCACGGGCCAGCTCTCCTGGATCCAGGACATCATCGAGCGCGTGACCGGGATCGATACACTGCCCGCGAGCGTCTACCAGTTCAGCGAGCTGCCGTCGCGGGTCGACCCCGTCCAGGTCGCGGGCGTCGCCGCGATCGCCATGATCCTCTCGCTCGGCGCGACCCTGCTGCCGAGCCGGCAGGGCGCGCGGATCGATCCCGCGGCAGGGTTGCGGCATGAGTAGCGAGACGGTCGATGCGCCGAACGGCACGCCCCTGGTCGAGATCCGGAACCTCGATCGGTCTTTCGAGACCGGCAGCGGCCGCGTCGACGTGCTCCACGGGCTCGACCTCGAGATCGCCGAGGGCGATCGGATCGCCGTCGTCGGGCAGAGCGGCGTCGGCAAATCGACGTTCCTGCACATCCTCGGAACCCTCGACCACCCGAGCGCGGGCACGGTCCGCTTCCGCGGCGAGGACGTCTTCGCACGCTCTCGCGAAGCGCTCTCGGCGCTGCGCGGCCGCTTCCTCGGCTTCGTGTTCCAGTTCCATCATCTGCTGCCCGAGTTCAGCGCCGTCGAGAACGTCATGATGCCGGGGCTGATCCAGGGCATGGCGCCGGAGGAGATGCGGGGGCGCGCCGAGGCCATGCTCGGCGACGTCGGGCTCGGACATCGGATCGAGCACGCCGTCGGGAAGCTCTCCGGCGGCGAGCGGCAGCGCGTCGCGGTCGCCCGGGCGCTCGTCCTCGATCCGCCGCTCGTGCTCGCCGACGAGCCGACGGGCAACCTCGATCCGGCGACCGGCGATCAGGTCGCCGAGCTGCTCTTCGAGATGAACCGGACGCGCGGCACGACCCTGGTCGTCGTGACCCACAGCAAGCGCATGGCCGATCAGCTCGGCCGCGTCCTCGTCCTCAACGAAGGCCGGCTCCACGAGGGCGACGCCGGGACCGCGGTCGTCTGACCGGAGCCCCTTCGGCGGCGGCGGCCTCCGGGGGGCGATCGGAGCGGGGCGCGGGACACCGCCGGCGTCGCTCCGGTTGCATGTCGAAAGGCGCGTAAACCCCCGTAGAACCAGCGTTTCCTGGCCACCCGAATTTTCGGTGCGA
>JBCCZJ010000355.1:0-5802 GCA_039187915.1 Myxococcota bacterium
CGACGGCGCTTCGGATCGTCTCGGGCAGATGATGAAGGTTGACCAGAACCTCGCGGACACCGGCGCCGGCGAGCAGCTCGAGCAGGAGGCTCACGACGGGACGTCCGCGGACGGGCAACGCGGGCTTCGCGCGCAAGCCGGAAAGGGGCGCCATCCGCGTGCCGAGACCCGCGGCGAGGATCATCGCGCGCATGTTCGCCTCCCTTCGCACTCGTCCTCTTCCCCCTCGTGGTCAGCGCTCGGATTCGCCCGCACGCCCCCGCCTTCCACTATCGGCCGCCTGCAGGGCTGCCGTAAGGGCCGCCGTCACCGAAGTCAGTGCCCGCAATCCGGGAAGGGTGTGTGTTCGTCGCCCCGAAATCCGTTCGATCAGCGCCAGGCCGCGGGGAATCTCGGGCCAGCGCCGGCGATCCCCGCGCGCGAGGCCCGCGTGGACCACGTGCGAGACGTCCTTGCAGAGCCGCGCGAGGGCGAGCGCGTCGAATCGCGCGCGGAAGGTCGCCTCGTCGGGTGCGTCGGGCAGCGAAGACCGGGTCCGGTCCAGGGCTTCGCGCACGAAAGCCTCGTCGTGCCCGACCTGCAGGTCGTAGAGGAGGCAGGCGAGGTCGTATTCGGGCGGCGCGAGAAAGGCCCCCTGTACGTCGATCATCACGAGGCGCGCTTCGGGCGTGTCGCCGGGCACCAGATGGAGGTTCTCCGCCTTGAAGTCCCGGTGGGCGAGTCGCCGCGGCGCGTCGGCGGCGAGCGCCTGGATCGCATCGAAGAGCGTCTCGATGCCGTGCGCTTCGTCGGGCGTCGCCGCGCGTCCGAGCAGCATGGGGATCGTCCAGTGGAGCCACTTCCAGGCCTTGGTCGCGATGAGCGACGCATCGTAGTGCCGTCCGAAGGCCGGGACCCGCTCCGGTGGAGCGTCGAGGGCCTGGAGCGCGGGCAGCAGGGCGCAGGCTTCGAGCGTGCGCGCGCGTCGGACGTCGGGCGCGACGGTCAGCAAGTTCGTCCGGCCGACGTCCTCCAGGAGGTCGAGGCCCTCGTCGGCGAGATGGAGCGCGCTTCGCGGCACCGGCAGTCCCGCCTCTTCGAGGAAGCCGCGCAGCGGTTCGAGCGGCGGCTCGGCGTGCCAGGCGGGCGCGTCCGGCCAGGCCGTCGCCCGCGGCGCGACCGTCCCGTCGTCTTCGAGGCGGGCGACGAGGGTCGCTTCGTCGTCGAGGAAGAGACGGTGGAAGCGGCGCGTCCCGAGTCCCGCGGCCATCGCTTCGGCGCGCACGACGCGCCGACCGAGTCGCGCTTCGACGAGGTGGACGAGGCGCGCGTGGTCTCGCGCAACGACGGCGTCTGCGGCCATCGCTCGCGGACTACCCGAAGAAGAAGTGGCAGGCCGCCACCGCGCCGAAGAACCCGGCGGTGTCGCCCGCAAGGCAGCAGAAGAGGGCGTGTCGCCCGTCGACGACGCCGGCAGCGCCCAGGTAGACGGCGAGGACGTAGAAGGTGGTCTCCGTCGAGCCCATGAGTGTGCAGGTGAGCAGGCCGATGAACGAGTCGGGGCCGTGGGCTTCGAGGATGTCGCCCATCACGCCGAGCGCACCGCTGCCGGAGAGCGGGCGCATGAGCGCCATCGGCAGGACCTCGGGCGGGACGCCGATCGCGCTCGTCAGCGGATCGACGAAGTCGACCACGAGCGCGAGCGCGCCGGAGGCCCGGAACATGCCGAGCGCGACCAGGATCACGACGAGGTAGGGGACGATCGTCGTGGCGACGGCCAGCGCATCGCGTCCGCCCGCGACCATCGAGTCGTAGATCCGGACGCGGCGGGAGAGCCCGTAGGTCAGGGCGGCGACGAGCAGGGCAGGCAGGGCCCAGACGCGCAGGGTGTCTCGGAGCGCGAGCAGGAACCCGCCCTGCGTGAAGGCCTCGACCGCGCTCCTGCCGATCAGCGCGAGCATGTAGACGGCGATCGCGAGGACGAGGCCCTTCCGGAGCAAGGGCTTCCAGGCGGGCTCCGCCGCGTCTTCGGGCGTCGGGCCACTCCCGCCTCCGGTGTCGATGTCGTCGAAGCGAGGCGCGTTCGGGTCGCCGGCGAGCTCGGGGCGGTGGCGGAAGACCGGGAGCCGGTAGAGAAGGAAGTAGGTCGCGACCGCGGTCGCCGTCGAGCAGATCGTGGCGAAGAGCGTCGGCATCCAGATCGCCCAGGGGTCGGCCGAGTTGGCCGCGGCGCGCACGCCGATCGTGCCGAGCGGGGGCAGGATCGTGACGGCCGACGCGTTGATCGCGAGGAAGAGCACCATCGCGTTCGAGGCGGATCCGGAGCCTCGGTTCAGCTTCGAGAGCTCGCTCATCGCCTTCAGGCCGAAGGGCGTGGCCGCGTTCGCCATCCCGAGCATGTTCGACGCGATGTTCATGATCATGGCGCCCATCGCCGGGTGGTCCGAGGGGACTTCCGGGAACAAGCGACGCGTGATCGGGGTCAGCGTGCGTGCGACGACGTCGCGCAGGCCCGCGTCGAACACGACGCGCATCAGCCCGAGGAAGAAGACCATGACGCCGACGAGGCCGATCACCAGCTGCACGGCGCTCTTCGCGCTGTCGAAGAGGGCCTTCATCACGTCCGGGAGCAGCCCGTGCCAGGCGCCCATGAGCAGCGCGGCGAGCGCGATCACCAGCCAGATGGCGTTGAGCATCGGATCCCCCAGTCTCGTCGTGCAGAAGGCGAGACACCCCGAAAAACGCCACGGATCCCCCCTGATCCGCCGCGATTGCTCGTCCGCAGGCTCCCCGATAACCTCGGCGGCGTCAAGCGCGTCCGGCGGGTCCGGGCCGGCCTCGAATCCGCTCGAATCGGGTTCGCCCACGTCAAGGTCGCGCCGGCACCCCCCGAAGAGATCGATGCAGGCGAGCTTCGTCCGGGAATCCGACCCGGCGCACTCGCAGCGAGAGGATCGCGGCGCGCGTCCGCCCATGGGCGCCGCGCGCGGGGGGAGAACCAAGGCGTGCGGCGAATCGTCCTGTTCATGACGCTGGTGCTCGCGATCGCGGGCGCACCCGGGCCAGGAGCGCGTCCGGCCTCGGCCGAAGCGGTCGCGTCCGACCTCGCTGCGCGGCTCGATCGCTTGATCGCCCGCGAGCGGCCGCTCGCGCGGGCGAGCGTGGGCATGCTCGTGGTGCGCGCGTCCGACGGCGAGGTCGTCTACGCGCGGGGCGCGGACCGGCAGCTGATCCCGGCGTCGAACCAGAAGATCCTGACTGCGCTCGCGGCGCTCTCCCGATTCGGGCCGACCCACGCGTTCACGACCCGGATCTGGTCGAACGCGCCGCCGGACGCCGATGGCCTGGTCGACACGCTGCTGATCGAGGGGGGCGGCGACCCGGCGACGAACTCCGAGGACTGGTGGCGGCTGGCCGCCGATCTGCGACGCAAAGGGCTGCGCGGCGTGCGCGGCGACCTTCGGATCGACGATTCGCTCTTCGACGGCCCAGGCTGGCATCCGAGCTGGGGCAAGGTCTCGTCGCGCGCCTATCACGCCCCGGTCGGCGCGCTCACCGCGAACTACGGCGCCTTCGTCGTGGCGATCGGTCCGGCGAAGGCGGTGGGCGTGCCGGCGCAGGTGACGGTGGATCCGCCCGTCGATTATCTCCGGGTGCGCAATCGGGCGACGACGGGCAAGCCCGGCGGCCGGGCGCGCCTCTCGGTCGACCGCGCCCGCGGACGCCGCGACGAAGGGCCGGCCGACGAGATCGTCGTCGTCGACGGCACGGCGCGCCTCGGCGACGACCTCGACGAGGTCCACAAGAGCGTGATCGATCCCGGCCTCTACGCGGGCGCCGTCCTCGCCTATCAGCTCGAGGCGAACGAGGTCTTCGTCGACGGCGACGTCGCCCGCGCACCGCGCGCGGAGGGCGAGATCTGGCACCTGCTGCACGAACATGCGTACGGCCGGCGCGTCGACGAGATCGTGAAGCTGTTCATGAAGTACAGCAACAACTCGATCGGCGAGGCGCTGCTCAAGAATCTCGCCGTCTGGGACGGAGTGTCGCTCGACGGTGCGCCGGCGCGACAAGGCGACTGGCCGGGCGGGGTGAAGGCGCTGCGCCGGCAGATGGGGATCCTCGGGGTCGATCTCGGGGACGCGAACCTGGTCGACGGCTCGGGGCTCTCGACGAAGAACCGGCTCTCGCCTCGGACGCTCGTGCGGGCGCTGCAGGTCGGAAGGACGCATTTCTCGCTGGCGCCGGAATTCATGGCGTCGATGCCGATCGCGCAGCTCGACGGGACCCTCGAGAAGCGGCTACCGGGCCGGCTCGGCCGCATCCGCGCCAAGACCGGACTCCTGGCGGACGCCGCCTCGACGTCGCTCTCCGGCTACGCCGAGCGCGACGACGGGGAGACCCTCGTCTTCTCGATCCTGGTGAACGGATTCACGGGCGGCGCGGGGCGCGCGATGGACTCCGTCGACCGGCTGGCCGGCGCGCTGCTCGAGGCGCCGCGGATCGCGGTCAAGGCCGACTGAGGTCGCGTCGTCTCGGCGTGGAACGCGGCTCCCTCGGCGGGCGACCGTCAGGAGCGGCTCGGGCTCGTCGCGGCGTAGCGGTCTGCGGCGCGGCGGACCTGCTCGACATAGCGCTTCGGGACGGACGCGCCGCGGGCGAGCCGGCGATCGATCCGGCCCGGGCCCCAGTTGTAGGCGGCGAGCGCGGTGTTGACGTCACCCTCGTACTTGTCGGCGAGCTCGCGCAGATAGGCCGTGCCGAGTCGGACGTTGATGATCGGGTCGAAGAGCGTGTCCGGGCCCTTCCACTCGATGCCCAGATCGTCGGCCATCTCCTTGCCGGTCGGCGGCAGCAGCTGCATCAGGCCGAGCGCACCGACGTGCGATTCCGCCAGGTGGTAGCCGGCGCTCTCGACCTCGATGACCGCCATCACGAGGTCGGGCTCGAGGTCGTGGAAGCGCGCCTCCTCGACGATCACACGCGCGAGGCGGCGGCGCTCGCGTTCGGGCAGCGCCGTATGGCGGGCCGAGAAGCGCTCGAGGATCTGCGCCACGATCGCGTCGTCCAGGGATGCGACCTCCGCGGGCGGAGCGGCCGACACGGCGGGCAGGGCGACGTCCGTGCCGGGGGCGCGCGTGGCGGACGCCTTCTCGCCCGAGGCGGACGGCTCGATCTCGCTCGAGAGGCCGGCGCCGATCAGGGCGCAGGCCGCGAGCAGTGTCACGACCAGGCGGTCCATCTCAGACGAGCCCCGGCCACGGCGAGAGGCCCATGCGCTGGATGGCGTCGACGTTGTTCATCACCGCGTAGCCCGTCGCGCAGCTGATCACGCCGAGCAGCCCGACCTTGACCGCGCGGTCGAAGAAGGGCGTCGTCAGCACGAAGAAGACGGCGCCCAGGGTGATCAGCGAGTCGATCATCAGCCCGCCCGAGAGCCCGGCCTGCTGGAAGAGCCAGTCGGCCACCGGATTCGCCTCGGAGACGTTCCAGCCCGAGACCGGAGCGTGCAGGCACAGCCAGGTGGTCCAATGGTCGGCGCAGGTCAGCAGGATCGTCGTGACGGCCAAGAAGCGCAGCATCGTCTTGCTCCGGACTCGGGTGGAGCGGGGCGCGGCCCCGCATGGATCGATCCGGAGAGAGAGCAAGGGGCGTGCCCGTCGCGGCAGGGAGGGCGGAAAACGCCGGGGCGACGCGCGGCTGCGGTCGGCGCTGCCGGTCGCTGGGCGTGGGGCCGGAGTCGAGGGTGGAAACGATTTGCCCTTCGTGGGCGATTCGCGTTCGTCCTGCGACCGGCAGGCCCGACGAAGAAGGCCCGCAAGC
>JBCCZJ010000356.1:0-5792 GCA_039187915.1 Myxococcota bacterium
GCGCTGCTCAAGACCCTCGAAGAGCCGCCGCCGCGCAGCCTCTTCGTCTTCGCGACGACGAACCCCGAGAAGATCCCGTTCACGGTCCTCTCCCGATGCCAGCGCCACGACCTCCGGCGGATCGCGCTCTCGACGGTCGGTGAGCGCCTCGCCGAAATCTGCGCCTCCGAGGGGATCTCGATCTCGCCGGCCGCGGTCGCCTCGATCGCCCGCGAGGGCGACGGCTCGATGCGCGACGCGCAGACGCTCCTCGACCAGATCGTGGCCTACGCCTCCGGGGTCGACGGCGTCGGTGAGATCACCGACGAGATCGTCGCCGACGTCCTCGACCTCGTCGATCGACGCGTGCTCCACGAGATCGCCCTCGCTTGCCTCGAAGGCGACGCTGCCCGTGCCCTCGAGCACGTGACGAAGGCGACCAGCGGCGGCTCCGAGGCGCGCCGCGTCGCGGACGCGCTGCTCGAGCTGCTCCGCGACCTCACGGTCCTGCGCGTCGCGCCCGAAGGCGAGAACCTGTTCGAGGGGACCGACGAGGAGCGCGCCGAGCTGATCGAGCTCGCGGGCCGGACCGAGCCAGCGCGCCTGCGCCGCATGTTCCGGGCGCTCGTGCGGGAGATCGAAGACCTGTCGTGGGCCCCGCAGCCGACCGCCGTCCTCGAGATGGCGGTGATCCGCCTCGCGACGATGCCGGCGGGCGACGACGTGGGACAGCTGCTCGCGCGCCTCGACCAGCTCGAGCGCCGGCTCGCGGCGGGCGGCGTTCCGTCGGGCGGCAGCGCCGGCGGAGGCGCCGGACGCGTCTCGAGTCGCGAGCCGAAGCGACGCACCGCGGAGCCTGCACCCGACGCCCGCGGCAAGCGCCCCGCCGCCGACGCGGACGTGGACGGCTTCGACTCCCCGCCAGCGGCGCGCCCCGCGTCCACCGGGCGCCCTTCGGCACCCGCGGCCTCTTCGACCGCCGCGCCTTCTTCGAAAGCCGCAGCGCCTTCGAAAGCCGCAGCGCCTTCGAAAGCCGCAGCGCCTCCGAACGCCGCGGCACCCCCCGAGGCCGCTTCGCGCTCTGTCGCGGCCCCGCCCGACGAGGTCGACGACGCCTTCGATCGGCCGGACGCGACGCCCCCCGAGCCGGCGCGCTTCGGCGACGAACCTCCGAGCGGCCCGCCCGCCGTCTCGGCGGCGCCTCGGGCGGCCGCGAGCGCGCCCCCGACGATCGGCGGCGACGCCCCGCCCGCGACGATCTTCGACCGCTTCAAGGCGAAGGCGCTCGAGCTCGACCGCTCGAAGTTCGCGAGCCTCGACGGGACGACCCTCGTCGGAATCGAGGGCAACGTGATCCGGATCGGGGCGGACGCCGCCTTCCACGTCGAGCGGCTGCGCGCACGCCAGCCGGATCTCGAAGCGCTCGCGACCCGCCTCTTCGGCAAGCCGACGAAGATCACCGTCGAGATCGCGACCGCTCCCGCCGCGCTGGAGCAGAGCCAGGCGTCCCGTGAACACGAGCGGCGCCAGCGTCAGGAGGCGCTGAACAGCGAGCCCGTGAACCTCGCGATCGAGGTGCTGAACGCCGAGATCGTCGAGATCCGACCGCTCGGCAGCCATCCGGGCCGGGGCGGCCGGAGCGACTAGTTTCCGGAGGCCCGGAAGCCAGGAGACGATGTGGACCCGAACGAGATGAAGGAAGCGCTCCAGCGCGCGCAGGAGATGCAGTCGAAGCTCGGCGAGCTGCAGGCGGAGCTGGCGCGGCGGCGCTTCGAAGCGAGCGCTGGCGGCGGCATGGTCACCGCCACGGTCTCCGGTGCCTTCCGCGTGCTCTCGGTCGAAATCGAGCCCGTCATGATCGAGCACAAGGACCGCGACATGATCCAGGACCTGACGGCCGCCGCGGTGAACGCGGCCCTCACGAAGGCCCAGGAGGCGGTCGCCCAGGAGATGGCCCGCTTCCAGAGCGGGATGCTCGCGGGTCTGCCCAACCTGCCCGGAATGCCCGGCATGCCGGGAGGGTGGACCTGATTTCGTCGTCCCCGGCGATGGACCGGCTGGTCGCGAGCCTGAAGCGCTTGCCCGGCATCGGCGAGAAGTCCGCCACGCGGCTCGCCTACTTCCTGCTGAGTGCTCCGGAGGACCTGTCGCGCGAGCTCGCCGAGTCGATCGCGCGTCTCCAGCGGGACACGGTCGTCTGCGAGACCTGTTTCACGCTCTCGGACCGCACGCCCTGCCCGGTCTGCGCCCACGCGGACCGCGACCGGACCGTCGTCTGTGTCGTCGAAGAGCCCGCGGACATGGCGGCCATCGAGCGGAGCGGCGGCTTTCGCGGCCTCTACCACGTGCTAGGCGGTGCGCTCTCGCCGATCGACGGCATGGGTCCGGAGACGCTCCGGGTCGGTGAGCTCGAACGCCGCGTCGCGCAGGACGGCGTGAAGGAGGTCGTGCTCGCGACGAATCCGACCGCGGAGGGCGATGCCACCGCCCATTTCCTGGCCGACCGGCTGCGCGGCGCGAACGTCCAGGTCTCGCGCATCGCCTACGGCATGCCGCTCGGCGGCGACATCGAGTACGCCGACCACGTGACCGTCAGCCGGGCGATCGAGAATCGACGGTCGATCGACGACTGACGTCGCCGGCAGGCGGACGGCAGCCGCGGATCCGGACGGCGACGCGGCCCCGCTTTCAGAACGAAATCGGGGCCTGCGGCCGCGAAACCCCGCGCGTTCCCTAAAGCCACCGGAATCGGCGGCCGAATCAGGAGAGGACGCGCGCCCGGTGTGTGCCGGCGTACGTTTGGCGGCCCTTCCCCGCGCGGGGTAAGCTGCCAAAAAGGGTCCATTTCCCGGACGTTTACAGAGGCAACTGCCGATGATGGAATCCCAGCTCGTGATGCAGCAGGAGGACTTCGACCGAGTCCTCGCGATCATCCAAAAGCTGGTCCGAGACGCCAACGCGAAAGGCGTCTTCGTGGTCGACAAAGCCGGTCAGCTCGTGGGCGAGGCCGGCGAGATGCAGGGCATCGACAGCACCAGTCTGGCCAGCCTCACGGCCGGCTGTGTCGCCGCCACGGGCGGCCTCGCCAAGATCGTGGGCGAGGAAGAGTTCCCGATCCACTTCCACCAGGGTCAGAAGGACAACCTTCACATGACGCTGGTCGGCGACCGCATGATCCTGGTCGTCGTCTTCGACGAGCGCAGCTCGCTCGGTCTGGTCCGCCTGCGGGTCAAGAAGGCCGGCGCCGAGCTCGCGAAGCTCTTCGAAGAAGTCAAGAAGAAGGCGGAGACCGAAGCCCACAGCGCCAACTCTCCGTTCGCCGAAATCACGGACGACGACATCGACAACCTTTTCAACGACTGACCTTCGGTCGGTCGTGTGCTTCCGGCGCTTCGACGACTGAGCCCGCATCCACCTTCGCCGCAGCCGCCTGCACGACTCAACTCTCGACCGCCCAACACGGACGCCACCCCATGTCTTTCATCAATTACAGCTCGAGAGAGATCAACTGCAAGATCGTCTACTACGGTCCCGGCCTCTGCGGGAAGACGACGAACCTGCAGCACATCTACCAGAAGACGAATCCGGACGTGAAGGGCAAGATGATCTCCCTCGCGACCGAGACGGAGCGCACGCTCTTCTTCGACTTCCTCCCGCTCGCCCTCGGCGAGATCCGCGGCTTCAAGACCCGCTTCCACCTGTACACGGTGCCGGGCCAGGTCTTCTACGACGCGAGTCGCAAGCTGATCCTGAAGGGCGTCGACGGCGTCGTCTTCGTCGCCGACAGCCAGATCGAGCGGATGGAGGCCAACATCGAGAGCCTCGACAATCTCAAGGTGAATCTCAAAGAGCAGGGCTACGAGCTCGACAAGGTTCCCTACGTGATCCAGTACAACAAGCGCGACCTTCCGAACGCAGCCCCGCTCGAGGAGCTCCAGCGACTCCTCAACCCGACGGGTGCCCCCGAATTCGAGGCCTGCGCCACGACGGGCCAGGGTGTGTTCGAGACGCTGAAGGCGACCGCGAAGGGTGTACTGGCCGACCTCAAGAAGATGGGCGGCTGATCGAAATCGCCCGACGACGCCCCGTCCGCACCGAATCGTACGGCGAAGCGCTCGGGGCGCGCTAGGCGATCACGTCGAGCGCACCGCCGACGGGGCGCTCGGTCGCCTGCGTGTAGGCATCCGACGTTCGCGCGCTGCGCGCCTCGCGCTGCGCGGCCAGCTTCTCCTGCCGCGCCGCGGCCTCCTGCTGCGCGGCCTCGGAAGCGACGCGGCGATCCTGCGGTGACGGCTCCGCCGGCGCGAGGGCCGCGCGGCGCACCTGGCGCATCTTGAGGATCGTGGCGTCCGGATCGTTCGGCACCGGCGACGTGTCGATCTGGACCTCGCCGCCGACGGCGTAGCGTCGACCGTCCGGTCCCCGCTCGTACTCGTAGGTCGGCCCGCCCCGGGCGTGCCGACCCGCCGCCGCTTTGTGGGCGTTCTCGTGGGCGCGGACCTCGGCATCGCGCTTCTTGAGGCGGGTGACTTCTTCCTGCTCTTCGGGCGTGAGCTCGCCCGGACGACCCGAGCCGGAACCGGCCTGCGAAGCCTCCGAAGACGCCCCGGACGCAGCGCCCTCGCCGCGTGCCTCGCTCGCCGACGGCCCGATCCCGAGAAGCGCCTGCGCTTCCACGGAGAGCGAGACCTCGACGCCGCGTGCGGACGCGGCCGTCGACCCGGCGGTCGACGATGCCCGCTCGACCGGCGGGATCGCCCGCTCGCGAGAAGACGACGGAGTGCGCTCTCCGCTGCGAGTCGGAGCGGCGCCCAGCGCGCTCGCGACGAATCCGATGTCCACCGCGCCCTCCACGGTCGGTCGAAGCGGGCCACGCGCGTGCCGCGCGCCCTCCCCTGTTCATCGCCGCCCGGCGGGCGCGCTTGACGCGGCCCGACGGAATTGGGGCAGAGGATCGAGCAGCGCCGTCGCGTTCCATCGAGCACGCGACCGGCAGCCGGGATGCAGTCGCTAGCCCTCGCTCGGAAAGCCCGGCAGCGACGGATCGACCGGCACGCCGGTCGCCTTCGCCACCATCGAGAGCATCGTGTACTGCCCGACCACGAAGGGCACTTCGACGAGCTGGCCTTCGTCGAGGCTCTCGGCGAGCTGCGCCCAGGTCGCGTCGGACACGTCCTGTCCGGCGTGCAGCTCGTCCGCGGCGCGAACGAGCGCCTCCTCGGCCGCGTTCCAGCCCGTGCCCGGATCACCTCCGGCGAGACGATCGATCTCGTCCTGCGTGAGGCCGGCGTCGCGCCCGTAGCGCGTGTGATGTCCCCACTCGAAGGCCGAACCGCAGTTCCACGCCGCGCGGAGCGCCAGGATCTCGGACGCGCGACGCGGCAGCGCCCCGTTCGCGAGCGCCGCCGAGAAGCCGAGCATCGGCTCGAGCAGATGGGGATGACGCTTCACCGTGCCGAGGATGCGCGGCGCGCCCTCCGGCAGGACGTCGGGCTCGATCCGCGCAGGCCGACCGACCGAGCCGTCCCGCTCAGGGCTCACGCCGCCGCCTCCTCGGATCCGTCGCCCCCGAAGTTCGCCGGCGGGGCGACCTCGAGGTCCGGCGCCCCCTGACGTCGTCGCCGCCAGGCGTCGATCTGTCGATTGATGTCGTTCGCGGAGACGTAGAGCGCGGGCACGAGGAAGAGCGTGACGCCCGACGTGAGCGCGAGGCCCCAACCGAGCGCGAGCGACATGGGCGACATGACCGCGTCGTAGCCGCCGAAGCCGTACGCCGTCGGCAGCACGCCGCCGAAGGTCGACAGACTCGTCAC
>JBCCZJ010000357.1:0-5768 GCA_039187915.1 Myxococcota bacterium
GCTTCGAAGCGTCGTCCCTTCGCGCGGGCCGGCCCGAGCGGGAACGGCACCGTCTCGAGGTAGTCCTTCAGATCCGCGTCGTCGCGCGGAGGCGAAGCCTCTCCGCCCGAGAGACGCCGGAGCCACCGCACGGCGAGCGCCACGTGTGCCACCTCGTCGTCATGGACGACCTGGCAGATCGCGGCGCTCTCCTCGTCGCCGGCCCGTCGGAACGCGTCGCGGTAGGTCAGTGTGAAGTCGAGGTTCGCCTGTTCGAGCGTGAGTCCCATCGCCGACAGGAACGCGCGCAGCCCCGCCTCCGCGTCGGCGATCGCGGGGGCCTGCTGCCAGAAATAGTCGGAGTGATCGCCCGTTTCGAAGGTCCCGCCGAGGGCTTCGAGGCGCTCCAGATAGAGGCGGCAATGGCGCTGTTCGTCGACGAGCGCGGAAACGAGGCCGCGCCGCAGCTCGGGCGGCGCTTCGGGCCAGCGCAGCAGGGCCCACGCGAAGTACTCGACCGCCTGCAGCTCGTGGTGGGCGAACCGGGAGAGGCACTCCCGTCGCGCGTCGGCGTCCGAAAGCGCGGAGGGCGGGGGCAGCGCGCCGCCGCCCGGTCCCATGGCGAGGTCCGGGTCGCGGGCGGGGCGGTCGATGTCGGTGACGGGCGCGCCGGGTGCGTCGGGCAGCGGGCTGCCGTCGGGCCGCTTCGGGGGGCGCAGCTTCGAGGCGAGGTCACCGCGCTGCAGGACCGCGAGGCAGAAAGCCTCGAGGGTCTCGGGCGGGGCGAGCGGGGACGGATCCGGGGACGGCATGGCGAGCGCAGGGTACGTCATCCCTCTCCGCCGACCGAGACCGCGGCGCCTGCGGGGGGTCGGTTTCGGCGTGCGGTGAAACGTGTTTCAATCCAGCGCCATGGCCGCCGAGACCCCCGCTGATCCGCTCGTCGAGGAGCGCGCGCTCCGGATCATCGAGACGACGATCGAGCTGGCGGAGCAGGGCGGTTTCGAGGCCGTCCGACTCCGCGATGTCGCAGCCCACGCCGAGGTCGCGATGGGCACGCTCTACCGGCGCTTCCACAGCAAGGAGGATCTGCTGGTGGCGGCGCTCGAGCGCGAGACCCGCGCGATGGCGGACCGGGTCTTCGAACGTCCGCCGAAGGGTGACACGCCGGCCGAGCGCGTCGTCGGGTTCTTCATGACGGCGACGCGCGGCAATCTGCGTCGCCCCAATCTCACCCGCGCCATGTTCCGCGCCTCCGCGGCGGGCGAACCGGCCCTCGCGCAGAAGGTCGGGATCTTCCACGATCTGATGCTGCGGATGGTGGTCGGCGCGCTGCGAGGCGCGCCGATCCCGACGAGCGGCCCCGCGGAGATCGACGATCGGGAGCGGCTGCTCGGCGAAGTGCTGACCCAGATCTGGTTCGCCGTCATGATCAGCTGGTCGAGCGGGCGAGAGACCCAGGCCTCGATCAACGAACGGATGCGCGCGTCCGTCGAACTCGTTCTGGACGGCGCGAATCGGAATTCCTAACGTGGCCGCGCCTTCCCCGGGCGCAGGGCCGGCGAGCACGCGCGACCGCGTGCCGGAGAGAAGAGAGAGAAGAGAGGTGTCGAAATGAGAGAAGCAGTCATCGTCGAAGCGGTCCGTTCCCCGATCGCGCGCGGCAAGATGATCAAGGGTGACCTTTCGGGCATGCACACCGCACACCTCTTCAGCCGCATCCAGCGCGCGGTCGTCGAGCGCGCCGGGATCGAGCCGAAGGACGTCGAGCAGATCATCGGCGGCTGCGTGACCCAGGCCGGCGAGCAGAGCAACAACATCACGCGGCAGTCCTGGCTCTCCGAGGGCGACGACTGGACCTGCGGCGGCACGACGATCGACACCCAGTGCGGCTCCGGTCAGCAGGCGAACAGCCTGATCAACGCGCTCGTGAAGGGCGGCTCGATCGACGTCGGGATCGGCTGCGGAATCGAGATGATGAGCCACGTCGGGCTCGGCCAGAACGTGATCAACGGGCCCGGCTACTTCATGCCGGAGAACTGGCCCTGGGACGCGCCGCAGACCCAGTTCGAGATGGCGCAGCGCATCGCCGAGAACCGCGGCATCTCCCGCGAGGACGCCGACGCCTTCGCGCTCTCGTCCCAGCAGAAGGCCGCGGCGGCCCAGGCGGAGGGCCGCTTCGAGCGCGAGATCGTTCCGGTCGAGGCGCCGGTGCTCGGCGACGACGGCCAGCCGACCGGCGACACGGTCAAGGTCGAACGCGACCAGGGCATCCGCGAGACGTCGGCCGAGGGCCTCGCGGCGCTCAACCCGGTGCTCCCCGACACGATCCACACGGCGGGCAACTCCTCGCAGATCTCCGACGGCTCGGCCGCGGTCCTGATCATGACGAAGGAGAAGGCCGAGCAGTACCGGCTGCAGCCCCGCGCGCGCATCGTGCAGGACGTGCTGACCGGAACGGACCCCTACTACGGACTCGACGGCCCGGTCGACGCGACGCGCGTGATGGAGCAGAAGACGGGCATGTCGATCCGCAACGACATCGACCTCTACGAGGTGAACGAGGCGTTCGCGTCGGTCCCGCTCTCGTGGGCGCAGGTCTACGACATCGACATGGCGAAGGTGAACGTGAACGGCGGCGCGATCGCGCTCGGTCACCCGGTCGGCGCGACCGGCTCGCGCCTGATCGTGACGGCTCTCCACGAGCTCGAGCGACAGGGCCTGGGCACGGCCTTCATCACCATGTGCTGCGGCGCCAACGTCGGCACCGGAACGATCATCGAGAGACTCTGAAGCGTCTTTCCGAGCTCGCCGCGGCCGTCGGACACGAAGCAACCCGGGACGGCCGCCCTCACGAATCCAGGAGAATGAAGAATGGGTGAATTGGACGGAAAGGTCGCCGTCGTCACCGGCGCCGGCCGTGGTCTCGGTCGTACGCACGCGCTCGAACTCGCGAAGCAGGGGGCGAAGGTCGTCGTGAACGACCTCGGTGTCGCCGCGGACGGCTCGGGACGGGATGAATCGGCGGGACAGGCCGTCGTCGACGAGATCAAGTCCGCGGGCGGCGAGGCCGTCGCGCACTTCGGGGACGTCGCCGACTGGGACCAGTCGAAGTCGATGATCACGACGGCGGTGGAGACGTTCGGGGATTTCAACATCCTCGTCTCGAACGCGGGCTTCTGTCGCGACAAGATGATCTTCTCGATGGACGAGGGCCAGTTCGACAGCGTGCTGCGCGTCCATCTGAAGGGCCATTTCTGCGGCATCCGCCACGCCTCCGAGTACTTCCGCAACAAGGGCAAGGCGGAGGGGCAGGTCTACGGCCGCATCCTCTCGACCGCTTCGGAAGCGGCGTTCTTCGCAGATCCGGGCCAGCCGAACTACTCGGCAGCCAAGAGCGGGATCATCACGATCACCAACGGCGCCGCAACCGCGCTGGCGAAGTACGGCGTGACCGCGAACACGTTCATGCCGCGGGCCCGGACGGCGATGACCATGGTCGGTCAGACGGCCCAGTTCTTCCAGAAGCCGGAAGAGGGCTTCGACATGTTCGCGCCCGAGAACGTCTCGCCCTTCGTGGCGTGGCTCGCCTCGCCTTCGGCGCAGAACGTGTCCGGAAACGTGTTCATCGTCTGGGGCAAGGACATCACGGTCATGGAACCGCCCCGGCACGGCGCGACCGCGCACGCGGCGGACGAAGACGCGGGCTGGACCTTCGACGACGTGAAGGCGCAGATGACGAAGGTCTTCGAGGGCAAAGAGCCGGTGAAGGACAGCTTCATCCCGCCGGCGGTGTTCTAGAGACCGCTGCGAAGCCACCAGCCAGCGAGAGGCGAGCCATGGCGACCGAGTACAAGACCTGGCAGATCGGGGACGTGAAGGTCACCCGGGTGCTCGAGCAGGTGGCGCCGCTGCCGCCGGAAGGCCTGATCGACCACGTCGATCCCGACCGGCTGGAAGCGCACAAGTCGTGGCTCGCGCCTCACTTCATGAACGAGGCCGGGCAGATCCTGCTCTCGATCCACGCGCTGGTCGTGGAGTCCGCGGGCAGGACGATCGTGGTCGACACGTGCATGGGGAACGATCGGCCGCTGCCGATGGGGATGGGGCCCCTGCAGACGAATTTCCTCGAGGACCTCGAGGGCATCGTGAAGCGCGAGCAGGTCGACTATGTGCTGTGCACGCATCTCCATTTCGACCACGTGGGCTGGAACACGATGAAGGTGGGCGACGCGTTCGTGCCGACCTTCCCGAACGCGCGGTACCTCTTCGCGCGCGGCGAATACGATCACTGGATCGGCGGCCCCGAGGACGAGAACATCGACCTCCGGTACGGCGTGCAGCCCGTGATCGACGCGGGACTGCACGCGCTGGTCGCGCACGACCACGCGATCACCGACGAAGTGAAGCTCGAACCGACCCCGGGCCACACGCCGGGGCACGTGAGCGTGACGATCGAGTCCGCGGGGCAGCGCGCCGTCATCACGGGGGACATGGTCCACCACCCCGTCCAGCTGGCGGAGCCCCACTGGGGGAGCCATCCCGACGCCCAGCCCGAGCGAGCGGTCGCCACGCGGAGGGAATTCGTCGCGCGCTACGGGGACACCGACGTGCTCGTGATCGGCACCCACTTCGCCGGGCCGTCGGCCGGGCGCATCAAGAAAGTCGGTGACAGCTGCCGACTGGAGGCGGGCTGAGCCGACCGGGGCTCGGGCGGGCTCGCCCGGTCAGCGCTCGGACGCTTCGGCCGCTGCGTCCGCGCGAATGCCCTGGAAGCGGGCCTCGGCCAGCGGCGCGACGATCTCGGGATGGGTCAGGATCGTCAGGCGATTCGCCTTGATCCCGCGGACGACGATCGGCCCCACGTCCTCCGGTGCCATCGCCTGCGCGGCCATCTCCGCCGGCATCGGTGGCGGCGCTTCCGCGGGACCGCCGAAGGCGTTCGGGCGGTTCCGCGCGGAGGTCTGGGAGAGGTTGGTCGCGATCAGCCCGGGGCAGAGGACGGAGACACCGATGCCCTCGCTCGCGAGCTCGCCGCGCAGGATCTCCGAGTATCCGTTGCAGGCGTATTTCGATGCGGTGTAGATCCCGACCTCGAGGTCGTGGATCGCGACGAGGCCCGCGGTGGAGGACGTGTTCACGATGTGTCCTCCGCGACCGTGGGCGCGCATCTGGGGCAGGAAGGTCTGCACGCAGTTCACGATCCCGAACAGGTTCACTTCGAACACGAAGCGCCAATCGGCCTCGCGTTTCTCCGTGATCGGTCCCTGCGGAACGACGACGCCCGCGTTGTTGGAGAGGACGTGGACCGGACCGAGCGCGTGGGTGACCTCCCGCGCCGCCGCGGCCAGGTAGTCGAGGTTCGTCACGTCGGCACGCAGCCCGACGGTGCGCACGCCGAGCGCGCGGAGCTCCTCCGCGACCGCTTCGGCGGCCTCGGTCTCGATGTCGAGCACGGCGACGTCCATGCCTTCGCGGGCGAGCGCGAGGGCGATGCCCCGTCCGATGCCTTGCCCGCCGCCGACCACGACCGCGTTCCTTCCGGCGAGCTCCTGCATCGATCCTCCTGCGACAGCTGGGTTCCGGCGACCGAGCATGACGCCTGGACATGCCCCCGGCAAGCGCGTTCCAGGGCCTCGTCCGGGGCTGGAAATGCCCGGAAAGAGTGGGGTAATCTCGACCGGCGCCCTCGACGGGGAGGCGTGGAGTCCTAGATTCAAGAAGGGCGTGTGCTCCGTACCCAGAGCCGCCCGGGAGAGAACACATGAAGACGATTGTGGACTACGACC
>JBCCZJ010000358.1:0-5749 GCA_039187915.1 Myxococcota bacterium
CCCGAGGGCTCGAGGCCGGCGCGGTGCGCGAGCAGGTGGCGCACGGTGATCGCGTCGCCCGGTCCGCACGGCGCGTCCGGGAGTCGCGCGCGCTGCAGATAGGCGTTCGCCGAGCCGTCGAGCTCGAGCTGCCCCGCGGCGACCGCCTGCATGGCGAGCGCGCCCGCGACCGGTTTGCCCAGGGAACCCGCCGGCAGCGCCTGGTCGAGGGCGAGGGCCACGCCGCGGGCGCGATGCCAATCGCCGAAGGCGCCGGCCCACGGGCCGCGGGTCCCGTCTCGCAGGGCCAGCGCGAAGCCCGGCACGTCGAGGTCCCGCTGGCGATCCTCGAGCGCGACGCCGTGCAACGCCTGGAACGCGTCCTCGATCTCGCCGCGACGAAGGGACGCCGCGAATTCCCGGAGGTCGGGTCCCTCGCCCGCCACGCTGGGCGAGGCGGGGACGCCCTCGCGCCCCGCGCTCATCGACCCGCCGCGTCGGCGATCAACGCAAGGGCTTCGTTGAGGGTCGCGAGCTCGCCCGCGGGCCGTCCGGCGATCGGTCCCATCCGGACGACCACGAGATCGAGGCTCGGCACGACGATCGTCCGGTTGACCGTCGCCCCGCTCATCCAATAGGCGTCGGTCGGCAGCGCCAACCGTCCATCGCGATTCAGCACGACGCTCGCTCCGCGTTCGCCCTTCCAGGCCGGCGCCGGCCGGCGCACGAAGTCGACGAAGCCCTCGGGCAGGACCGGCTGCCCGTTCCACGTTCCGTCCTGCAGGAAGAGCAGGCCCAGCCGGGCGAAGTCGCGGGCGCGACCGTAGTCGTGTCCGCTGATCAGGAACTGTCCGAACGGATCGGTCTCGAGCACGATGCCGCGGATCCCGAGCGGATCGAAGAGGGCGCGCTGCGGCCAGGCGAGCGGCGACTCCCCGCGCTCGATCAGACGATCGCGCAGCCATTTCTGCAGGAGCAGCGGGTCGCAGTTCCGGTAGCGTCCGACCGTGCCGGGCGGATGTTCGAGCGGCGCGTCGACGCAGAAGCGGAAGGCGTCCCCGCCGCTCGCGTAGACGTACACGTGGTCGAGGAAACGACCGTCGCGAGCGAGCTCGCTCTGGTCCTCGTTGCGACCGAAAGAGCCCGAGAAGGCGAGCCCGCTCGAGAGCTGCATGAGGTCGCGCAGTCGGATGTGACGGCGCTCGTCGTGTGCCCACTCCGGAAACAGATCGGTCTGATCGAGGTCACCGCCGTGGAGCGCGAGACTGCGACCCGCGAGCGCGAGCCCGATCGTCTTCCCCATCGACCAGGCTTCGAAGCGGGTCTCGCGGTCGTAGGCGCGGAAATAGCGCTCGGCCACGATTTGGCCGCGGTGGACGACCAGGAAGGCGGAGGCGCATTGCGCCGGGTTGGCGAAGACCAGATCGGCGGCGCGCTCGGCGACCGCGGGGTCGAGCGTGTCGCTCGTCGCGCGATCGAGCAGGTCTCCCGGCGTTCGATCGCCGGTCGGCCACGGCGTCGCGTCCGGGTCGGGCCCCTGCGGAGGAGCGGGCTCCGGGTCGAAGTGGACCGGCGCATCGGGATCGGCGACCAGCACGACGCCCTGGTCGCCGGTGAATCGGGCGTGGGCCGGTCGCAGTCCCTCCTTGTGCAGGGAGACCCGACCGCGGGCTTCGTCCAACTCGATCCGGACGCCGAGCTCGTCGTGCATCGGATGGCCCGCGAGGACCCGACGCAATCCGTCGCGGTCGAGCAGCATCCAGGAGGCGCTTCGGGCGAGGGCTTCCTCCGGGCGGCGACCGGAGATGAAGACGGACGAGGCGACGACCTTGGCGGCCCAGGCGAGGGCGCACTGGTCGGGCTCGTTCTGCGGATGGATCGGAGGCGGGCTCGACAGGGGGGCTCCTTCGGCGCGGGCCGGGCGAGGGCGCGTGGGGGCTCCGTACCCTCTGGCGGAACCCGTCCCGCTGGACGGGATTCCGATTGAAACCGGCCGCCCCGAATGTATCGTCGTTTCGTCACGCAGATCAGTCGTTCCGCCGCGCGGAACACATCGGGCTGGCCTCCGATCGGGGCGAGCCGCAGGAAACGCCCCGTTGAAATCGAATCCCCCCGAGCCGAACGGTTCCGCGGGCGCGCCTTCGGCGTCCGATCCGGCCGGCCCGCTCGCCGGTGTTCGCGTCCTCGACCTGACCCACGTCATGGCCGGCGCCTGGTGCGGTTGTCTGCTGGCGCAGATGGGCGCCGACGTGATCAAGGTCGAGCGGCCCACGCCCGGCGAAGAGCTGCGGATGGGGCAGGCGCGGACGGGGGGCGCGTTCCGGCCCTTCGATGCCGTCAATCACGGGAAGCGATCGATCTCGATCGACCTCGACCGACCGGAGGGCGTGGAGATCGTCCGCCAGCTCGCCCTGTCGGCCGACGTGCTGGTCGAGAACTACCGACCCGGTTCGCTGGAAGCGCGCGGCCTCGGCTACGACGCGCTCGCCGCGGAACACCCCGCGCTCATCTACGCGTCGATCACGGCGTTCGGACGGACGGGGCCCTACCGCGATCGCCCCGGCTTCGATCTGATCGCGCAGGCCGCAGCGGGTCTGATGAGCCTGACCGGCGAGAAGGACGCGGCGCCGATGAGCGCGGGCGTGCCGGTCGCGGACCTCGGCGCCGGGACGCTGGCCGCGCTGGGCGTGCTCTCCGCCTGGATCCACCGACTCCGGACGGGACAGGGACAGCTCGTCGACACATCGCTCTTCGAAGCCGCGCTCTCGACGACGCTCTGGGAATCGGCGCTCTTCCTCGACACCGGTCGCGTCGCGCGCGCCAATGGCGCACGCCACCGGCTCGCGTCGCCCTACGGCTGCTTCCCCACCGCCGACGGTTGGATCGCGATCGCCGCCGGCACTCAGCGGACCTATCGCCAGCTCCTCGAGGTGATCGGCGACGAGGCGCTCGCCAACGCGCCGGAATTCGCGACGCCGGTCGAGCGGCTCCGCCATCGGGACGATCTCGAGGCGCGACTGCGTGCGCTGCTCGCGCGGCGCACCTCGGCCGAATGGCTGGCCGAGCTCGAGGCGGCGGGCGTGCCGTGCGGGCCCGTGAACGACATGGAGAGCGTCTGGCAGGATCCGCAGACCCTCGCGCGCGACATGCTCGCGGAAGGGGCGACCGCGCCGGAAGCCGGCGACGCTGCGCGTCCCCTGCGTGTCGTCGGACCGGCGGTCAAGCTCTCCGCCTCGCCCTGGCAGGCCTCGGGGTCTGCGCCCGTCCTGGGCGAGGATTCTCGCGCGGTGCTCGCGGAGGCCGGTTGGTCCGCGGAAGAGATCGAAGGGTGGATCGCCGAAGGCATCGTCGAGGCGCCACCGCGCGATCCAGGCGAGGAGATCGGCGCGGGCCGCGCGGCGCCCGCGCCGCTTCGCGCCGCCGTGGGGTCGGCTTCGGGCGGGCGGAGCGGCTCCGGTGAGTGAAGCGTCCGTTTCCGAAGCGGGAGGCGAGGGCCTCGCGATCTCCCGGCCCCGGGACGGCGTCGTCCTCGCCGTGATCGATCGCCCGCCGGTGAACCAGCTCGACCGTCTCGCGCGCGAGGCGTTCCTGTCGCTGATCGAATCGATCGAGGACGACACGGCGGTGCGCTGCCTCGTCGTGACGGGCGCAGGCCCGCAGTTCTGCGCCGGCGCCGATCTGCGTGAGGAGCGCGATCTCGACCCGAAGGACGCGGGCCGCTTCCTCGGCGAGTTCGGTCGGATCCTGAGCGGGCTCGCGACGATGCGCGTGCCCGTGATCGGCGCGGTGAACGGGGGGTGTCTGGGCGGCGGGCTGGAGCTCGCCCTCCAGTGCGACCTGCTGATCGCCTCGCAGAAGGCGTTCTTCGTCGCAAGCGGCGTGAACGTCGGGCTCGTCGCGAGCACCTACGCCCTGCCGAGGCGCATCGGCGTCGGTCCCGCCTCCTCGATGCTGCTGACCGGCGAGAAGTGTCCCGCCGATCGGGCGCTGCACTTCGGACTGGTGAACGACGTGGTCGAGCCGGACGCCCTGCGCGACGCCGCGCTCGCGACGGCCGAGCGGATCGCTTCTCGCGCTCCGCTCTCGGTGGAAGCGACGAAGCGGCGGCTCCGCGCGTTCGGCGACGAGTCGGCGGAGGAGGCCTTCCTCGCCGGCGGGCGCGAGGCCGTCGCGCTCGCGAAGACGCGGGATCACAAAGAGGCGCTGGCCGCGCATTTCGAGCGGCGCGACGGTCGCTTCGAGCGTCGTTAGGCGGATCCGCGTGCCGCTCCGGATTCCTTCGCCCTACCTGCTCTTCCTCGGCGACGTCTCGCTGGCGGGCCTGGCGAAGACCGCCCACGGCCTGGTGGAGTGGGCGCCGGAGCGATGTCTCGCCCAGTTCTCGCTCCCGGGCTGCGCGGCGGAGGCGGGCCTGCCCGAGCTCTCCCCGATCGAAGCGGCGCGGCGCGGCGCGCGGGCGATGGTCGTCGGCGTCGCGCCGCAGGGCGGTGCTCTGCCCGAGTCCTGGTGGCCGGCCCTGGTGGACGCCCTCGAGCAGGGGCTGGACCTCGTGAGCGGGATGCACGCGCGCCTGTCCGACGTCCCGCTGCTGCGCGACACGGCGCAGCGGCTCGGTCGGCGGCTCTTCGACGTGCGTCATACGGACCGGGCGATTCCCTCCGCGACGAACCGGCGTCGATCGGGTCGACGGGTGCTCACGGTGGGCCTCGATTGCTCGGTCGGGAAGAAATATGCGGCGCTCGCGTTGACGCGCGTGCTCAGGAATCGGGGCGTCGAGGCGACGTTCCGAGCGACCGGTCAGACCGGGATCCTGATCGCGGGCGAAGGCATCGCCGTCGACGCGATCACCGCCGACTTCGTCGCGGGCGCCGCCGAGCTGCTCTCGCCGGACGCCGCCGCGGCGCACTGGGACGTGATCGAAGGGCAGGGCAGTCTCTACCACCCGGCCTACGCAGGCGTGACGCTCGGTCTGCTGCATGGCAGCCAGCCGGACGCGCTCGTGCTCTGCGGGCACGCGACCCGCAAGGGACTCGAACTCATGCCGGACGTGCCGCTGCGCGACTACCCGGAGGCGATCGCCGCCCACGAACAACTGGCCGCGGTCACCCACCCTGCGCCGCGCGTCGTCGCGCTCTCGGTGAACACGCAGGGCCTCGCCACGGACCACGAGGCGCGCGGTCATCTGGACGCCCTCGCGGATCGGGTCGGACTGCCCGCGACGGATCCCCTGCGTTTCGGGGCCGAGCCCCTGGCCGACGCGGTGCTGGCGAGGCCGCTGCGATGAGCGCCACGCGCCTTCGCGTCGAGGTCGATCGCTTCCGGCTGCACGCCCCTTTCGTCATCTCGAATTTCACCTGGCATCACGCCGAGGTGTGTACCGTTCATCTCGAGCGGGATGGCTGCGTCGGGCGCGGAGAGGGCGTGCCGATCGCCTACCGGCCCGAAGGCGCCCGCGACATCGCCCGGCAGGTCGAAGGCCTTCGCGCCGAGCTCGAAGGCGGGCTCGACCGCAAGGCGCTGGACGAGCGTCTCCCGGCCGGGCCGGCGCGCTGCGCGGTCGACGCCGCGCTCTGGGAGCTGGAGGCAGGGCTCGGCCTCGGGCCCGTCCACGAACGGGCGGGGCTGCCCGCGCCGCGCACGATCGAGACGGCGATCACGGTCGTGTTCGGTTCCCCGGACGAGATGGCGCGGCAGGCGAGTCGCTTCGCGGACTGTCCACTGCTGAAGGTGAAGCTCGGCGGTTCGCGCGACGCGGAGGCGATCCGCGCCG
>JBCCZJ010000359.1:0-5745 GCA_039187915.1 Myxococcota bacterium
GGGGCCACACTTTATAAACTACATTTTTCCCGGGCTTGCGCGGCCGGGGGGGGGCGCAATTCACCCGCGGGGGGGGGGGGGCCCCCCCCCCGGGGGCTGGGCCGGGGGGGTGCCCCCGGGCCCCTCTGCGTTCTGGCGCGGACGCGCCCGACCGACGTGCTGCGGAACGCGCCTCGGATACCCTTCCGTCGGACCCCGCGGCTCCGCGCCGCGACCGGGAGGATCCGCACCGATGCCCGCGCCCGAGCGCCCCCAGTCCGCCGCGGCCGCGCACCCCCTGCCCCCGGGCGTCTCCTTCGACCCGACCGCGGGCGGCGCGCCCTGCCTGACGGCCGCCTGGGCGCGTCACTGGCGCGTCGATCCCGGGCGTGAGGCGATCCACGATCCGGAACGCGGCTGGCTCACGCGCGGCGACCTCGACCGCGAGACGAGCGCACGCGCCGGGCGCCTGGCCGCGCTCGGCCTCGCGCCGGGCGACCGGGTCCTGCTCGCTGCCGAGAGCTCCGCCGACCTCGTGACGAGCTACATCGCGGCGCTGCGGCTCGGTCTCGTCGTGATTCCGACCAACACCGCCTACGGCCCCCGCGAGCTGGCGCACGTGCTCGAGGACGCCGGGCCCCGCGCAGCGATCGTCGACGACCCGGACAAGCGCGCGGCGATCGCCGAGATCGACCCGGCCGTCCACTGCCTCACGCCGGCCCTCGCGATCCCCGACGGCCCGCCCCCGACGCTCGACGCCGCGACGCCCGAAGCGCCGGCGCTCGTCTGTTACACGTCCGGCACGACCGGCCGGCCGAAGGGCGCCGTGCTCTCCCACGCGAACTGCCTCGCGAGCGCCGAGGGGCTCCGCGTGGCCTGGCGCTGGCGCGAGACCGACCGGCTGTTGCTGGCACTGCCCCTCTTCCACATGCACGGCCTCGGCGTCGGCCTGCACGGCACGCTCCACAACGGGGGAACGGCCCTTCTCTATCGCGGCTTCCGACCCGACGAGATCCTGGCCGAGATCGAGGCCCGCGCCGCCACGCTCTTCTTCGGCGTGCCGACCATGTACCACCGCCTCGCGCGCCACCCCGACGCGAAGGCCCTGGCCAGGCTCCGCCTCTGCGTCTCGGGCTCGGCGCCCCTCCCCGCCTCGCTCCACGAAGACATCGAGCGCGTGTCCGGCCAGCGCGTGCTCGAGCGCTACGGCATGACCGAGACCCTCATGCTCGTGTCCAACCCCCACGACGGCGAGCGCCGCGCCGGCACCGTCGGCTTTCCGCTCCCCGGCGTCGAGCTCCGCCTCGAGGGCGAGCCCGCCGAGATCCAGGTCCGCGGCCCGAACGTCTTCACCGGCTACTGGCAGCGACCGGACGCGAACGCCCTCGCCTTCACGGACGACGGCTGGTTCCGGACGGGCGACCTCGGCGCCATCGACGAGGACGGCTACGTCTCGATCGTCGGCCGCGCGAAGGAGCTGATCATCAGCGGCGGCTACAACGTCTACCCGCGCGAGATCGAGGACGTGCTGCGCGACCACGCGGACGTCGAGGACGTCGCGATCGTCGGCGAGGCCGACCCCGAGTGGGGCGAGCGCGTGGTGGCCTACGCCGTCCTGCGCGCGCCCGTCGCGCTGGAGGACCTGCGTGCCTCGATCGGCGACGCGCTCGCACCCTTCAAGCATCCACGCGCGCTGCACCGGGTCGAAGCGCTCCCGCGCAATGCCCTAGGCAAGGTCCAGAAGCACCGGCTCGCGGGCGGTGAAGTGCTGCCGGAGTGAGCGGACGGCGCCGCTCCGGCGGTGAAGTGCTGCCGGAGTGAGCGGACGGCGCCGGGCCGACGGCCCCGCGCGCTCGTCGCGGCGGCGCAGCCCGGCCAGCCCGAGCGCACCGAGGAGCGCGCCGATCGCGAAGCCGGGCTCCGGCGCGGGCACGTACGTGCCCTCGAGCACGGTGTTGTTGAAGTCCTTGACGAAGAGCAGGTTGAATCGCCGGTCCACGGCGACGCCCGAGGCGTCGAAGCAGGCGACCCCGACCGACGTGCCGCCCCAGAAGTACGGGTTGCAGACGCCCTCCTGACTGCCGTAGGTGGTCACGATCGGCATGCCGGTCCCGAGCCCCTGCTCGCCGAACCCGTCGAAGGTGATCGTGTAGCGGCCCGTCGTGGTCCGGGTCCCTGCGACCGGGCCGTTTCCGGTCTGGTAGGCGTAGAGCGTGGAGGGCGTGAAGCTCGCCAGCGACGCCTGGGTCGACCAGACGTAGGCGAGCGCCTCGTCGTTCAGATCGGCGCGGGTCATCATGACGTTGAAGGCGAGATCGGCCGGCGTTCCCAGGACGTTGAAGCAGCGGACGTTCACGTTCTCGAACCCCCAGGACGAGACCTGACAGCGCCCGTTGTTCAGGCCGAAGGCCGAGACCTGCGGGTGACCGCCGCCGCTGCCCAGCGCGCTGAATCCGTCGAAGTCGACGGCATAGACGCCGGTGCTGCTTCGCGTAACCGTGATCGGGCCGCCGCCCGGATTGCGGGAATGGAGCACGTTGGGCGTGTACGACGCGGTGAAGGGCAGATCCGCGCGGGCGTAGGCGATCGTGTCTTCGGCGAGCGACGGCTTCACCTGGAGCACGTTGAAATTCGTGTTGGTGAGCGATCCGAGGCGGTTGAAGCAACGGATCTCGGCCCATTCCCCGTACGACGTCTCCACGTTGCAGTGGTTCGACGTGAAGCCCATCGCGGAGACCTGCACGTGCCCGTCGCCCGGCCACTCGTCCGTCCCGACGAACTCGACCTCGTAGGTCCCGGTCGCGACGCGGTTGATCTCGATCGTGCCGCTCCCGATCGGGTTGCGGGCATTGCCGCTCGGCGGGTTGTAGGGAAAGGGACCGGAGAGGTTGTCGTTCGCGAACGCGAAGGAGAAGTCGCGCGCGAAGGCCTTGAAGGGCGGCTTCAGGAAGAGCACCTGGAACTGCGTCTCGGCCGGGAGGCCCGCGTGGTCGAAGCAGCGCACCGTGACCGAGTCGCCGCCCTCGGGATCGACGCCGCACTGGCGATCGAAGAACCCGTCCGGCGATACCTGCACGCTGCCCAGGTTGATCCCGACCGTGTCGAGCCCGGGCCAATCGAGCTCCCAGACCCCCGTCGCTGGATGGGTCACGGTCGGGTCGTCGGGGAGCCCGGCGTTGTGCCCCACGTCGTTGATCAGCGTATAGCCCAGCGAGTAGGGATCCTGGACGTTCGCGAAGCCCCAGCCTTCGTCGTCGAGCTGCGTGCGCATCGAGAGCGCCGTGAACCGGGCATCCATCGCGAAGCCGAGCGGTGACCGGCAGCGCACGTTGAAGCCGCCATTGAACGTGCCGTCGACCTGACAGCGAGCGTTCGTGCCGTACGCGGTCACGAGATCGATCCGCGGCCCGGCCCCGATCGTCTCGAGATCGTCGAAGACGATCGAGTACTGGCCGACGCGGTGGCGGGTCACCGTCGCGGAGCCGCCCGCCCCGGGGTTGTACAGGTAGAACGGCGAAGGCGTGGAGGTCGACGACGTCGCATTGCTCACCCAGGCGAAGGCGTAGTCGCTGTCCTCCGGACCCGGCCGCAGCATGAGCACGTTGAAGCGACCGTCCGCGAGGTTGCCCAGCAGGTCGTAGCAGCGGACGCTCACCGAGCTGCTTCCCCAGCTGGACACGTTGCAGTACCGGGAGCCGGGATCGGTCGACGTCACCTGGACCGAGCCGCCGTCGCTGCCGACGACGTCCAGCCCGTCGAAGCTCACGCTGTAGGCGCCTGGGCTGCTGCGCGTGATCGTGATGTCCCCGCCACCGTCGTTGTAGGAGTAGAGGAGCGAGGCGGTGTAGCTCGGCGAGGTCGGCTGATCCGCGTAGGCGAAGCCGTAGCCCTGGAGATGAGCGGAGACGGCGCCCGCGCCGAGCGCCAGCCAGGCGACGGCCACGCCGACCGCGAGCACCGGGGACGGAAGCACGAGCCGCCTCGCGCTTCCCGCGAGGTTTTCCCTGCGTCCGTTTCCGAGAGTGCTGTGCGCTGTCTGCATGGTCCTGTCCGTTCGAGGCCGGATACGGGGACAGAGTAGACCCGCTCCGTCTCCGGATCGAATCCTGACGCCCCGAATCTTCGCCCTCTCCGCGCCGCGCTTCTGTGAATCGCTTGACAGAAGGCAGCAGGGGCCGGGACTTCCCTAGACTGCGCGCATGTTCCGGTGCCTCGCTTGCCGATTGCCTGCCCGTTCGGGCGGCCCAGCCGCCGCGTCCTGGCGCGTCCGCGTCTGCGCGGGCGCGGCCCTCGGGCTGGCGCTCGCGCTGCCGACGCCGTCGGCCCGCGCAGCGCCCGGAGACGGGCCCTCCGAGGCCGCACGGGTGGCCGAGCTGATCGCGCGCGCCGAGGGAGCCCAGGCCCGGGGCGACCTCGTCGCTGCCCAGCCCCCGCTGGAGATCGCGCGCGGAATCGCCGACGCGTCGAACCATCGAGGGCTCCGCGCGGCGGTGACCGCCGCGCGCGGGCACCTCGCGATGACCCTGCGCTCGCCCGAAGCCGCCCGTGCCCTGCTGGACGCCGCGCGCGTGGACGCCGAGGCGGCCGGCGCGACGGCGCTCCTCGTCACGATCGACACCCACGAGGGCAACAGCTTCGCCCTCGACGCCGCGCGCGATCCCGGCGCCGCGGGCGCCGTCGCCTGGAAGCGGGCCCATGCGGCCTACGGGGCTGCGCTCGCGCGCCTCGGCGCCGCCGGGGGCACGGACACGGCCGCCGCGTCGCAGCGCGCCCGGATCCTCGCGAACCGCGCGCGGGCCGCGGTGCTGGGCGGGATCGGCGGCGCCGAGGACGAGGTCGAGGCCGCCGCGAGCGCGATCGCGCGCGTGACCGCGACCGGCGCCCGCACGGCGCTGCTCCTGCATCTCGCGGAGACGCGGGCCCCGAGAACGCGGGACTCTCTGGCGCCGCAGGACCGCCGCGCGGCGCATGCCGCCGCGTCCGAGGCCCTCGCGCTCGCCGAGGCCACGGCGGACGCGCGCAGCCAGGCCCTCGCCCTGCTGACCCTGGCGCGGCTCTATCGCGCCGACGCCCAGCCCGGGTCCGCGCGCGCTTCCGTCGAACGTGCCCTCGCCGCGGCCGCACGCGCCGAGGATCCCGTCGCGCGCTACCGGGGCTGGCTCGCGACGGCGGAGCTCGACCGGGAGGCGGGCGACGACGAGGCAGCGCTGGCGGCGTACGCGCAGGCCCTCGACGAGGCCGAAGCGCTGCGGCCGCTCCGGGCCCGGAGCTACGGCCTCGACCCCAGCCTGAGCGCCGAGCGACTGCAGGCCGTCCATCTCGGCTACGTCGACCTCGTGCTACGACGCGCGGCGCGCGCGGAGGCCGACCCGGGCGGAGGCGCGGCGCGACGTGACGCGGATCTCGCCCTGGCCCAGCGCTCCCTCGAGCGGCAGAAGGCGCAGGAGCTCCGCGACTTCTTCGACGACGAATGCGTGGACGCGGCGCTGCGCCGCCGGGTCGAGGCGGGCCAGGTCGATCCCACGGCGGCGCTCGTCTACCCGATCGCCCTGGAGGATCGGCTGGAACTCGTCGTCACCAGCCCGAAGGGCCGGCTCCGAAAGGCCGTCGACGTGCCCCGCGCGCGACTGCGGGAAGTCGCGACCGCCTTCCGCGAGCTGATCGAGATCCGAAGCCACCGCCGCTACCTGCGTCCCGCGCGCCAGCTCTACGACTGGCTGATCCGACCGATCGAGACCGACCTCGCGGGCTGGGGGATCGGGACCC
>JBCCZJ010000360.1:0-5743 GCA_039187915.1 Myxococcota bacterium
GGAGCGTCGCGCCGGCCTCGATCGCGAGCGCGCCGGCACCGGCCTCCGCGAGTACGTCGATCGTGGTCGGCCCGATCGCGGGCAGATCGAGCCGCGGATCCTGGCCGGGGCGCGCGGCCTTCACGAGCGTGAAGCCCGCCCCGGCCGCGGCACCCGCCCGCCGGATCAGCGCGTCCGTCCCCTCCAGCGTCTCGCGGGCGACGACGTGCCCGGCGTGCACGGCGACGGCCTGACCGAGGACGGCCGACTCCTGGACCGCGAGCGCAGCGCGCCCGGCCACGAGATCCGCTTGCTGCGCCGCCGTCGGCTCTGCGCGCGAGAGCGCGCCGGGACGGGCGAGCAGCGCGGCGAGCAGCACGTCCTGTCGCGCGAGCGGAAGCCCCTCGCGCTCGAGGAAGGCGGCGAGGCGTGCCATCCAGGCCACCGGACCCTCGGGTCCCGCCTCGGCGAAGAGGCGGCGCGCGGTCTCGTCCGGCGCGAAGCGCGGAGAAGGCGCTTCGGCCCACGTCGGGTCGAAGCGGCCGACGATCAGCAGGGACGCGACGTCTTCACCTCGCATCCGCTCGACCAGCGCTTCGACCTGGCCGAGGCGAAGGCAGGCTTCGGCCGACACGAAGGCGGGGTCGGTGACGCCTTCGAAGCCGACGATCCGGGTCTCGAGGCCTTCGCGTGCGAGGCATGCGGCCGCCTCGCGTGGCAAGGCCCCGCCGCCTGCGATCAGACCGACCCTGCCCTCTCCCAACGACGCTCCTCCGACGGCCCGCCCGCCCGCGTCCGCCACGTCCGCCGCGCGCCTAGCGGCAAAAGCCGCGTTCGGTCTTGCGGAGGAAGGTCACCAGCCGCTCCACCTCGGGCGCGGCCCCGATCTCCTCGCCGACCCGCGCGAGGGCCTCCTCGAGCGGCAGCTTCGACTGGAAGATCAGGTGGAACGCATGCTTGATCTCGGCGCGGGTCTTGGTCGAGAACCCACGACGCCGCAGACCCACGGAGTTCAGGCCCACGATCTTCGCGCGATCGCCCGCGACCATCGTGAAGGGCGGCGCGTCCCGCGAAACCTTCGCGCCCCCCGCGACCATCACCGACTCCCCGACACGGGCATGCTGGTGTAGCCCGGTGTAGGCGCCGAGCACGGCGTAGTCCTCGACCGACGAATGCCCGCCGAGACCGCAGAAGGGGCTGATGATGGTGTGGTGGCCGATCTGGCAGTCGTGACCGACGTGGGCCCCGTTCATCAGATAGTTGTCTTCGCCGAGGCGCGTGCAGCCGCCGCCCCGGGCGGTCCCGATGTTGACCGTGACGTGCTCCCGGAGAACGGTGCGCGCGCCGATCTCGAGCCGGGTCGCCTCGCCGGCGAAGTCGGTGTCCTGAGGCTCTCCACCGAGCACCGCGTGCGGGAAGATTCGGCACGCGGGGCCGACGCGCGTGCGACCGATCAGGGTCGCGTGCTGCGCGACCTCGACACCGGCGGCGAGTTCGACCTCGCTCCCCACGAAGGCGAAGGCTCCGACCACGACGCCCTCGCCGAGGATCGCGCCGTCCTCGACGCAGGCCGTCGGATGGACGTTCACGCCCGCGCGGTCGCGAAACTCCTGGCTCGTCGACGACATCGGCCGCGGACTCCGGTCAGCTCTTCTTGTCGAAGGTCTTGATCACGAGGTCCGTGATGTCGAGCGCTTCCCGCCGATAGAGCAGGCTCGGGGCATCGCTCACCATGATCGCCGAGAAGCCATTCTCCTGACCGACCTCGCGGACGACTTCGATGAACTTCTCCTGGAGCGGACCGACCAGTCGCTGCTGGTCGATCTCGAGCTTGCCCTGCTCCTCGGCGCTCATGCCCTTGATGCGATTCTCGAGGGCCTGCAGGTCGAGCACCTTCTCCTTGAGCGCGTCCTCCGAGAGCGCCATCCTGCGCGCTTCGAAGTCCTGCTTCTTCGTTTCGTATTCCTGGATCAGCGGCGCGATCCGGTTCTCGGCTTCGCGGCCCTTGCGCTCGAGCTCTTCGCGAGCGCTCTTGCCTTCCTTGACGGTGAGCAGCACCTGCTGCGCATCGACGAAGCCGATCTTGGTGGGCTCGTTCGTCGCTCCGATGCCCCATCCGAGCATCAGACCGAGAGCGAGCAGCAACGCGGCGCGTTCGAACTTCATTCTTTCGGTCTCCTGCGCGCGGCCTCTGCGAGGGCGCGCTCGAGTTGGTTTCGCGTGTCGTGATTTCGGGGCGGGCGGGTTCACGCGGTCCGGAGAGGGACGCCGTCAGATCCCGAGGCCCCCCACGGAGAATTCGAAGATCGGGCTCGACTCGGTGGAGCGCGGATCGATCGGGAAACCGAGCACGAGCTGGAGCGGGCCGAAGGGGGAGAACCACAACACCCCGCCGCCGTAACCGTAGCGCCACTGCGTTGCGTCGAACAGGATCTCGCCCTCGCGGAAGGCGTTGCCGCCGTCGATGAAGCCGATGCCGAGCAGGCCGATCTCTTCCGAGATCGGGAATCGGTATTCGAAGCTGTTGCTGATGAAGGCGCTGCCGCCGATCACCTGCGCCTCGCCGATGTCGTCGAAGTCGTCGAATTCCTTGTCGCTCGTCGAGTTGCAGCGCCCGTTCCGGTTGCCGAAGTTGGGCGGCGACACGCGGTCGACGTCGTCGCACACCGCGATCAGCTGGCCCGTGGCGGGGTTGCTGCGCAGCACCGTGCCGACCGGGTGGTAGACCTGGCCAGTCGCGAGGGTCGTCGACTGGAGTCGCGCGCGCCGCGGGCCGAGCGAGCGGCCTTCGTAGCCGCGCAGCTGCTGGCGCCCGAGACCGCCCATGAAGTAGCGCTCGGTCAGCGGCAGCTCGACGTCGTCGTCGAGGTTCTCGAGGTTGCCGGCGTTCACGCAGTTCGCGGGGTCCTCGCAGACCGTCGCGCCCTGGACGCCGAGGTCGAAGTCGCCGATGTCGTTCAGCGGGAAGGCATGCCCCATACGCGTGGCGATCACGAACGTGGAGCGGCCGGGCAACCAGTCGGGCGCGCCGAAGTAGTAGCCGGCCCGCGCCTCGAGCGTGACGAAGTTGCTGAACCCACCGAGCCCCGCGTAGTCCATGCTCGTGCTGACGATGTAGCCGTTCGTCGCGGCGAAGCGATCGTTGCGGGTGTCAATCACGGCGGAGACGCCGAGGCGGCTCGTGCTCTGACGCCCCTGCAGGACCTGCCGGAGCACCGGCGTGGAGAGCGAGTTCAGGTTCGTATTCTGCTCGACCCGCTGCTCTGCGAAGCTGTAGTTGAGGAAGATGCGCGCGCGGTTGTCGACGGTCAGTGCGTGGCCCACGCCGAGATCGACGCCCTGTCGATCCTGTTCGAAGTCGTCGAAGCGCACCTGCGTGAGGAAGGCGGTCGCGCTGAAGCTGAAGGTCGAACCCAGGAAGTAGGGATCGGAGAGCGAGATGAAGTACCGGCTCGAGTTGCCGCCGATGTCGGCCGAGATGTTCGCGCCGTAGCCGCGCCCGAGGAGGTTCGACTGGGAGAGGGAGGCGGTGAAGATGAAGTTGTCCGCGCTCGAGAAGCCGGCCCCGAAGCTGAATGCGCCCGTCGGTCGTTCGACCACGTTCACGTCGAGATCGAGCTGCGAGGGGTCGTCGGTCGTGTTCGGCTCGAAGGCGACGTCCTCGAAGAATCCGAGCTGGCGGATCCGCGTGCTGCTCACCTGGAGCGCCCGCGCGGAGTAGAGCTGCCCTTCGACCAGCCGGATCTCCCGACGGATCACCGAGTCGATCGTCCGGGTGTTGCCGCGAACCTCGACGTTGCGCACGAAGTAGAGCGGGCCCTTCTCGACCGTGAAGGCGACGTCGACGGTCAGCTCCTCCTGATTCGTCTGGGTCAGCGGATTCACGTTCGCGAAGAAGAAGCCGCGATCCGTGTAGTGGGACTCCAGGATCTCGACGTCGGTCGTCAGATCCGAACGGCTGAAGACCTCGCCCTCTTCCAGCCGGATCTTCTCGCGCAGGATGTCGAAGTCGATCGTGTCGTCGCCCTGCACGGTCAGCTCGCCGACCTTGAACTGCGGTCCCTCCGTGATCGTGACGGTGACGAAGAGCCCGTCCTCGTTGGCCTCGACGTCGGGCCCCTCGACCCGAGCCTGGACGTACCCGTTGTCGGTGTACTTCTGCTCCACCAGGCGCAGGTCGCGGACGAAGACCGGCTCGGCGTACTTGCCCGTCCGGTCGTACCAGCTCGTGGCCCAGGAGTAGAAGGGATTCCAGAGCTTCGTGGTGAAGCCCTCCATCAGCTCTTCGTCCTCGAAGGCCTCGTTGCCCACGAAATTCACTTCGCGGAGCTTGAGCTCTTCGCCCTCTTCGACGTCGAAGTTGATCGCGATCGAGCCTTCGGCGATCTCCTCGATCTCGTAGCTGACCTCGGCCAGGTAGTACCCCTCGGTCCGATAGACCGCGAGGACGCGCTCCTTGTTCTCGCGCAGGAGCGGGTAGTCGAGGGGGACGCCGGTCGTGAGCGTCAGCGCCTCCTTGATGTCGTCGCCCTCGATGTTGTCGTTGCCGGAGATCGTGATCTCCCGGATCACCGGGCTCTCTTCCACCTCGTAGATGATCCGCAGCCCGTCGGGTCCTTCCTCGCGGAAGACCCGCACGTCCCGGAAGAAACCCTGGGCGAAGATCGCGCGGACGTCGCGCGCAATCTGCCCGGCGTCCACCGGCGCGCCGGCGACGGTCCGCAGGCGCGCCCGGATCGCATCCTCCTCGACGCGGCGATTGCCGCGGATCACGACCTCCGCGACCGGCTTCCCGGAGCCGCGTCCCGGTCCACCGGCGAGGATCTGGTCCGCCCGAACGATCTGGAAGAGGACGACCACGCCCTCTTCTTCCTGCTGCGAACGCGCGACGACGTTCGCGACCCGCGGATCACCGGACAGCGCGCGGCGATCGGCCTCCACCGCCGCCGCATCGAAGCGCGACCCGGCGCGCACCCCGAGCAGGGGCCGCAGCGCCTCCTCGATCGGCCCGGCGCCCTCGAAGCGGACCGCGATCACCCGCTCCGGGAGGCCGCCGCGAATCGTGCCCGCGATCTGATCCGCGAGCTCGCCCAGACGGTCGAGCAGCTCCCGGTCGCTCGCGGCGGTCAGCACGTGGGAGGTGGCGCCGCTCCCGTCCGCCGGCACCACCCGGACATCGACGCTGAAGCGCCCGGCGAGCTCCGTCACCGATCCCGCGACCAGTCCCTCGAGTCCGAGCGCGGCCGCGCGCCGTCGGAGCGACGCGTCCGAGCGATCGTCGCCGTCCAGCGCCCGGGCGTCCGGGCCTTCGAGATTCCGCGTCGCGACCGCGCCGACGTCGCCGCCCGCTTCGATCCGCTGGGCGAGCAGCTCGTCGAGCGAGTCGGCCAGGAAGCCGAGGCTGCCCTCGCTGTTCAGCCGGAAGGGCAGGATCGCGATCTGCTTGCCGACCCGCGTCGTCTCTTCACCGGGCAGGACGATCGCGCCGTACTCCTCGACGGCGCGGGCCTGGCCCGTCGCGAGCGTCGCGAGCACGCCCAGAGCGAGGACGAGGGCCGTGCGCGCGAGCGCCGCGCGCGCCTCCCGTCCTCCGCTTCCCCCCCGCGTCCCCGGCACGTGCGTTCCTCGTCCCGGCCCCGCACGCGGGCCCGGTCTCGTTCTTCGTGATCGGTGAGGGCAGGCTGGAAGAGGCGCCGTCTCGACCCCACCGGCGATCGGCTGCCCGGATTCGGGCGGAGGGTATGTGAGCGACGGGGCGCTTTCA
>JBCCZJ010000361.1:0-5741 GCA_039187915.1 Myxococcota bacterium
CGGGGATGCAGCTCGGCATGTCGATCCTCGCGGCCTACGTACAGAAGCTGCGGACCGGCGAGGGCCAGCACATCGAGATCTCGATGCACGAGGCGATCACGTACTACATGCGGACCCACCTCGCTAACACGGGGAACTGGGGCCGCAATCCCGTTCCGCGGAACGGATCGCAGGTCGGAGCGGCGCCGTCCGGCCTGTATCGCTGCCACGGCGGCGGGCCGAACGACTACGCCTTCGTGCTCGCCGTGACGGACACCCATATCGACAAGCTGTACATGGCGATCGATCGACCGGAGCTGATCACCGACGAACGCTTCGACGACTTCCTGAAGCGCTTCGAACGCACGCCCGAGCTCCACGAGGAGGTCGAGCGCTGGACCCTCGAGCGGAGCAAGCAGGACGTCATGCGGATCCTCGGCGAGGCGGGCGTGCCGTGTGCTGCGACGATGGACACCCAGGAGCTCTACACGGACCCGCATCTCCTCGAGCGCGATTTCGTGAAGACCCTGCCGCATCCCGAAGAGGGCGAGGTCCGGCTCTTCGGCTGGGCGCCGCGCATGTCGGGGAATCAGGTCGAGATGGTCCCGCCGCCGGGGCTCGGCGCGCACACGAACGAGGTGCTCGAAGGCGAGCTCGGTCTCGACGACGAGGCGATCGCGCGGTTGCGCACGGCGGAGGCGATCGGGTGAGCGTTCCGGAGCGGCTGCCCCTCGCGGAGGATCGGCCTTCGATGGGGACGCTCGGGCGCCCGGGGCGCGACGCGCGCTGATCGGCGCGCGGCCCCCGGCCGTCGTCAGGACGAAGCCCGATCCCTTCTCGATCGAAGCTTCGCCGCGACGTTCAGCCGCGCCGCGAGGACGGCGTGACGGAGGAAGCCGAGCGGGCTCTCCTTGAACTTCCGCTTGAGCAGGCGTTTCAGGTGGGGCGTCGCGTCGAAGTTGCCTTCGCGCTGACCATGACCCCGATGCATGCCGAGCTTCGGGATGTCGACCACGTCCAGGGGCACGTCGAAGCGGAACGTCTCCGTCTTCGGGAGCAGGCACGTCTCGTCGTTGCAGGCCTGGTAGCGGACGTGGACCTCGATCGGGACCGCGTCCCGGTCGAGGGGGCGGCATTCGCTCACGAGCTCGCCGACGGCGTGGAAGGGGATCTCGATGTCGAAGGAGCCGCTCCAGACCTGGAGCTCCACGCCCATCGACGCGAGCCGGAGCGGCGCCGTCGGCGGCAGGACCGGATCGTGGACCACGAGGCCCGGCGGTCCGGAGACCTGCACCTGCGTGGGGATCATTCCCTCTGGTACGGGCTCCCCGTAGAGATGGAAGCCGTCGGCGAGCTCGAACCGCGCGATCGCGTGGCGGACGATGCCCTGGCGGATCGTGCCCTTGCCGCCGCGGAGGGCGACCTTCACGCGGACCTCCGCGTCCCCCTGCGCTTCGGCGACGCGGGCGCCTTCGAGCTGCGCGCGACCGAGGGCGGCGTCGAGCAGCGCCTCGGGACTGTCGCGAATCTTGTAGGAGCCGTGGAAGGACTTCGACGTGACGACGCCGTCGGCGTCGGTCACGAAGGTGCCGGGGTAGGGGATGCCGTAGAGGATCAGGTCGCCCGGCTTCACCTGATCGTTCAGGATCCCGTACGCCCGGATGACGGCGGAGTCGACGTCGGAGAGCAGGGGGTAGGGGATCGACTGCTTCTCCGTGAATTCGCGGAGCACGTCCTGGTCGTCGTAGGAAATCGCGAAGAGCGCCACGTCGGCGGCTTCGAAGCGGGCGTAGGCGTCGCGCAGCTCACCGAGCTGCGTCCAACAAGGCGGTCACCAGACCGCCGAGCGGTAGAAGACCACGACCGCGGGTCGACCCGCGCGCGCCTCGTGGAGCGTGACCGGTTTCCCCGTGGCGTCCGGCAGCGTGAAGTCCGGCAGCCTCTCGCCGACCTCCGGTCCGGTCGCGTGTCCTTCCGGCAGGCCGGCCCGGCCCGGATGGCCGAGGGGGGCCGGGGCGTCGAAGCCCAGCTCGTCTCGCTCGATCGTCATGGTCGGTCCGTTTCGCGCGCGCCTCCACACGTTGGCGCAAGTCGACGCAATCGGCCGGCCCTGCGCGGCACGCGAGCACCGAAAGTCGAACGGCCGCCCCCTCCGAAGAGGGAGCGGCCGCGCAGAGGGACTTTCCGAAGCAGAATCCGCCCGTCTGGGGCGGGGGGCTAGCGTCGGCGGGTGCCCGCCAGCCCGGCGAGCCCGAGCCCCATCAGGAGCGCCGTGCCCGGCTCCGGCACGATCGTGACCGTGAAGGTCGCGTTGCCGACCGAGTTGTTCCAATCCGTGGCGAGCGAATCGGTCGGGCTGATCACGTCGAAGCCCTGCTGGCCGATCCCGAAGACGAGATCGACGGTCGCCGGGTTGGCCTGCGTCGCATCGAGCTCCTGCGCGCGGAACGTCACCTGCAGATGGACGTCGCCGCCGGGCGTGGTCTGGAGACCGTTGATGCCCGAGTCGCTGGTACCGTCCCCGGTCGCCGGGGTGAGCGCGACACCACCGAAGAGGCGGACGTAGCGCTCCTGGTCGATGACCGCGTTGCCGAACTCCTGCTGCGGGACGGCCGCGGGGAGCCCGCCCAGATTCAGGCCCGACGCGAAGGCGACGCCGAAGGCACCGGCACCGCTCGCGGCGCTCTCGAAGCGCAGGTGGTCGTCGCGGAAGCTGCCGATTTCGCCCTCGTCGTAGCCGAAGGCGCCGACGTCGAGGCCGCTGATCGAGGCGCCGATGTCGTTCGTCAGGCGCAGGTTGAAGGTGATGGTGTCCCCGCCCTGGAGGGCGCCAGGGGCCGTGCTCTGCACGCTGTCGATGGTCACGCCGAGCGCGTTGGCCGAGATCGGCGCGATCAGCGCCGCCACGAGAGCCGCCCAGCTCCACTTGTTCATAGCCATCTTTTCCGATTCCTCATTCCATGAAAGTCGCGTCGTGGGTCCCGGGTCTGGCCGGGGGACAACGACGACGTGGGCGCGTTCGTCTTGCCTCGACTTCGAGGTAGGGCGGATTTCGAAACGTTAAGTCGATGAAGGAAACTCGCTCCAAAGACCGAAACGGCCGCCCCCTCCGAAGAGAGAGCGGCCGATCAGATCGACGTCGGGAGTCGGGCGGACCCGGCCCCCGCCGTGCCGGACCTAGCGCCGGCGAACGCCCGCGAGGCCCGCGAGGCCGAGACCCATGAGCAGGGCCGTGCCGGGCTCGGGAACGACCGTGACCGTCGCGGTCGCGTTGTTCCAGATGCCCGCCAGCGAGGACGTCGGGCCGACGACGTCGAAGCCCTGCTGGCCGATGCCGAAGACGAGATCGACGGTCGCCGGGTTGGCCTGCGTGGCGCCGAGCGCCTGCGCGGTGAACGTCACCTGGAGGTGGACGTCTGCGCCGTTGGTCTGGAGATCGTTGATGCCCGAGTCGTTCGTGCCGTCACCGGTCACCGGGGAGATCGCCACGCCACCGAAGAGGCGGACGAAGCGCTCGTTGAACGTGACCGGGTTGCCGAACTCCTGCTGCGGGACGGCCGCGGGGAGTCCGCCGAGGTTGGCACCCGGCGCATAGACCGCGCCGAAGGCACCGGCGCCGCTCTGGGCGCCCGAGAACACCAGGTTGTTGTCGGCGGCCAGGCCGACCACGCCCTGGTCGTATCCGAAGACACCGACGTCCAGGCCGCTGACCTGTTCACCGGTCGCGTTTTCGAGGATCAGGTCGAACGTGATCGTGTCGCCGTCCTGGAGCGCGCCGGGGGCACTACTCGTGACGTTGGCGATCTGGATACCGAGCGCACTCGCGGAGAGCGGCGCAACCAGCGCCGTCGCGAAGGCCAACAGGCTCCACTTCTTGAAAGTCATCTGCTTCTACCTCTACATCAGCAACCGAAGCAAGCGGGGCCAACCGTGTGCTGCGACGCCGATCTGCACGTCCACCTTGCGTGCACACAAGGGCGGACGGGTGCACGTCCCTTCACGAAACGCACCGTGCGCGCCGTGAGAGCGTGCTCAACTGAGCAGACCTGGTAGAGGGAAACGTTGTCCACGAGACGCGAGTGAGGGGCGGAGTCCGCCGCTCGAAAGTCACGACGACGAAGGGCTTCCCAACCGATCGTCGTTCGAGCTCCATGCTCTTGTCTGGTGGGTGGCTGCCGTCGCAGGACGCGAAGGCGGGCCGCACGCACCGATATCCTCAAAGAAGAGGGGACTTTCCCCCGCACGACTCTCCGACGGCGTCGGAGAAGCGGTGAGAGTGGGTCTCTCTCCCTACCTTCCCAGGTCTCGGCCATCATATATCCGGGGGTTGGAAAAGTGGGGGGAAAATTGCTGACCTTCGATTCATTTCGGTACCCCGTGGGGCAGAATCGGCCCAGCGGGGTACGCAGCGGGCGTGCGGATCGGGTCCGATCTCCGCGCGGCGCAAGGGCGGACGCGTGATCACAGATCAGCCCGGCCGGGCTGCGCGTCGCGCATCGAGCTGCGCCCTGATCTCCGCGTGCCGCGATTCATTCAGGGTGAAGCGCGTCAGGATCAGCGCGCCGGCGAGCATCGTCGCGAACGGAACCAGGCCGTGGAGCGATCGGATCACGAGCTGGACCGTCGCGGGCTGGACCTCGCCGGGGACGAAGCCGACGGTGCCGAGGGCGAGGCCGGCGATGCCCGCCATGATCCCGCTCGAGGTCTTGTAGAGGAAGGTATAGGCGGAGTAGTACGCCCCTTCCTTGCGCTCGCCGGTCTCGAGCTCGTCGGCATCGATCACGTCGGCGAGGATCGACGAGCCGAGGACGGTGGCGCACGCGGAACAGGCGCCCGTCAGCACGACGGCGACCTTCATGTACGTGATCGCGCCGGCTTCGAGATCGAAGATCATGAGGTAGCCGAGCATCCCCGCTGCCAGCCCGGCGAGCCAGGTCGACTTCTTGCCGACCCGTCGGGAGAGGGGGACCCACACGGCGAGCGAGACGAGGGACGCGCCCACGTAGAAGAGGAAGATCTCGCCGATCGCGTGGGGCGCCTGGAGCACGTATTTGTACGTGAAGGGGGAGAGCACCATCGAGGCCCCTGCGCCGGTGTGCTCGATGAAGATCATGGCGAGCAGCAGCCGCGCGTGGCGGTTGCGCCAGACGTCGGCCGCCACCTGCGTGATCGGCTTCGACGCGCGGCGGCGGTTTCCGGCGGGCTCCCGCAGAAAGAGCGTCGAGACGCCCACCAGGACAATCGTCGCGCCCCCGGCGAGGCGCGCCAGCTCGGACGCGTCCACCCGCGTCTGCGGCGACGTCATCAGGTACTGCAGGGCGAAGCCGAGACAGCCGATCATGCCGATGTACCCGGCGGCCTGGCGGCACGCGAAGATGCGCGACACCTGGTGGTGGTCGAGGGTGAGCTCGGCGCCGAGCGCCTGGTGGGGCGTGAGGAAGAAGGTCATCGCGGTGTTGAAGCCGAAGACCGCGACGGTCATCCAGGCGATCAGGGCGATCTCGCCAAGGTCGCCGGGCGGTGACCAGGACATCCAGCCGAAGAACGCGATCGGGATCGCGGAGGCGAGCATCGCCTCGGGCGCAGGCGACCGTGGATCCTCGCCTCCGCGATCCCGATCGCGTTCTTCGGCTGGATGTCCTGGTCACCGCCCGGCGACCTCGGCGAAATCGCCCTGATCGCCTGGATGACCGTCGCGGTCTTCGGCTTCAACACCGCGATGACCTTCTTCCTCACGCCCCACCAGGCGCTCGGCGCCGAGC
>JBCCZJ010000362.1:0-5723 GCA_039187915.1 Myxococcota bacterium
CGCCGAGTCCGCGCGTGCTTCCCTGGTCGAAGAGGAAGTCGTCGTTCGCGCCGTGGTCCTGGCGCGGGATCTCCGGCAGCGTGTCGTCGGCGTTGAAGAAGTAGTTCGGCATGAACTTCGCGATCAGGGCGATGTTCACGTGGACCGTGCCTTCGAGCTTCGGCAGCGCGCGGATGTCGATCGCCGCCTGGCCGAAGTACGTGTCCTTTTCGAAGCCCTTGGCGGCGATCGCGTCCCAGAAGAGGTCGATCACCTTCTCGCCCTGCGTCGTGACCTTCATCTTCACCATGGGGTTGAAGAGCAGGTAGCGCCGGTCGCTCGCCGACGCCGTTCGCATGTAGTCGGCCGCGCGCAGTGCGAAGAGCTTCATCGCGACGAGCCGCGCATAGCCCTCGACGAACATCCGCCGGACGTGGCTCATGTCCGTCACCCGGTTGCCGTAGAGGCGGCGATTGTGGGCGTGGGCGAGGGCCTCGTAGAAGGCGTGGGTGCAGATCCCGATCGAAGCCCACCCGAGGTTGTACTTGCCGATGTTCACCGTGTTGAGCGCGGCGTTCCAGGCTTCGCGACCGCGGTGGAGCACGTCCTCCTCGCGCACGGGATAGTCGCGGAGCTCGAACTCGGAGACGTAGTTCTGGCTGGAGACGACGTTCTTCACGAGGTCGTAGCGTTCGTGCTTCGGGTCGGCGGCGAAGAACACGTATTCGTCCGTGTCCTCGATCCGGCCGAAGGTCGAGACGATCGCGGCCTCGTTGCCGTTGCCGATGTAGTACTTGCGGCCGTTGGCCTTCCAGCCGTCGCCGTCGCGGGTCAGCACCATGTCGGTCGAGTAGATGTCGGCGCCGTGGCTCTTCTCGGAGAGCCCGAATGCGAAGATCCCGCCGTCCTCGAGCGCCTGCGCCGCGCGCCTTCGAAGGCCTTCGTTGTCGCTCATCCAGATCGGACCGAGGCCGAGGACGGAGACCTGCCAGACGTACCAGTACTGGAGACCGTAGAAGCCCAGGATTTCGGCGAACTCGCAGATCCGCCACGTATCCCAGCGGCCGTCGGCGGCGCCTTCGCCCTCCGGCGTGCACATCGTCGCGAAGAGGCGCTCCTTGCCGGCGTACTCGACGAAGTCCGAATACCAGGGGCGGTCGTAGTAGTCGGCGAGCAAGCGCTCCCGGCCCTTGTTCTCGAAGAACTCGACGGTCTTCCGCATGACTTCGGACGAGCGGTCATCGGGGTAGGGACGGTCGAGGCGGCGCGGGTCGAGCAGGATCATCGGAGGCTTCCTTTCGGGGGAGGATTGGCGGAGTCGGGGGAACGATTCACGGGGCAGGGTGGCGCCCCTCGGATCATCGATCTCCGTCCGGAACGAGCGCGGCGCTCTGGAGCATGCCGCGCGCGCTGGAGATCACGTCGTCGATCGAGGCCGCTTCGCGGTCGATCAGGAACTGGGTGGCGAGGCCGACGAGCAGACCGACGAGGAGCATGGCCGCGTCCTTCGGCGCGAGCCGCGCGCCCATCTCGCCCGTCGCCTGGGCCTCCTCGAAGTAGCGGGCGAGTCGGCGGCGATAGCCCGCGCTCACCTGCGCGAGACTGGTTCGCAGCGCGGGGTCGAGCGCGACGGATTCACCGATCAGCGCGACGAACGCCGGACCGAGCGGACCGCGCCCGTCGAGGGAGCGGAGCGTCGCGTCGACGCACGCCTCGACCGCCTGCAGTCCGCGGCGGTCTCCGACGGCGTCGGAGAGGGCGACCTCGACGAAACGCTCCTGGATGTCGGCGATCACGGCTTCCATCAGGCCGTGTTTCGAGCCGAAGCGCTCGCGGACCATGCCGCGGCTGTAGCCCGCGCGCAGCGAGACTTCGGCCAGCGTCAGGTTCGCCGAGCCCCGCTCGGCGATCAGCTCGGTCGCCGCGTCGAGCAGGCCGCGCTGGGAGCGCGCGCGACGCTCGCTCTGGGTGCGGGCGCCGGGGGGCGGTGTGCCCGGGTCGGGTCGGGGGTCGGCGGCGGGCTCGGAGGGGGGCGTCATCGGGTCGGGGGGTTCCTGCTCGGTCCGGGGGCCGAGAAGAGGATGGCGCTCCGGCGTCTGCGCGCCCGCACGCCAGCCTGGACTGCCGGTCGAATCTATTTACTTGCTCTCCGTATAGCATTTATCTAGCCTGGAAATCCACCCCTTCAGGAGACGACCGATGGCCGCGACCGCCACTGACTTCCCCTTCGACCTCCGCCAGCTCGATTTCGCGCTCTTCGAGTGGCTCCGACTCGGGGACCGCCTCGGCCAGGCGCCCTACGACGAACTCTCACGCGACGTCGTCCAGCTGGTTCTCGAGGAAGCCCACAAGGCGATCGGCGGCTACGTCGCGCCGGCGAACCTCGACGCCGACCGGATCGGCGCCCGCTTCGAGCGCGGCGCGGTCACGCTGCCGGAGTCGATGAAGCAGGCGTGGAACGCCTTCCGCGAAGGCGGCTGGCATCAGCTCGGCGTCGCTCCCGAATACGGGGGCCAGGGCTTTCCGCACTCGATCACGACCGCGGTCGACGAGATGGTGATGGCCGCCTGCCCGAGCTTCGTCTTCTATCCCCTGCTGTCGCGGGACTCCGGGCGCATGATCGACGCCTTCGGCACGCCGGCGCAGAAGGAAGCCTTCGCGTCGCGGCTCTTCGACGCGGAGTGGTGCGGGACGATGTGCCTGACCGAGCCCGGTGCGGGCAGCGACGTCGGCGCGTCGACGACGCGGGCCGAACGCCGGGACGACGGCACCTACCAGATCTCCGGCTCGAAGTGCTTCATCACGGCCGCCGACCACGATCTCACGTCGAACATCATCCACCTCGTCCTGGCGCGCACGGCAGACGCTCCGCCCGGCACGAAGGGGCTCTCCCTCTTCATCGTCCCGAAGCGCTGGGTCGACCTCGAGGGAGGCGAGGACGGCCAGGACAACGACGTCTGCGTGGACGGCATCGAGTCGAAGATGGGCATCCACGGCTCGGCGACCTGCTCGGTCACCTTCGGCCGCGAGGGACGCTGTCGCGGCTATCTGCTCGGCGGCGAGGAGCTGCGGGGCATCGCGCAGATGTTCCAGATGATGAACGACGCGCGTCTCGACGTCGGCACCTCCGGCGCCGCCGCCGCCGGCGCTTCGTATCGCGCCGCGCTCGACTACGCGAAGTCGCGCATCCAGGGTGTCCGCTTCGAGGAGATGAACAAGCCGAACGCGGAGAAGGTCGCGATCGTCGAGCATCCGGACGTGCGTCGCATGCTCCTCATGATGAAGAGCGCACACGCGGCGCTCCAGTCGATCGTGCTCTGGACCGCGGACCGCAAGGACCGGGCGCACACCGCCGCCTCCGACGAAGAGCGCGCCGAATTCGACGAGGACGTCGACCTCATGACGCCGATCCTCAAGGCCCACTGCACCGAGGTCGGCTTCGAGATGGCGAGCACCGGGATCAACGTCCTCGGCGGCTACGGCTACTGCCGCGACTACCCGCTCGAGCAGCACTGTCGCGACGCCAAGATCGGCACGATCTACGAGGGGACCAACCACATCCAGGCGCTCGACCTGATCGGCCGCAAGCTGCTCATGAAGGGCGGACGCCCCTTCGAGCGCTTCCTGGCTCGCGCCGAATCGGCGAGCGCGTCGGCCAAGGCCTGTGGCGAGCCCTCCCTCGAGACCGCGGCGATCGAGCTGAGCCGTTCCGTCGAGGCGCTCCGCGAAGCGCGCACGCTCTTCGCGCAGGCGCTCGGGGAAGGCCGACTCGCCCTGATCCCGCTCTCCGCGAACCGGTTCCTCGAGATGATGGGCGCGGTCGCCTGCGGCTGGGCCCTGCTCGAGCAGGCCGTCCTGGCGGTGCGCCGCCTCGAGTCCCTCGAGGAGAACGAGGCCGACCCGGCCTTCTACGCGGGGCGGGTGTCGGTCGCGCGCTTCCACGCGGCACACGTCCTGCCGACGGTCGCGAGCTCGCTCGAGGTGATCCGAGCCGGCGATCTCTGCCCCGTCGAGGCGGATCTCGCGATCTTCTGAGTCGCTGGAACCGGTTCGCCGACGCGCGGACTCAGTGGCCGACGACGTAGACGCGCTGTCGAGCGCATGCGGCGCGACGGTGTCGAAAGGCTTCGCGATACTCGGGGTCCTCGAAGAGGGCCACCAGGGCATCGAGGTTCGGATACTCCCCGATGGCGATCAGATCCCAGTCCTCCTCGTCTCCGAGGAACGCGCCCTGATGGGGCGCGACCGACAGGAAGCGACCGCCGACCCGCGCCATCGCCGGCATGCTGACCTGGGCGTAGCGCGCGAAGGCCGTGTCTCCGGACACTGCCTGCGAGGCGTCGTGCTCGGGTTCGCCCTCCAGATAAGTCGCCGTCGCGTGCATCTTGAAGAGGTTCACGAGCGTGACGATCTGACTCTGGTCCCGCGCGAGAATGCGTTCCCACTGGTCGCGTGTCGGCGCCGTGCCGTCCGTGCCGTCCCCGTAGTTCTCGACGAATCGGTTCGTGGTCGTCTGGTTGGTCATTGCGACAGTCCTGTCTCTGCTAATTTACGCGTGTAAAGTGAACGTACCGAAAGGTTTACGCGTGTCAAGTCAACAGCGACCTCGAGATCGTGCGAAGACGCGCAAAGAGATCCTCGATGCCGCGTGGGACCTCGTTTCCGAGGAGGGCGCGGAAGTCTCGCTGGCGCGGATCGCAGCGACGGTGGGGATCAGCCGGCAGTCGATCTATCTCCACTTCGGGTCGCGGGGCGGGCTGCTGGTCGCGTTGGTGCGCCGCGCCGACGAGCGCTTCGAGATTCGCGAACGCATGCAGGCGGCGCTTTCCGTACCCGATCCCGGACGTCGGCTCGATCGCGTCGTGACTGTTTGGATCGAATTCGTCCTGCTGATCCGACCCGTCGCCGTGGACCTGATCCGACTCCGCGCGACCGACGCCGACGCCCGCGAAGCATGGGAGGATCGGATGGACGAGCTTCGAGACTGGCTCCTCGTGTTCGTGAAAACACTCCGGCGCGATGATGCGCTCGCCCCGGAATGGTCGCTCAAGGAGGCCGCGGATTTTCTATGGGCGGTTTCGAGCGTCCAGCTCTTCGGCCTGTTCGTCGACGACTGCGGCTGGAGCGAGCGACGGGCGACCACGGTTCTTCGGCGGACGCTGGCGGGAGCGCTCCTCGGATCGTGAGCCGATTCGCCTGAAGTCCGGCCGCTCCATCGCGTCGAGGGCAGATGCAGGCTCCGGCGCCGCGACGGGCGTGTTCTACCATTGCGTTGCCAGGACTCGGTCTGAACGGCTAGGGCGTCTGCCCTCCGGAAGGAACCTCGCGCGTCCGGGAGGGGATGGGCAGACGACGCGCGAGGAACGCTTCCATGTGGTTCGCGGACACTCTCGTCAGAATTGACAGGCAGAGGCGATGCCCTAGCCTGAAGCCGATCCGACGCTCCGCAAACACCCGGGCGCAGCGTTCCGGACCCCCGCTCGGGGGTAGGACTTCGAAGATGATCGAGCGACTAGACGCGCTTGTCGGCGCGACCTCGAATCGACGGGTGCCCAAGCGGACTCTGGGCCGGCAGCTGTCCGGGTTCCGCGTGCCGACACTGCTCGCTGCCTGGATCGTCCTCGCAGGTTTTCTTCTGTTCCCGGGCGCCGCGAGCGCGTCGTGCTTTCCCGTCTTCGGGACCTGGCCGCAGCCCGGCGGGCCGGGCTCGCCGATGGCGCTGTCGTACAGCTATATCAACCTGC
>JBCCZJ010000363.1:0-5715 GCA_039187915.1 Myxococcota bacterium
CGGAGCTCGCCGACAAGCACCGGGTTCTGCCCTTCGCGGAGGTCCGGTTCAAGCGTCCGGAAGCGCCGCGTCTCCGGATCGGGCACGACACCGAGGGGGTGATCGAGGAGGTCCGCAAGACGCTCCTCGAGAGCTCGTCGCGCGACGGGGACGACGTCGAAGTCGCCCTCGAAGCGGCGCGAACGGCGCCGGCCTCGCCGCGGATCGCCTCGGCCTTCGACTAGCTCGGCCGCGCGCCGGGACCGGCGCGGCTCACGAAAGCATCGCGACGACGCGGGTGCCCAGACCGAGCAGCACGTCGGAGGCGGCCCAGAGCAGGAGTCCGGCGGGCAGCGCGACGCCCGCGGACAGCCCGGCCGCGGCGACCATCAGTCGGCAGACGTCGAGGCCCTGCGGCGGTCGCCGGGCTGCGACGCGGACGGTCGGCCGCGATCGTTCGACCGGTCCGCCGCGCGCGAACGGCGCGCGCTCACGCGCCGTGCGATCGACTCTTCGGGGCATCGCTGAAGCCATGGGAAACCTCCTCGCTCGAGGAGATTCCATGCGATCCGCGCGAAGGATTCGGTGACGGGGGTCACAAGATCGCGGGAAGTGCCCCTTCCTGCTGTCGGCCGAACGCCCGGGGGCGGCGGAAAGGGTCGCGAATTCAGGGGTTTGGATCCTATTGAGGGGCCAGGCCCTCACGGATCGCGAATCGTGCCAATTCGACCCGATCGTGCAGGTCGAGCTTTCCCATGATGTTCCGGACGTGCGCGTCCACGGTCCGGACCGAGAGGTCGACGAGGGACGCGATCTCCTTCTTCGACATGCCGACGGCGATGTAGCGGAGGACCTCGCGCTCGCGCTCGGTCAGCGAAGCGGCGCGGGTGGAGCCGGGCTTCGCGACCATCAGCCCGTCGTCGCCCAGCACGAGTCGGGACTCGACCTCCTGCGAGAAGAACGAGCCGCCGCCGACCACGGTCTCGATCGCGCGGTGCAACACGCCGGGCTCTTCGCCCTTCACGATGTAGCCGGCGGCGCCGACCTCGAGGGCCTGCTCGATGTAGTGGTCGCGGCAGAAGGCGCTCAGGAACACGATGCGCGTCCGGGGTGACCGCGCGGCGATCTCGCGCGCGGCGACGAAGCAGTCGAGGCCGGGCACTTCGATGTCGAGGAGGGCGACGTCGGGCGTCTGCGTCCGGGCCGCTTCGATCGCGAGCTGATGATTCGCGACGGAGGCGACGACCTCGAAACCGAACTGGTTCGTCAGATGCTGCGCCAGTGCCTCGCGCATCATCTCCTGATCGTCGACGAGCAGGATCCGGGCTGCCGTCGTCGTCATGCGGGGGCGGCTCCCGCGTCGGCCTCGTCGCTTTCGAGCTGTCGCGTCGCCCAGGCGCGAATGTCCGCGAGCCCGAAGGGCTTCTGGAGGAACTGCGCGTTCTCGATGCCCTCGATCCGGGAGCCGAAGTCGATGTTGCCCGAGATCATCAACGCAGGCGTTCGGATCCCCGCTTCGCGGAGCGCTTCGAGCGCGGTGGCGCCGTCGCGCCCCGGGAGATCGAAGTCGATCAGGAAGACGTCGTGCTTGCCGGCCTCGGCGATCCCACGATCGACGAAGGCGTCTCCGTCGCCGACCGCCTCGACCGTGAAGCCACAGCGGGACAGCGCGTCGATCAGCGCATCGCGCACCTGCGAGTGGTCCTCGGCGATCAGCGCCCGCCCTCGCTGCGCAGCGGCGCCGCGTCCGGTTTCGCGCGGCACGACGAGGGTCGCGGGGGGCGCGGAAGAGAGACGGAGGGAAGCGGAGAAGCCGCCGCGCCCGTCGGCGCAACAGAGCGGCAGCGCGCCGTCGATCCCCTCGAGGAGCAACTTCGCGCGGGTGACCTCGTGCTCGAGCGGCGCGGCGCTCGGCCCGCCGGCGTCCTTGGGCGCGAGCACGATCGAGATCTCACGGGTGCCGGTCGCGGCGAGGAGGATCCGTCCTTCGGCGCGCGCGGCCCGCGTGCAGAGCTGGATCAGGGCGCGCACGAGGCGCGCGCGGTCGACGCGCACGAGGCGCTGGCCGTCCCGGCACGGACGGGCACGCGGGGCTTCGGCGGCGACCTCGACCTCGATCTCGGCGCGCAGCGCCCGCCGGAGGAAGGACGCCGCCTCCTCGACCACGCTGCCGAGTTCGGCAGCGATGACCTGGACTTCGCGCCGCCCGAAGGAGGCGAGCGCGCTCGTCAGGCCCGACGCCTGGGCGGCGGCGCGGTCGATGATCGCGAGCGGCTCTTCGCGCGCGCTCTCCGGCGCGTCGTCGGGGAGACGCCGCAGCGTGTCCACGCCGGTCCGGATCGCCGTCGCGAGGTTGTTCACGTCGTGCGACACGCCACTCACGAGGCGGACCAGCGCGTCGAACTCGTCCTCGAGCTCCCGCTTGGCGTCGTCGTCCTGGGGTCGTTCGCTCGCTTCGTGCATGGTGTGTCTCGCGCGGCGCGCGCTTCACGGGGCTTCACGGGGCTTCGCGGCGGGGATCGTTCGACGCGACTCCGCGCCCGATCCAGATCGGAGATATCGGATCGTGCCGCGGTGTGTCAATTGGGCATTCCTCCCGGCCAGCCGGGACGCCCAGATGGGCTAGGCAATTCACGCGAGACGGGGCCGCCGCGGGCGCGCCCGCGGGTGCGCCTCCCGGCCCTGCGAGGCAGCCGCCGCAGAACCCGGCGGGATCGATCAGGCGAGCGCTTCGCCTAGCATCTTCGCCGTGACCGGCTTCTGGACGAAGCGGATGTCGCTCGGGAGACGTTCCAACGGGCCGATCTCGTCCTCCGCGTAGCCCGACATCAGCACGATGCGTTTGCGCGCGAAACGAGCGCGGAAGAGACGCGCGACCTCGACGCCGCTGATCCCGGGCATGACGATGTCGCTCACGAGCGCTTCGAATTCCCGGTCGCCCTCCTCGATCCAGGCGCGCGCGACGTTGCCGTCCGGCGCGGCCACGACGCTGAAACCGAGGCGTTCGATCGTTCGCGTGACCAGCTCGCGGACCGCGGCGTTGTCCTCGACGACGAGCACGCTGCGCATGCGGCCGTCGACCGTCTTCGTCGCGGTCCGGCTCGTGGTGGGCAGGCTGAGCTCGGCGTCGGTCGCGGGGAGGAAGACGCGGAGCGTCGTCCCCTGGCCCGCGGCGCTCGAGACCTCGAGCCGACCGCCGCTCTGGTGCACGATGCCGTGGACGGTCGAAAGGCCGAGGCCCGTCCCCTCGCCGACGGGCTTCGTCGTGAAGAAGGGATCGAAGATCCGGTCCTGGATCTCCTTCGACATGCCCATGCCGTCGTCGGAGATCTCGATCTCGACCTCGCCGAGCGCGCGGTGGGCGCCCTCGTGTGGCGGATGGGTGCGCACCCGGACGACGATCGTGCCGGTGCCCTCGATCGCGTCCCGCGCGTTGGCCACGAGATTCAGGAGGATCTGCTCGAAGCGCGTCGGGTCGCAGCGGACGCGCGGGTCTTCCGCGGGGGCGATGCCGAGGTCGAGGGAGATGCGCTCGGGCACGAGCTGCCGGAGGAGGGGGACGAGCCCCCGGATCGCCTCGTCTGCCCTGAAGACGGTGGGGCGCAGCGTCTGCTTTCGGCTGAAGTCGAGGACCTTGCTCGTGAGCGCCGCGGACCGCTCGCAGGCGTCCATGATCGTGGCGAGGTACGCGCGTCCCCAGTGGTCCGGACCGAGGTCTTCGTCGAGGATGTCGACCTGGCCCATGATGACGGTGAGCAGGTTGTTGAAGTCGTGGGCGATGCCGCCGGCCAGCTTGCCGAGGGAGTCGATCCGCTCCGCTCGGGAGACCTCGCGCTCGAGCTCGACGACGGGCGTCACGTCACGGATGAAGGTCACCCAGCGCGGCGCCTCCTCGCCCGGGGGCTGGACCGTGAAGGCGCGCACGTCGACGTAGCCCGGCTTCGTGCCGAAGCGGTTCCAGTCCATCTTGGGGACGGAGACGGTCTCTCCGCGTCGCAGCGCGCTCTGTACGGAGAGCAGGAATTCGTGGGACTCGTCCGATCGCGACAGGTCGAGCAGTCGCCGACCGACGAGGTCGTCCCGCGAGAACGACGTCATCTCGAGGTACTTGTCGTTGACGTAGAGGACCTCGGAATCCATCTGGAGGACCGCGACGCCGATCGGCGCCTGGTCGAAGGTCGAGCGCAGGATCTGCGCCTCGCGATTGGCCGTGCGGAAGCGGCGGATGTCGCGGACCCGGAACACCTGTCCGCGATCGCCGTAGACGTAGATCCGACTGGTCGCGACCTCGACGGGGATGCGTGTGCCGTCCGCGTGCACGACGTGGCATTCGACCGAGATCGATTCGCCGAGCGCCTTCGCCTCGTGTCGGAGCGCGTCGACGTCCGCGTCGCGCAGGAACTCGGACAGCTCGCTTCCCTGCAGTTCCTGCCTCGACGGGAAGCCCAGGAGACGGACCAGGGTGTGGTTGGCGAAGTCGATGATCCCGCCTTCGGAGACGGAGAAGAGACCGTCGGGCGAGCTGTCGAGCATCTCGCGGTAGTTCGCGCGGTTCTCGGCCAGATTGCTCTCGCTCCGGATCGCGCGGCGGCTGGCCAGATCGTTGTAGTAGGCGTGGAGGATGCCCGTGGTCGTCACCAGCATCGTCACGAAGATCGAGCTCCGGATCGAGCCGAGCTCCGCCGCGTGCGGATTCGGCAGGACGAGCGGCATCACGTCGAATTCACGGAGCAGTCCCAGCGTGAAGAGCTCCGCGAGGGTCAGCACCGCCCAGATCGCCCCGAGCCGCACGCCCTGCGTGAGGGTCGCGACGAGCGGGATCGCGGTGATGAAGATGGTCGACGCGACCGCGAATCCGGCGGTGGCGAAATTCGCGGCGGAGAGCGCGATGAACATCACGCCGGTCAGGAAGCAGGAGACCCAGACGTGGGACCGCGCGCGGCGCAGCAGGATCGGCGTGAGCAGCGCCGCGATCAGCATGACCGCGCCGACCAGGCCGAGGCGGGAAGCGCCGAAGCGGATCTGGTAGAGGGTCGACAGGATCGAGATCACCCCGATCGCCGCGGCCTGGAAGACGAGCATGCGCGCGCGCGTCACGTCGGGTTCGCCGCGCTCGAGGATCTCCGGCGAGATGAACCGGTCCACGGCGCGGTGGGTCTCGGGTTCCCCGCTCGATTCCGTCGCCGCGAAGTCCGTCTCTTGCGCCATCGCCGCCCGCCTCACGCGTCCCTGAAAACCATACGGGATAGGCCGAGCGGGAGCGAACGGGCCGGCGGCGTCGAAGCGCCGCCCGCCGCTAGTTCATCTCGAGGCCGCCATCGACGTTGAGGGCCTGCCCCGTGATGTTGCGGGCGAGATCGGAGGCGAGGAACGCCACCGCGTGGCCGATGTCTTCCGGGGTCTGTTCGCGCTGGAGCGGGCAGTTCGCGGCCAGATGGGCATCGAAGGCCGCGCGCTGGTCGACGATCTCGCCGTCTTCCGTTCCGCGCAGCATCCCCTCGAGCTTCTCCCACATCGGTGTCCACAGGAGCCCCGGGCAGATCGCGTTCACCGTGATGTCGTCGGGGCCGAGCTCGCTCGCGAGCGACTGGGTCAGGCTGATCGCGCCCGCCTTGGAGGCGGCGTAGGCCGGCAGGGGCGTTCCGCCCTTGCGCCCCGCGATCGAAGCGATGTTGACGATCCGGCCGCCGCCGCGCGTCTTCATGTGTGGCACGAGCGCGCGGGTCATGCTCCAGA
>JBCCZJ010000364.1:0-5690 GCA_039187915.1 Myxococcota bacterium
CGGCGGGCGGCCTCGCGCGGGCCTCGCCCGGCGTCGTGATGCGGCCGCGCGGGATCGCGCCGGGCCGGCGGTGACCACGCCGCGCAGGAAGCGGAGCGCCGGCATCGATCGGACCACCTCGACGAGATCCGTGGGGCGCGGTGCGTCCATCAGGAAGCGGGCGAGTGCGTTCGGGTCGGCGCGCTCGAAGAGACTGTGGAAGAGGATCGGTGCTTCCTCGGGGCGTCGCGCGAGGAAGGAGAGCAGCATGCCGTCCATCTGACGCAGGACCGGGCCGCGGTCGATCGCGGCGAGGGGCGCGAGCGCGTCGGCCGAGAGGGCGGGATCCCGAGCGAGCGCGCGCGCGATCCGCTGCGCCTGGCGCTGGATCGTGAGGAAGGCGTAGCCCGTGCTCGGCCGGCAGGCCCCACCCGCGATGCCGATCGGGACGACGCCCGGAGCCGCGCGCTTCGGCGTCGACTCGAACATCGGCAGGCAGCCCGACTCCTCGCCGACGATCTGCGTGTCGGCTTCGGTGATCCCGAAACGGGTCTCGAGATAGGCTGCGATGTCCCGCTCGTAGATCCCCGGGTCGAGGGGGCGCGGCGAAAAGTAGGTCGACTCGACGAGCGCCTCCGTCGCGGAACAGGGCAGGACGTAGAGGAAGTGGAGGCCGCGCGAGGCGTCGACGTCGAAGTCCATCAGCGTGACCGTGTCGGGATCGAAGACGGCCCGGCTCGTCCGAACGTGCCGGCCCATGAAGTGCTGCCAGAGTCGCGGGTCGGCGACGTCGATCGGGTCGCCCACCGCCCGTGACCGGGGCGCACGCCCGTCGAACACGAGCCGGCTGCGAAACGCGCCGGCTGTCGTCTCGATCCGGTGCCCGGCGTCGGTCGGCTGGATCACGGACGCGCGCGCGCCGAGCGCGAGCTCGACGTTCTCACGAGCGTCCAGTCGGTCGCGGCAGGCGGCGTAGAACCGGTCCGCGGGAATCTCGACGTACTCGGTCGCAGCCGCCGATCGGCGTACGGTCGATCCGCCGTGCCGGACAGCCCACTGCCGCCACCGGTTCCGGATGGCGTCCTCGAAGGGATGGGGAACCGCGTTCCAGAAGCACCACGTGCGGTCGCGTGCGTAGGTCGTGCGGGGCTCGACGACGCGGATCCGCCGATCGGCCGGGCCCGCCTCGGCCAACGCGACCGCGAGCGAGAGGCCCGAACACCCGCCTCCCAGGATCGTGACGTCGACCGTTTCCATCGCTCCGTCTCCTTCGTCTAGGCCAGTGGGTCGGCTCCCGGCCAACCGCGCAGGGGGCGGTGGAGGCGCTCGTCGTGCGGCGGCGGGCTCGACGCGCGGAGCCCGCCCAGCTTGCCGAGCCACGCGCTCGCGGCGCGACCGGTAGGGTGCAGTCGTCGGCCGGGGCGGACGTAGGCGCGCTCGCCCCACTGCTTGTCCCGCTGGGCACGGATCGATTCCCCGATCGCCTCGTAGCAGCGGCTCGCCGTCACCACCGCGAGGCGAGCGCGCGCGGGCAGGAAGATCAGTCCGACGTCCGCGCTGCGGTAGTAGCGTTCGGCGAGGGCCAGGGTCCGGTTCACCGCGACCCGGGTCTCGAGTCGCGTGCGCAGGCGCGCGTGTAGGAGGGTCGTCGGTGTGATGTCGCGCGGGATCCAGGGGCGCGGCAGGTAGACGCGATCGCGCTCGGCGTCTTCCACGACGTCACGGGCGATGTTCGTGAGCTGCATCGCGATCCCGAGGTCGATCGCGAAGGGATCGGCCCGACGATCTCGTACGCCGAAGATCCGGTTCGCCATCAGTCCGACCGTCCCGGCGACGCGGTAGGCGTACTGGACGAGCGCGGCTTCGCTCTCGATCCGCACCCGGCCGAGGTCGCTCTCGAAACCCGCGAGTAGCTGCAGGGGCAGGCTCGCTTCGATCTCGCAGGCGTCCGCGAGGTCGAGGAAGCGCTGGACGACCACGTCTTCGCTTCGCCCGTTCGCCAGATCGCGCCGCACGTTGTCGAGGACCGCGCGCGCTTCTTCTCGGGGCTTGTCGTCGACGAGATCGTCGAGGCGACGGCAGAAGGCGTAGAGGGTCGCGACGTGCTGACCCGTCTCGCGGCCGAGCGCGCGGCTCGCCCATGCGAAGGTCTTGCCGTGGGTCGCGAGCGTGCGCCGCGCGGCTTCGTCGAGGGCGACTCGCTGGGGATCGATCATGACGGTTGGGCCTCCTCGGCCAGGGCGGGCACGATCCGGTCGAGCACCTTGGCAGAGCTCAGGACGCCGGGCAGTCCGGCCCCCGGATGCGTTCCAGCGCCGACCAGGTAGAGGTTCTCGAGTTCTTCGGATCGGTTGTGGAAGCGGAAATAGGCGGACTGCGTGAGCGTCGGCTGGATCGAGAAGCCGGTGCCGTGGTGGGTCAGGTACCGGCTGCGGAAGTCTTCGGGGGTCACGAAGAAATCGGCGGTGATGTTCTCCGTGAGACCCGGAAGGATCCGCTCGCCGAGGTGAGCGACGATGCGGTCGCGGTAGCGAGGCCCCTCCGTCGCCCAGTCGATGTCCGCCTGGAGGTTCGGCACGGGCGAGAGGACGTACCAGGCGTCGCAGCCGGGCGGCGCCATCGAAGGGTCGGTCGCCGTCGGTCGGTGCAGGTAGAGGCTGAAGTCGTCGGCCAGGACCTGGCGATCGAAGATGTCGGCGAGCAGCGCCTCGTATCGCGGGCCCATCACGATCGTGTGGTGCGCGACATCCGGGTACTGCTTCTTCGTGCCGAAATAGAGCACGAAGAGGCCCATCGAGTATCGGAGTCGGTCGATCTTGCGGTCCGTCCAGCGGCGCCGGTGTTCCTCGGCGACCATGTTCCGGTAGAGGAAAGGGGCATCGGCGTTCGAGACGACGATCTCGGCGGAGAAGGCCCGACCGTCGGCGAGCCGCGCGCCCCGCACGCGGCCTTCGCTCGCGAGCAGGGACTCGACCTCGACGCCGAGCTGGACGTCGACGCCGACCTCTTCCAGCAGACGGCCGAGCCCCGCGACGAGCGCGCCCGTCCCGCCCATCGGGAAGTGGACGCCCCATTCCCGCTCCAGATAGTGAATCAGGGCGTAGATCGAGGTCGTATCGAAGGGATTGCCGCCGACGAGGAGCGGCTGGATGCTGAAGGCCTGCCGGAGCGACGGGTCGCGCAGGAACTTCGACACCATGCCGTAGACCGAACGGTCGCTCCGCAGGCGGGCGAGTGCGGGCGCGACTCGCAGCATGTCGCGCCAGGAGGAGAAGGGGCGATCGCCGAGTTCGGAGAAGCCCTTGTCGAAGATCTGCCGCGAGTGCTCGAGCATCCTCCGGTAGCCTTCCCGGTCCGCGGGCTCGAAGCGCGCGATCTCGTCGAGCAGGGTGTCGACGGTGCCGCCATAGTCGAAGTGGCGACCGTCGTCGAACTCGAAGCGGTACCAGGGCTCGACCGGTCGGAGGTCGACGTAATCGGCCATGCGCCGATCGAAGAGCGCGAAGAGCTCCTCGAACAGGAAGGGAGCCGTGATCACCGTCGGGCCGGCGTCGAAGACGAAGCCCTCGCGACGCTCGACCTGCGCGCGCCCGCCGAGTCGATCCAACCGATCCATCAGCGTGACCGCATAGCCGCGCGCCCGCAGCCGGAGCGCCGCCGCGATGCCTCCGAATCCGGCGCCGATCACGAGGGCGCGCGGCGCCGGTGCGGCGGCGATCGGGGTCAGCGCGGGTGAGGTTTCGGTGTCGAGAGCAGCGGCACTCATGAGGGGATCTTCCGGAGGACCGAAGGCGTCAGAGCTGGACCGGAATCGGCGTCGACGCCGAGCAAGCCTCGACGAGGACCTCGTGCGCGTTCTCGGCGTGCTCGCGTCGGACGCGCAGCGCGTCGATCGGATCGCTGATCCGGCGAGCCGTCGACTCGAAGATCGGCTGGAGCGCTTCGGGCAGGCGGCTCGCCGTCTCGCGGGCGCGCTCGATCGCGCGGTCCACCAGGCGGAAGGCCTCCTCGACGGCCGGGGACGAAGCGACCTCCGACACCAGCTGGTCGAGCTGATCCGGGTGGGTCAGCAGGAGCGCGCGAGCGGCATCGACACGAGCGAGGAAGCGATCGTCGATCAGCCGCGTGTGCAGGCCGACGACGACGTTCGGGCGGCCGGCGCGCAGGTCGCTGCCGGCAGCGCGCGCGTCGCGATCGAGCAGGTCGGCGACGTCGTTGCTCGTCTGGAAGGCCACGGCGAGCGCCTCGAAGGCGCCGGCGACGACGCCGCGATGGAGCGGGGCGAGGCCGCGGGCGGCGACCGCCGCCTGAACCGGAAGCGCGAGCAGGGGACCGGTCTTCGAGCGGGCGATCGATTCGAAGTAGGCCAGATCGATGCGCGGGGCGCGAGCGTAGTCGTTGTCCGCGATCTGTCCCCGGATGACCGCCGTCGTCGCCCGCGAGAACGCACCGACGACGTCGAGGGCGTGCTGCGGTGAGATGGGTGCTTCGGCTGCGGTTTCGAAGGCGCGGCAGAGCAGGAAGTCGCCGACGTTGATGGCGACGTCGTCGCCGAAGAGAGACCAGACGGTCGGTCGGCCGCGCCGGTGCTGGTCGCGGTCCTGGAGGTCATCGTGGACGAGCGAGGCGTTGTGCAGGAGCTCGCAGGCGACGGCGAAGGAGGTGGCGACGCCCTCGGAGAGCCCGAGCGCGGCGGCGGCGTCGAGCGCGAGCTGGGCGCGATGGCGCTTGCCCCGGCTCCCGAAATGGTGGTCGAGGGCCGCGCCGAGCACGCCCTCCTCGCTGGTCGCCGTCCGGAAGGCGCGCTCGAAACGCGCGCCGAAGGCGCCGCCCATCGTCTCGTCGGAGGCGACGAGGGGCATCGGCGCGTCGTGGTGCGGGGGGGTCAGGTCGGAACTCGAAAAAGCAGTGGACACGACGATCTCCTGGGGGGCGCGTTTCGAGTCAGCCAGAGGCGTTCGATGGCCGGACCGTATGAGCGGGATTCTTGTTGTCAAGGACAATTCCAATCCTAATATCGACATAAGTTGGACAACGAAAGACAGCCGATGGACCGGAACGACCCGCTCGGGAATCGCAAGCAGGAACACGTGGCGATCTGCGTGAACGCCTCCGTCGAATGTTCCGAAAACGACACACTTCTCGGAGACGTCCACTTCCTGCACGACGCGCTGCCCGAACTCGGGCTGGACGACGTCGACCTGCGCACGCGCTTCCTCGGCCACCCGCTCCGACTCCCGCTCATGATCACCGGCATGACCGGAGGCCATCCCGACGTCGATCGCGTGAACCGGGATCTCGCCGAGACGGCCCAGCGCCACGGCCTCGCGATGGGGGTCGGGTCGCAGCGGCCCATGATCGAGGGCGCGAGCACGGCGGCGGCCTACCGACTGCGCGAACTCGCCCCGGACGTCTTCCTGGCGGCGAACGTCGGGGCGGTCCAGCTCCGCCGCTTCGGAGTTGGCGCCATTCGCGAAGCCGCCGCGCGCATCGAAGCCGATGCCCTCTGCATTCACCTGAATCCTGCCCAGGAGCTGGTTCAGGACAAGGGCGACCGCGACTTTCGCGGCTGCATCGACGCGATCGCCGATCTCGTCGACCACGCCGATCGGCCCGTTCTCGTGAAGGAGACGGGCTGCGGACTCTCGCCGAAGACGGCGCAGCGGCTGGCCTTCGCCGGGGTCGCCGCGCTCGACGTGTCGGGCGCCGGC
>JBCCZJ010000365.1:0-5666 GCA_039187915.1 Myxococcota bacterium
CACGGCGCGGGCAAGGCGCTCGACAACATCTCGCTCCTGCGTGAGGTCGCGCTGACCTGACGCGGCGCCGGGGCGCTACTCCGGGGACATCGCCGCCAGCGCCAGTCCGATCGCGAGGCCTTCGTCGCCCTCGATCGGAATCGCGCCGGCCAGGAACGCGTCCTGCGGATCGAGGCGCCCCGCGCGCAGCCGCGCGAAGGTCTCCGCATCGAGCCGGATCGTCGCCTGAGGCGCTTCCTGCACCTCGACGGCGCCGAACCACGCGTCGAGCGTGAAGCCGCCTTCGCCCTCGCGCGCCAACCGAACGCCGCCCGCGAGGTCGCGCAGGCTGCGCACGCGCTGGGACGTGATCCGCATGTCCTCGCCGAGGCCCGCGAGCGCCCCGAGGAAGCCGAGCAGCGAATCGCCGCAGGCGGCGTGGATCGCGTCGAACTCGTCCGCCGCATGCCGCATCACGAGGAAGGGCGGCCGGGCCGGCGCGTCGACGGCGGTCATCGTGCCCCGCTCGATGTCGAACCCGAACGTCGCGCCGTCGACGCGGACGACGATCGAGGCGCGGACCGCCTCCATCTCCTCGAGCAGCGCGCGCGCGGCCGGGTCGGACGTCGCGGCGGCTCGCTGCCCGGTCAGCGTGGCGTTGTACTGCGCGGGCACGTGCACGCGGTAGAAATCGGCGACCGGGTCGCTCACCGCCTTCGCCTTCGGCGCTGGTACTCGTCGACGTTGCGTTCGTGCTCGGCATTCGTCCGGGCGAAGACGTGCGTGCCGTCGTTCTTCGACACGAAGAAGAGGTACGGCGTGTCCGCGGGCTCGACGACCGCGCGCAGCGCGTCGCGTCCGGCGCTCGCGATCGGGCCGGGCGGAAGGCCGCGGATCCGGTACGTGTTGTAGGGGTTGCTGGCGTCCTCGAGGTGGATCCGCTTGATGTTGCCGTCGAAGTCCTTGATCCCGTAGATCACCGTCGGATCCGTCTGGAGCTTCATCTTGCGTTCGAGCCGGTTGAGGAAGACGGCGGCGATCAGCGGCCGCTCGTGCGCGGCGCCCGTCTCCTTCTCGACGATCGAAGCGAGGGTCGCGTGCTCGCGCATCGTGAGCGCGAAGTCCTCCGCGCCCGCGAGGATCTCGCCTCGGACCGCCAGGAACTGATCGACCATCGCGCGCACGATCCGCTCCTCCGGCACGCCGCGCGCGAAGCGGTAGGTGTCGGGGAAGAGGTACCCCTCGAGGGTCGGCCCCTCGACGCCGAAGCGGCCGGGGCTCTCGGGATCGAAGACGATCGTGAGGAAGCGGTCCGCTTCGGCGAGGCCGGCGGCTTCCAGCCGGGCCGCGATCTCGGTCGCGCGGAAGCCTTCCGGGATCACGACGGGATGGGTTTCGACGCGGCCCTTCGTGAGCGCGTCGAAGATCTCGGGCGTCGACTGCGCCGTCGACAGGCGGTACTCGCCGGTCTTCAGCTTGGAGGCCAGGTTCTCAGACTGCGCGAACCAGCGGGCCACGCGCGCGTTTCGGATCACGCCCTCGCGTTCGAGCTCGGCGGCCACGCCCCAGAACGAATCCCCGGACTCGACCGTGTACGCGACCTCCCGGCCGACTTCGGGGGGCGAGGCGACGGCCGAGAGCTCGCGCTCGAGCCAGAGCCAGGCGCCGCCGGCACCGGCCGCGGCCAGACCCGCGAGGACGAGCAGGGCCAGGGCGACGCGCTTCACGAGATCGGCCCTCCCTCGGCCGGACCCGGCCGCTGGGCCAGATAGGTCTGCAGGAGGATCGAGGCCGCCATCTCGTCGACGGTGCCCTTCGCGCGGCGCTGCTCGCGCTTCTTCGTCGTGGTCGGCGCGAGCAGGCGCTCCGCCTCCTTCGACGTCCAGCGTTCGTCGAGCGTGTCGACGGGGATGCCGGCCGTCTTCGCGAGCGCTTCGGCGAAGGCGAGTGCGTTCTCGGCCTCCGGGCCGCGGCGTCCGTCCAGGTGGAGGGGCAGGCCGACGACGGCGCGCTCGATCTGGCGTTCGGCGATCAGCGCATGCAAGCGGGCGAGATCCTTCTTCCGCCCGCGGCTGTCGAGGCTGCCAGCGGGAAAGGCGATCGTGCCGCCCTCGTCCGTGACGGCGAGGCCGATGCGTTTGCGGCCGAGGTCGACTCCGAGGATGCGCACGGCGCGCAGTGTAGCGGCGTCGGTCGTCGGAGCGCGGCGGGCCCCGCGTGGGAGGCTCAGTCTTCCTCGGTGCGGTCGAGCGCGGCGTTCGCCCGGGCCCGGATCGACTGCGGCGCGTGGAGCGCCGCGCGCCCGAGGCAGCGGCGCGCCTCCTTCGTCGGGAGCACGGCCAGGGCATCGACGGTCGCGAGCTGTAGCGCTCGCCAGTGGGCCCGTCGCAGGACGGGCCGGCGCTCGAGAATCGCGCACAGGCGCGGTACGGCGCGCTCGTCGCCGAGACGGCCGAGCACCTCGATCAGCGTGCAGCCGAGCTTCGTGCGCGCGTCGTGCAGGCTCGTCTCGAGGACGTCGAGCAGGACCGGAACGGCCTCGCTGCCGTCGCTGGTGGCCAGGGCGCGGCCAGCGGCGGCGGCGATCTCCTCGAGGTCGCTCGCGAGCGCATCGTGGAGCGCCTCCTTCGACGCCTCCCCGGGCAGGAAGCTGAGGGCCCGGATCGTCTCGAGCCGGCGCGTCAGGTCGGGGACGCGCAGGCTGCGGATCAGGACGGGCAGGATCTCCGGATTCTGGAGTTCCCCGGCCAGGCGCGTGCCGATCCGGGCGCGCGGGATGTCGGGGCCTTCGATCGCCGCGACGAGGGCGGGGATGGCCGCCTCGCCCTGGGTCAGGATCAGGCCGCGGAGGGGGGCCGAGCGCGCTTCGTCGGGCTCGTTGGCCAGCCGGTCGAGGATCGGGGCCGACGGCCGCGTAGCCGAGCTGGAGGAGCAGGGTGGCGGCGCGCACGCCGGCCGCGTCCGAGCGCGTGGCCCGTTCGATCAGGAAGTCGAGGCGAGCGCCCTGGGCGAGGGCCGCGAAGCTCGCCGCCGCCGCGCGGGCCTGACCGGCGGAGCGTACGCCGACACCGATGGCGTGATCGGCCAGCACGAGCAGGGCGCGCAGGCATTCTTCCTGCGCGTCTTGTCGCCACAGGTCTTCGGTCCAGATCACGACGTCGTCGATGCGGCGCCGGTAGGCGTCGTCCTCGATCGTCGCGTCGAGCTCGATCAACCGGGCGCGCAGCTTCTCGCCGCGATCGTCAGCGGCCGGCGCGCGCAGCGGGGCGTCTTCGAGCGTGGGCTTCTCGACCGGCCGGACGAGCGGCTTCGCCTCGCGCGCCGGCACGAGGTTCGAGGCGAGGGAGGCGCTCGCGCGCGGTGACGTCGAGCCGAGGCTCGGCGTGCCCGGCGTCGCTTCGGGGTCGATGTCGTTGATCCGGATCCCGGTCGTATCGCGCGCCGCGAGCGTCCGCGCGAGATGGTCCGGACTCGCGAGCCGATCGTGCCCCTGACCCAGCAGGTCGAAGAGCCCGGCGAGGGCGGTCCGGGTGAGCGTCGGGTCGAGGCGCAGGTGCTGCACGCCGTGGCGTCGCAGCGCGTCTTCGAGATCGCCGATCGGACCGGTGGACTCCGTCGGGACGTCGGACCCCGGGATCTCGAAGCCGCGGCCGAGACGGGTGAGGCGCAGGTCGATGGCGCCGGCGCGATCGAGCTCGCTCTTGACCGCGAGGTGGGCGCGCTCCGCGAGCGGCCGCCGCCGTCCGTCGGTCTCGGCGTAGAAGCGGAAGCCCCGCTCCACCCGGGCCAGCTCGAGGAGCAGGCTCGCGTAGTCGGCGGGGTTCCGGAGGGCCCACTGGGACGAGGGCGCTCCGCCTGGGCTGTCGTCGGTCGAGATGCGCATCGGTTGCCGGTCCTGGGAGGCTCATCGGCGGCTTCGTCGAGGCCCTGAAGCCCCGGGCGAAGTCTCCGGGCGATCTCCGGTTTTCGTCGATTTTTCGCCTTTTCGATTGACGGCCGGCTCGGCCGGCGGCTACTTTTCGACCGTTCGACGCCCCCCCGCGACGACGATGCCGCCGACCTCCCCGATCCGCGGTCCCGATCAGGTGGGAATTCCCATCGCTCCCCGAACCGGTACAGAACCGGCCGTCGATCCCCGCGCCCCTCTCGACCCGGGAGTCGCCGAGCCCGAAACGCTCGACCCGGGAGCCGCCGAGCCCGAAACGCTCGACCGGCTGGCTCACTGGATCGCCGTCGTCGGTGGCGCGGGCTACGCGCCGCTCGCGCCCGGGACGATGGGATCGCTCGTCGCCGCGCTCGCCTTCGTGGCGGCGGCGTACGCGCTCGAGCCCGGCCGGCTCGCCGTGGGGCTGGCCCTGGCGATCGTCGCCACGTTCGCGGTGGGGACCTGGGCGTCGGGGCGCGCGGAGCGCCGCTTCGGGCGACACGACGATGGACGGATCGTCGTCGACGAGGTCGTGGGGCAGTGGATCGCGCTCGCGCCGATCGTGCCCTTCCTGTCCGCGCTCGATTCTTTTTCACGGGGCGTCGCGGTCGTGACCGCATTCGTCGCATTCAGGGGGTTCGATATCGCCAAGCCGGGGGCGGTCCGCTGGGCCGAGCGCCGATTCGAAGGAGGTCTCGGGGTGATGGCGGACGATGTGGTGGCGGGTGTCTACGGCGCGCTCTTCGGTGCGTGGCCCGCCGGCTTCCTGCTCCGCGAGCTGGCCGCGCCCGAGGGACTCGCATGAACGCCGAGATCATCACGATCGGCGACGAGCTGATGCGCGGCGAGATCGTCGACTCGAACAAGGCGCGGATCGCAGAGCGACTGCTGCTCCACGATCTCGACACGCGTCACCAGGTCTCGGTCCTCGACGATCCCGCGGACATGCGGGACGCCTTCGAACGCGCCGCCGAGCGCAGCGACTTCGTGCTCGTTTCCGGGGGGCTGGGCCCGACCCGGGACGACCTGACGACGGAGGTCCTGGCGGAGACCTTCGGGCGGAAGCTCGCGCTCCACGCGCCTTCGCTCGCGGCGATCGAGGCCTTCTTCGCGCGGGTCGGGCGCGAGATGGTCGACGCGAACAAGAAGCAGGCGTACTTCCCCGAAGACGCCGACGTGCTCGAGAATCCGATCGGGACGGCGCCGGGCTTCGCGATGCGCGAAGGGCGCGCGACGTTCTTCGCGATGCCCGGGGTGCCACGCGAGCTCGACCGCATGATGGACGAGCAGGTCCTGCCGCGGATCGCTTCGCGCCTCGCTGCGGAGGAAGGGGGCGGCGCGGCGCGGCGTGTCGTCCGCGCCCAGCTGCTGGCGACCTTCGGGCTCGGCGAGTCGACGCTCGAGGAGGAGCTGCGGGATCTGATGCGGGACGGCGAGGTCGAGCTCGGCTTCCGCACGAGCTTCCCGGACAACTTCCTGCGCCCGGTGGCGCGTGCGGCGACGGCCGAAGAAGCCGACGCCAAGATCGCCCAGGCGGGGGACGGGAGTCGCGAGCGGCTCGGGCCGGTCGTCTACGGCGTCGGCGAGACCGAGGCCAAGGACACGATGGAGAGCGTCGTCGGGCGGCTCCTCGCCGAGGGCGGGAAGACCGTGGCGACGGCGGAGTCCTGTACCGGTGGTCTGATCGCCGAGCGCTTCACGGACGTCCCCGGCTCGTCCGCCTACTTCCTGGGCGGCGTCGTGTCGTACTCGAATGCGGCGA
>JBCCZJ010000366.1:0-5659 GCA_039187915.1 Myxococcota bacterium
CGGCTTCCCGGATCTCGCCTTCTCCTCTCCCCACGGCTCGCCCTATGGCCGCCGGGAGGCGGGGATCATCCACGTGATCCACGGCCAATCCGGACCGTGGCCCGCGACCATCGATCTGCGCTGGGGCTTGCAACCCGATCCCGCCGACGTCCGGATCACCGAGGTCCACGGCGTGAAGACCGATGACGTCCTCTGCTACAGCGCCGACGCCGCCGACTACGACGGCGATGGCGTCGACGATCTGATCGTGAACGAGATGTTGGGCGACGGGATCCTGCCCGAGGACGCCAACACCGGGAACCTGATCGTCATCTCCGGAACCCTGATTCGCGACCTGCCTTGACCCGGGCGCGAAGCCGATCGGAAACGCGTCCGAGAATGCGAATCGATCCCGGATCGTCCGCCGCGACGGATCGATCTCCGCTCGTTTCTCGCACGCCTATGGCAGAGTGACGCGCGAGGAGGGGCGATCCATGGCCTTCGCGGCGCGCGTCACGAGGCTCATCGAGCGCGCGGTCGTCTGCTCGCTGGCGATGATGCTAGGCGGTGTGCCGGCGCTCGCGCAGGACACGGACGGCGACGGCGTCCCGGACGCGGTCGACAACTGCGTCTACGTGCCGAACGGGCCGAACGAGCTGTCGAACCAGGTGAACGATGGACTCCCCGATCCGTTCGGGAACGCCTGCGATACCGACTACGACAACAGCGGGACGACCGCGAACGTCGACAGCCTGACGATCGCCAGCGGATTCGCAGAGGATGGCGCGAACCCAGCGCTCTACCTCGACGTCGATGCGGACGGGGACGGCCTCATCAGTTCGAACGATCAGGCGACGTTCTTCTACTACTTCTCGAGGCCCGCCGCTCCGAACGATCCCGGGCAACCGGTCGGCTTCGACGCAAACGACCTGCTCGTGGAGATCGTCGAGCTCGAAGTCGACGCAGGCGCGATGTATGGAAACTCGGTGGTCCTTCCGGTGGGTGGGGTGTTGACCGTCGGGGCGCGGCTCGTCGTCCCGGAGACCTCCCTGATCGCGACGATCGGGCTGTCGGCGTTCGGGTACGACGCCGGGCGGCTCGGCTTCCTCGACGGCGTCGCGGTCCCCGACGTGCTCTCGGTCATCTGTCTGGAGGGCTCGCCCGGCCTGGGTCTCGGCGGCATCACGAATCAACTCGACCCTTCGGCGGGCAGCAACGACCTCCGCATGCTCGTCGAGTCGCCGACCCGGCCGACCGGCCCTTCGGATCCAGGTGGGGCGCCGAGGGTCCGGCTCCTTCGCGGATGGACCTTCGCCGGGGCAGCGTCCCAGCCTGCGGATCCCCAGCCCGAACGCGGGCTCGACGGGATCTGCGCCAACGGCGATCCCCAATTCCGGCTGCGATTCGAGGGGCTGTCCGATGGCCTGACCGAGATCGAGATCGGCACCGGGGCGGACCTCGCGGACGTGGCCGCGAACTTCGCCGGGCAGCGGTTCCTGACGGAGAACGCGGTCGTCCGGGTCGCGGTTCCGGAACCGCGCGGGGTCGCAGGGGCAGCTCTGTCCCTGGCGTCGATCTCGCTCGGGTGGCTTTCGCGGCGGCGTCGCCGCTAGGCGTAGCGAACGGGCGGGTGCGGCCCGGCGTTCGCGCCGCCCCGGGCCTCCGCGACGGCTTCGCCGAGATCGCGCAGGTAGTCTCCCGCGACTTCTTCGTGGGAGGGGGAGAGCATCATGTGGATGCCGTTCGGGTTCGCGACGACGCCGCTGAACCAGCCGCGATCGTGCATCGACTTCCAGACGGCGTAGATGTTCAGGTCGTCGCCGTCTTCGGGGCCGAACGCGATCAGCGCGAGCCGCGGGTCGCCGAGGACGCGCAGCCCGAGCGGCGCGAGGCCTTCGAGGATCTGCTGGCGCGCCGAGAGGATCCTGCGCGTCCGCTCGCGGTAGCCGTCGACCCCGAGATAGTGGAGGACCGCCCAGGCCGACGCGATCGCGCCGCCCGGGCGCGTGCCTGCGACCGTCGGCGTGGTCATGGATCCGGCCGGCCAGTCGTCCGCCGAGAAGGTCTGATGGGCGTGCTGCGCGGGGGTGCGGTGGAGGACGGTGGAGGCGCCCTTGGCCGCGTAGCCGTACTTGTGGAGGTCCGCCGAGATCGAGCGGACCGCGTCCACGCGGAAGTCCCAGGCCGGCAACTCGACGCCTTCGCGTTCGGCGAAGGGGTTCAGATACCCGCCGACACAGGCGTCGACATGGAGCCAGACGTCCCGTTCGAGAGCGAGCTCGCCGAGCGCCGGAATCGGGTCGACCAGCCCGTAGGGGAAGCAGGGCGCCGAGCCCATGATCAGCAGCGTCCGGTCGTCCATCGCGTCGGCGATCGCCGCCGGATCGGCCAGGTAGTCGCCGTCGACGTCCACGCGGCGGATCTCGAGCCCGAGATAGTGCGCCGCCTTGTCGAAGGCGAGGTGGGCCGTGCGCGGCAGCACGAGGTTCGCGCCGATCACGTCCATCCCACGCGCAGCCGCCTCGTCCCGGCAGGTCTTGACCGCCAGGATGATGCTCTCGGTTCCGCCGCTGGTGATGTTGCCCGTGCCGCCGACGGGACCGTGGAGCAGGTCCATCGCGATCGCGATGACCTCGCTCTCCATCCGCTTCAGGCTCGGGAAAGCCGCCGGGCCGAGCGCATTCTCCGACTGATAGAGCGCGTAGGCTTCCTTGGCGACTTCGAGCACGTCCTCGCCCGGGTGGAAGACGTAGACGGCGCTCTTCTTGCTGCGCCAGTCGATGTCGTCCGAGCCGAGGCCGATCAGGCGCTCGCGGAGCGCGGGCCAGGCCTCGCCCTTCTCGGGAAGTCTTCCGTTCGTGTCCGCTTCCGCCGCGCTCAGGGGATCAGCCCCTGCACGGCCGCCGGCATCTCTTCGGCGACGCGCACGATCGGGATCCCCGTCTGGATCGCCTGGTCCATCTCGACGACGGCCCGGGGCAGATCTTCGAAGGCGTAGATCTCGCTGTGGATGGTGGGCTTGAAGACCGAGCCGTAGAGAGACGTGGCCGCGTCGATGCCCGTCGGCGTCTCGTAGTGCGTGTGGTCGAGGGTGATCTGCTTGGCCGAGGCGCCCGCCGAGTTGTAGGTGCAGTCGCGGGAGAGCTGCCACCCGGCCGATACGTTCACGCCCTGGCGGGATGCGGCGGTGATCCCCGCGTCGAAGCAGGGCCCGCGCATCAGGTCGCACACGATGTGCATGCCGACGCCGTCGGTGAGGCGCTTCACCTCCTTGCCGAAGGCCTTGATGTCGGCGCGGTCGGCGAAGCGGTTGTACTGCTTCTGGTCGATCCCGATCACGCCGAACTGCTCCATGGCCTTGCGGCGCTCCGGGGAGCCGGAGCAGAAGTAGGCCTTGTGACCGCGGTGGGCGGCGAGCATCAGGAAGAGCTCGGACACGCCGCCGCCGAAGCCCAGGACGTTGAACGTCGAGAGCTGCTCGTCCGGCAGCTTCACGCGCAGGATCCCTTCGGCCCGGCGCCACATGTGGTAGGCGGTCGGGGCGCGCAGGGGCAGGGCGGCGATCTCCCAGAGGTTCAGCCCGCACTCGAGCGGCGCGTGGACGAGCTGCCAGTCACCGACCACGCACTCCTCGGCGTACCAGCCGATCGAGTCGGGCTGGTCGTACGCCCAGATGCGCAGCGGATAGCCGTAGGCATCGGGCGCGCCGTTGCAGTGGGTGATGACGACGTCGCCGGGCTTGAACTTCGTGACGTTGGCGCCGATTTCGGTCACCTCGCCGAGGGCCGAGTTGCCCGGATAGATCTTGCCGCCGCGCAGGTCGGCGATGTTCACCGTGTCCGCCGTCGCCGCGTGGGTCAGGTTGTGCTCCGCCGAGACGGCGAGGGTGCGGAACTTGACGTCGGAGGGGCCGACGTCCGCGAGCTCGAGCGTGTCGAGGGCGATCACCTTCGTGATGTCCATCTTGGACAGGTCGTCGTTCACGCGGGCGCGTTCGGCGGCGATCGCGTCGGCGGTGATGGCGTAGGCGCGGCAGGAAGACATTGGGGTTCCTCGTCGGGACTCGGGTGGATCCGGTTGGGGTGGGCGGCCGCGGGGCGGGGCGCGAGGCATGGGCGCGTCGCCGCCCCGAACGGCGCGCCAGAATAGCGGCAGCCAGCGGCCCTCGCTGCGCTTCGCGCGCCGGCAGCCGTGACGCAAGTTCAGCCGTCGGATTACCCATGTTGGGCGGTTCTCGTCCGTCGCGGTCGGGCTCGCCTCGCGAGAGCCGACTGGGCGGGGTCTCGCGTGGGCGGACGCGGCCCCGTGCTTGCACTCCCTGGTCTCCGGGAACGGGCCGTCGGCCGCAGGGAGCCTGCATGAGACGGAAGGGACGAAAGATCGGTCGCGCGGCAGCGCTGTCTCGCGCGGCCTGGCTGCGCGAGGGCGAGGTCGAAACCGTCGTGCGCGCACGGCGGTTCGCCTGCACTTTCGTGCTTCTCTTCCTGGGGGCGGCGGTGATCGTCAGCGACGCATCGGCGACGCCCGTCGACCTCGCCGACCTCCGATCGCGCTGGATCGAGGTGCGCTTCGAAGTGTCGCCGGAGGACGAGCCGGGCAGCCTCGACCGGCGCTGGAGCGCGCCGCGGCGCGCGCGGCTCGAGGCCCTGGCCGGGACGGGCCGCGTCTCGATCCGCGTGCCCGCTCTCGAGCTCGAGGCGCACCTCCGCTCGACCGGGACCGACACGGTCGCCGGCACCTTCACCGACTTCGTCTGGACCCTGGATCCGGTGACGGGCCAGGTGCACAGCGCCGGCTTCACGGGCCGCGTACAGGAGCGGGTGCGCATCGGGCCCTTCGAGACGCGGGCCGCCGTCGACATCCGGGTCGACATGAATACCGAGATCCGGGCCGGGTTCGTCCCGAGCGTGGGCATCCTCGGGATCCGCACGAACCGGTTCTGTCGTCCCGGCCGTCGGGACGATCGGGGCTGCGTCGCCGTCCAGCCCGTCCGCTTCGATCCGGGGCGCGGCTACGTGAACGCCGTCGGCCACGTCCGCGCGGCCCACCCGCTGGCCGAGATCACGGCCTTCTCCCCGCTGGGCGAGGTCGAATTCCGCGAGCGAGGGGACGACGGAACCGAATCGGCCCGCTCCGGCCCTTCACACGGGGAAGCGGTATGCTCTGCGGCGTTCGACCGATCGTGTCCGGTCGACGGGGGGGACACATGAACACGATGATCCGCGGCTCCACGGGCGGGGCGCTCGCCGCCGCGTTCGTGCTGGCCGCGATGCTCGCGACGCCGGCCGCCGCGCAGGAGCGGCTCCATCAGATCAACTGGGCCCATTCGGAGCCCGAGACGGTGAGTTATTTCATCGTCCTGGTCTCGGACGTCGAGGGCCGGGTCGAGGGCGCCCGCGAGATCAACGTCGGTCGGCCCACGGGCCAGGCCGCCGGCAGCTTCACGATCTTCTCGGCGGTCGTCGCCTTCGAGCCGGACGAGTTCCTGGCGGTCCGGGCCGTCGGCCACGACGGACTGCTGAGCGCAGCGTCGGACTGGGGCTCGATGCCGCCCACGCGGCCCGGCCAGCCCCTGCTGGCGGACTGAGTCCGGGCCCGCGCCCGGCCTCCGCCGCGACTGAAGCCGTGATGGGAACGCCGAACAGGGCGCCCGTTCGCCCGCGCCCGCGCCGAAGTCCCC
>JBCCZJ010000367.1:0-5644 GCA_039187915.1 Myxococcota bacterium
CGCGTCATCTCCCCGACGCCGTCGTCGAGGGCATGCGCGACGGCTTCGAGAAGGCGGGCGTCGTCATCAAGACCGTGCCCCAGGGCGCGGCGACCTCCGTCTGGGCCGCGACCGCGGACGAGCTCACGACGCAGGGCGGGAAGTACCTGCTCGACTGCCGAGTCGCACCACCGATCTCGGAAGAGACTCCGCGGCAAGGCTACGAGACGTGGGCCTACGACGAGGCCAGCGAGAAGACGCTCTGGGAGAAGTCGGAGGCGCTGACGGGCGTCGCCTTCCCTTGAGCTCGCCGGCGCCGGCGCCGGCGCGCGGCGTCAGCCGCCGGGTCGGTCGGCGGGGTCGGGGAGGTCGGGGAGTTCGGGGAGGTAGGTGATCGCCGACGTGACCGCGCGCTCCTGGAGCGTGGCCGGATCCGGCGGCGCGATGCCGAGGCCCTTCGCGTCGTAGGTCGTCCAGCGCGGCGTCTCGATCTCGAGCACCCGCGCGTAGTAGCGACCGGGGCGCGCCGGATCCCACTCCGGGTCGCGCCAGTACGCCGTGAGCTCGCTCGCGCCGACCGTATTCGCGTAGGTCGCGTCCGTGACGTCGACGGTGCTGGCGAGCGGCGGGACCCGGTGACTCTCCGGGTCGGGAAGACGATCGTCCGAGGCCGCGACGTCGAAGATCTTCTCGCGCGGCACGCCGTCCTCGTCGACCCAGAGCTTCACGATCTGGATCCGATCGAGGTTCGCCGCCTGCGGGTCCTTCGACGCCCAGACCGCGAAGGCCGGACTCTCCTCGTGGCGTGCGGTCAGGCTTCCGCCCATCGTCGCGCCGGTCACGTAAGCGAGCCGAACGCCGTCGATCCGCTCGAAGAGGTTCTCGGGCAGGTAACGCCCCGCGAAGAAGCGCACGCGGATCCGCGTCCCCGACGTCGCGTAGGTCTCGCGCCGGCGCATCGCGCGGAAGAGCGACTCGCGCGTATTCTCTTCCGCCCAGATGGCCGCGAGGCCGCCGGAGCCCCACTCCGACGCCGCGCGGACGTCGTCGGGAAGCAGGTCCGCCGTGCCCAGCCGGATGCCCGCGCTTCCGTCGAGCAGCGGGAGCTTGCCGTGGAAGGCATCCTCCTCGACCGGCGCGCTCGCTCCGTGACCGTCGCTGCTCCCGATCACGCCGAAGTCGAAGGGATCGAATCCCTGATCGACGCGATACGCGAGCCCGCGCGCGAGCGCGTCACGGGCGTAGCTTCCGCGCGGCTCGCTCCGCTCGCGGCCGAAGTTGAGCCGCGAGTTCATGATCTCGAAGTTCGCGAACTCGTCCTCGCTCGAGAGCACGGGGTGGGTCTCCGACTGTCCCTTCACCTGGAAGATCTCGGCGATCGGCTCCCAGCGGGCGCGCCGGGCGGCATAGTCGGCGTCGAGCGGCTCGCCCGCGACCGTCCCGTCCTTCCACATCTCGCCGTTGCTGACGTTGCCGTTGTGCGGGATCGCGATCGCTTCGATCCCCTCCGAGCGCTGCGCCTCGAGCGTCGCCCAGAGATCCTCCGGGTCCTTCGAGTCGAGCGCGCTGAAGGGCAGCTCGGGCGCCCGACTGCCCCGGTAGATCACGTTGCGATGGAGGTTGTCCTTGCCGGGAAGGCTGACGGCGGACCACTCGTATCCGATGAAGCTGGTGAAGACGCCCGGGTCGTTCGCCTGCTCGGCGGCGTCGATGATGCGCTGCCAGGCGGCGCGGATGATCTCGGGATCGTCTCCCTGGACCTGCCCGCCCTGCGAGGGCGGTTCGAACTCGGCCATCGTCTCGAGGAAGAGGGCCGTCATGGACAGGCGGTTGCGTCCGAGCAGCGTCTCGCGCAGGCGACCGCCGTGGAGGGGCAGCTCGATCCCGAGCCCGTCGAAGATCCCGAGGTATTCGGCGTGGTCGGTGACGGCGGCGAAGTCGAGGGGCGCCTTCAGTCGGATCGGGTAGCCGGCGCCATGCTCGATCGTCCCGCCCTTCGCGTAGACGTACGCATCCTCCGGACCCGCCGTGACGCCGAAACGATAGGCGTCGAGCGAGAGGCGCGTGTGGATGTGGAGGTCACCGAAGAAGACGTTGCGCTCGCGGTTCCGCCGCGTTCGCGCCTTCGGCGGCGGTGGGGCCGCGGTCGCCGGCTCGAAGGCGGGCTGGAGCGTCGGATCCTCGGGCGCGCGGCCGAGCGTGGCGAACCAGATCGGCACGAGCGCGAGTGCGACGACCACCGCGATCAGGAGTCGGACCAGAAGGGCCATCGTCGCCTAGCGATAGCCCGGCGACACGGGGCGTCGCGGAAGCGTCCACCAGACCTGCTCGCAGACTTCCTGGAGCGCTTCGTCGAGCTCGACGTCGAGGGCCGCGAGGTTCGCGTCGAGCTGATCCGGGCGGGAGGCGCCGATGATCGCGGTCGTGACGCCCGGCTGGGCGAGGACCCAGGCGACGGCCACCGAGACGAGATCCAGCCCGCGCTTCTCGACCTCGCCCTTCAATCGTTCGACGGCGTCGAGCTGGGCCGCCTGCCAGTAGCGATGCTGGTACATGGCGCCGGCGTTCCCGACGGTGAAGCGCGTGCCTTCCTCGACGTCCTGTCCGGGCTTGTACTTGCCCGAAAGCAGGCCGCCGGCCAGCGGGTTGTAGACCATGAGGCCCACGCCCTCGTCGCGCAGCAGCGGCATCAGCTCGGTCTCGAGGTCGCGATAGAGCACGTTGTAGCGGGACTGGATCGTCATGTATCCCGGCACACCGAGCTGATCCGCGGTCCGGATCGCCTTGGCGAGCCGCCAGGCCGAGTAGTTCGAACAGCCCACGTAGCGGACCTTGCCGGCGCGCGTGATGTCGTCGAAGGCGCGGAGCGTCTCGTCGAGGGGCGTACGCTCGTCGTCCATGTGCGCCAGGTAGACGTCGATGTGGTCGACGCCGAGCCGCCTCAGGCTGCCGTCGACGGCGTCCAGGATCCGCTGGCGCGAGAGGCCGAAGCTGTTCGGTCCCTCGCGCGTGGGCGCGAAACACTTGGTCGTGAGGATCAGGTCCTCCCGGTTGCCCTTGTCCTTCATCCAGCGACCGAGGATCTCCTCGGTCTCGCCGGCGTGCTCCCGTCCGACGCCGAGGGGATAGGCGTCGGACGTGTCGAGATAGATCATGCCCGCCTCGAACGCCGCGTCGAGGATCGCGCGCGACGCCGCCTCGTCGACCTGGTAGCCGAAGGTCATCGTGCCGAGACACAGCACCGGCACCTCGAGCCCGTGGCGACCCATCTTGCGCGTTTCCATCGAGCCTCCCTCGTCCGGTCCTAGCGACCGGCGCCCTCGGAATAGAACTGCTTCGCCCACTTCCGGTACTCGACGACCGGCTTCTCGGCCTCGGTCAGCATCGGGTTCGGGCGGTACCGCTTGTTCTCCCAGATCGCGAGGTCCTGGCTCACGCCCGCGTAGAACGCATCGGCGATGACCTTGGCCGCGTTCTCGCCGGACGCGCGCGGCGCGGTGAACCACCAGACCTGGCGCACGTGCTCCTCGTCGAGCGGGACGCTCGACGCCACGAACCGGAAGGCGTCGCCGATGTGGAGCACGGCGAGACCGAGGCCGTGGTTCTCGCGCACGAAGTCGCCGTTCGCGGTCCGGCGGTAGGGCCCTTCGATCGTGACGTCCCCCTGGTCGACGGTCGCCGCGCCGTGGACGTACTTGAAATGGGCGAAGTCGACGTCGTTCTCCGCCATCTCCTGCACGCAGGTCGCGATCTCGAAGGTCTTCACCTCGTAGGGCAGCCAGTCGGGATCCTCGAATTCCGGCACGTGGGGCACCTCGTAGAAGGGCTCGCCTTCCTCGAGATGATGCCAGGCCCAGATCATCTGGTTGCGCTCGATGACCGGATAGCCGCGCACGCGACCTCCGGCCGGCGGACGGCCGCCTTCCAGGTAGGGCACGTCGGTGCAGCGACCGCTCTCGCCGTCGAAGCGCCAGCCGTGGAAGGGACAGCGGATCCCGTCGCCGTCGACCTTCCCGCCCATGCCGAGATGGGCGCCGAGATGCGGGCAATAGGCGTCCACCAGGCGCGCTTCGCCCGACTCGGATCGGTAGAGCACGAGGTCCTTGCCGAAGGCATGGAGGTTCCGGATCTCTCCGCGCGCGAGGTTCCGCGACTCCTCCATCACGAACCAGCCGTTCGGGATCGGGAAGGGAAAGCGCTTGCCTTCGTGGAAGGTCTCGCGGCGCACGACCGTCCGCCGGCTCTTGTCCGCCAGGGCCTCCGGATCGGGCGGGACCGGACCGACCTCGTAGACGACGCCGGTCGCGTCGAGGCGCTGCTGCTGATCGTCGGGGAGGAGCTGCCTGTAGTCCTCCATGTACGATCGGTCGAATTCGTTCTGGCTCATCGGGTGCTCTCCGGCGGGGCGTTCTCCGGTCTATAGCCGACTCTGCAGCAGGTCGAGCGTCCGCGCATCCGAGTCGTCGTCGACCGGGAAGATCGCCGCATCGAAATCCGTCACGCCGAGGTCGCGAAGCCGATCGAGCTGCGCCCCCACCTGCTTCTCGTCGCCGACGATCGCGATGTCCGCCGGCCCGGCCGCGCCTTCCTTGTCGAGCATGGCCCGGTAGGAAGGCAGCTGCCCGTACATCGTGAGGCCCTTGCCGATCGCCTCACGCGCGGCCGCCTCGTCGTCGGTCACGACGATCGGAAAGCCCGCGACGATTCGCGGCGCGGGCCGGCCCGCCTCGCTCGCCGCCGCGCGCAGCTTGGGACCGATGTGGTCCTCGATCGTGGCGGGGCCGGTCATCCAGAGGATCGTCCCCTGTGCGAGCGTGCCGGCGATCTTCAGCATCAGATCGCCGAGCGCCGCGAGCAGCACGGGGGTCTCGCTCGCGCCGGGCACGTCCATGCCCAGGTTCACGCGATACGACTCGCCCTGGAAGCGAGCGGGCTCGCCTCGCAGGAGCGGGGCCAGCACTTCGAGGTATTCGCGTGTCTGCCGCGCCGGCTTCGCATAGGAGAGGCCCAGCATGTCCTCGATCACGAGCTTGTGGGACATGCCGATGCCGAGAGTGAAACGGCCGCCGCAGGCCGCCTGGGTCGTGAGGGCCTGCTGGGCGAGCGCCGTGGGGTGACGCGGCGGCGTCGGAACGACCGCCGTCCCGAGCTCGATCCGCTCGGTCTGCGTCCCGACGATCGCCTGAGCGCCGATCGCGTCGAGGCCGAAGATGTTGGCCAGCCACATCGAAGCGAAACCCCGAGCCTCGAGATCCCGCGCCCGGGCCACGAGGCCGTCGAGCGTCCCGTCCTGACCGGGGGTCGCCCCCGCCATCACGCCGATTCGCATGTCCCGATTCCTTTCGCACGCCGGGTACGCGTCCAGACGCGACCGGCTCGTGAACGAGGAGTAAAAGAAGGCCGAAGCGCCGCTAGGTGTTGGCACCCAGCACGTTATCCGGCCGCTTTGAGTCGAGCCTTGGGTGATCTCATGCCCAGGGCCCGATGGGGTCGGTGGTCGTTGTAGTACCGCAGCCAGGTGGGCAGCGCTCGGCGACGACCCGCGGAGGTCTTGTACGGCTTCCCGTAAGCCCACTCGCGTTGCAGCGTCTGGATGAACCGCTCGGCCTTGCCGTTCGTCCTGGGCGTGTAGGGGCGGGTGCGGAGGTGGCGCAGTCGGTGACGC
>JBCCZJ010000368.1:0-5642 GCA_039187915.1 Myxococcota bacterium
CCCGGCTGATGACCCGTTCGTCTTCCAGCGCACGCTGCAGCGACTCGAGGCGCTGGCCGAGCTCTTCGCCCTGGGTACGCAGCGCGGTCTCGCTCGTCTGTCGGCGCCGCACGAGCAGCGCGCCGAGTCCGCCGGCCGCGGCGACCAGCGCGAGTTCGAGGCTGAGGACGCCGATCGCATCCGTGCCCCGCGTCCAGGCCATGCCGGCGATCGCGAGGGCCGAACCGGCCGTGACCGCGGCCACGCCGCGCACGCCCATCGAGACCGCGGCGATCAGGATCTCGAGCAGGAACCCCACGACGAGCGGACCGAAGACGCCGTTGGTCACGATCGAGAAGATCGTCCAGCCGACCAACGCGAGACCGAACGACACGAACGTCGCCGCGCGGGTGAAGGCGGGGCGATGGGCCGCCCAGGCGGCGAGCGCGGCCGGCAGCGCGACCGCCGCGATCAGGACCTCGTCGACCGGACCGGGACGAAAGCCTGGATTCACGACTCCGGCCCCGAGTCCCGCGGCGATCAACACCAGTGGCTGCGACCAGAGCGCGCGTTGGAGCGTTCGGTTCATCGACCCCGCATGGCCGGCATGCGCCCGGCCGGACCTCGCATGTCGCGCCCGGCCGTCTCCGGACGCACGAAAGCCCCGAACCGAAGATCGGGGCTTCCGTCATTCGACTCGTCCCGCGCTGCGACGGAAGCCTCTGGGCCTCGCCGTCGGGACACCGTCACACGAATAGGGTGGGCGGCCACGCCACCCACCTCGATTCGCACGATCGGATTCCAGTACCGAGCGTCGGGCGTCGCCCTGACGGGCAGCCCGAAGCGGTGCTGCGATCTACCAGCGACCGCCGCCGCCACCGCCACCGCCGCCGCCACCACCGCGACGCTTGTCGAGCGCCTCGTTGACGCGCAGCGCGCGGCCGCCGTAGTCGCGGCCGTCGAGCTCGGCGATGGCCTTGTCGGCATCCGCCCCGTCCATCTCGACGAAACCGAATCCGCGGGAGCGGCCGGTCTCGCGGTCGTTCACGACCGCCGAGGACGCGACGGCGCCGTAGGTAGCGAAGAGCTCTCGCAGATCGTCGTCTGTCGTGGCCCAGGGGAGATTGCCAACATAAATCTTCTTCACGAACTCACTCCGTGCCCGTGGTCGCGACTCGCGATCCGTCTTCGGGCGCATGCACGATCACTCCTTCCAACCGGAGAGCAGGGATCGCATCTTTCTCCGTCCACGCTCCACCCGGTCTTGATTCCGGTGAAAGGCCGACGACTCGAAAGCGTGCGCCTCGTCCTCGAATCGAGGTGGACGAGAAACGCCGACGCGCGCGGCCGAGCGAGCGCAAGGTAGGCGATCGATTCCCGCGTCGCCAAGGCGGCTTCGGGAGGGTTCTGCCGTCTACTCACCGCCCCCGAACCGGCCGCGTCGCAGAAACGTGTCGACCTGCTCCGCGACCGGCCCGGCGGTGACGATGAAGGTGTGCGTATAGGGGAGCACGAGGTGATCCTGCATCCCCTCGAGGCGGGTGCTCGCGACGCTGACCGTGCCGTCGTGCGGCGCGGGGAGCCAGAGGGGTCCCGCAGGGTTGATCCAGTCGTCGCCGGCGATGACGCCGAAGGGCATGGAGGGGACCGGCAGGGATCGCGGCAGGTCCTCGGGCCGCGTCCCCAGCTGGGCCGCCAGCGGCCCCATCACGGGCTCGAGCCAGTCGAGCTCGCGCAGGCGGTCGGCGATCTCGCTGCCATGATTGGGGGGAGCCAGCATCACGGCGCGACCCGGGCGGAAGCCTGGATGGCGCGGCAGGAGCGCCCTCAACACGAGGCCTCCGAGCGAATGCGTGACGAAATGCACGGGGCCGGACCCCACGCCGCAGCGGGACATCGCGGCCGCGACTTCGTCGGTCGCCGCCTCGATGGTCGCCACCCGCGTGTCGTATCCGACATTACAGACCCGATGGCCGCGTGCTTCCAGTCGCCACTCGAGAATCTTCATGTTGGCTTCGCTGCGTCCGAGTCCGTGCAGGAGGACGACCGTCCCTTCACCGGGACGTGCCTCGCCGTCGCGCGTCGCGAGCGCGAGCCCGCCGAGCGACAGGCCGAGTACGAAGAGCACGAACACTGCGCCGCCGATCACGCGCCGCCGCGCGTTCCCCATCAGACTTCGCCTCCGTCCGCGCCGTCGTCCGCGCGGTCTCCCGAGCCTTCCTCCGAGCCCAGCACGCGGCCGAAGAAGCCCAGGAACGCCTCGGTCGCCTTGGCGCGCGTCGCGTCGTCGCGCCCGATCACGTACCCCGAGTGCACGCACGCGGCCATCGGCCTGCCGCTCGCGAGCCGCAGCACGACGCGCTGGGCGCGGGAATCGTCGGGGTCACCGTCGACGATCGGCACGCCCTCGAGGAACGAGTGTCCGCTTGCGTCGTAGGTGATCGTGCAGCCGGCCACGTAGGGCGAGTCCTCGAAGAGGCGTCGCGGCGTATCCGCTTCCCAGGCGTGTCCGGCCCCGGCGTAGACCCGCGCATCGACGTCGACGCCGAGCGCCCGCAGCGCCGACTCACGCTCGGCGCACGCCGCCAGGTCGTTCGAGGCATCCTCCGTCCCGCGCAGCGTCAGCAGCGGACTGCCGTTCACGCGCTTCGTCCCCCAGTCCTGGAAGCACGGCCCGTAGACGTCGACGAAGGCCGCGAAGCCGGGATGCTCCGGCGCGACCGCCTCCCGCACCCGCTCGTCCATCGCGATCCGTACGGCCATGCCGCCGTACGAGAAGCCGATCATTCCGATGCGGCCGGCGTCGATGGCCGGATGCGTCGAGAGCAGGCGCAGCGCGGCATACGCGTCGGTCGCCGCGTCGAACTCGGTCACGGCGATCACCTTCGACAGGTACGGCGTGTCCTTCGTGATCCCGCGCGGGCGGTAGTAGTCGATCACGAATGCGGCGATGCCGGCGTCCGCGAGCGTTCGCGCGATCCGCATCTCGCGCCCGGGTGTGATCCCGCCGCTTCCGTGCACGAGGACGACCGCCGGGACCGGCGCCTCGGCGCCAGCGCCCTCTGGCAGGACGAGCGTGCCGATCCCGGTCGTCCGGACCGGCAGCGGCCGCTTGCGCAACAGGATGTCGAAGTCGTAGGGCGACCACGTCGCGAAGTGGAACGCACCGTCCCCGCCCGCCGACAGGTCGGCTGCCGGCGCGGGCCAATCCGGGAAGGCGGGCAGCCGGGACTCGGCGATTCCGACGGCTCCACCCGCCGCGAACCACGCGATCGCGGCGACGGCGGCGATCGACCCGACGCCGATGCAGATGCCCTGGAAGACCCTGCTCATGTCTCGCCCTCCTCGATTCGCGACGGTCCGCCCGACGGCGGCCTAACGCACCCGGACCGAGAGATCCTCGTCGTCCGGCGCCATGCGCGCGAGGAACCCGTCCAGGGGCGCGGGCGCGGGCACCTCCGAGTCGCGAACGTAGTCGTCCGACCAGAATCGTGCCCACGAGGGGAAGAACTCGGGAAAGCCGCCCTCGTACGGATCGCGACCCGGCCAGCGCATCTTGTGCGCACCGATCGGCGGCGCGTTCAGGTCGGTCGCGTACCAGTAGAGCGGCAGCCGTCGCCGGAAGAGCCAGGCGTCGCCCTGTCGCTCGTACCGATCCCAGTAGATCATCGTCATGATGACCCAGGCGTCGCCGGTCTCGTGTTCGTTGCGGCTGTAGACGAGCCCACGAGCCCGGTCCGGGTCGTCGAACTCGATGACGTGGTTGCCGGTCACGTGGGCGGTGCCCGTGAACTGGTCGCGCAGGGTCTGATCGAACCAGACCTTGAGCGCGCGGCGCCCCCGCGCCTCGCGACTCACCCGCACGTCCTCGGGGAAGAGACCGCAGAGCGCGTCGAGGTCGCGCATGTCGAGAGCGAGGCAGTACTTCGCGACGAGCTGCCGGATCGCGTCGAGGGACTCGAGACGGTCGAGGCGCGCCTCGGGCGTGTCGGGGGACCAGGTCATGGCGGGCGGCCTCGCAGTTTCGAGCGAGAGCGTGCCCGAGACCTGCGCCCGCGGCCAGTGCCGCGAACGCGCTGCAGCCGGGCGACCGTCGTCTACTTCTTGCGGGCCGCCTTCTTCTTGGCGGCCGTCTTCCCGGCCTTCTTGGCCTTCTTGGCCGCCTGCTTCTTGGCGGGCTTCTTCGCCGCCGCCTTCTTCCGCTTGGGCGCCTTCTTCGCAGCCGCCTTCTTCCGCCCGGCCTGCTTCGCCTTCACGGCCTTCTTCGGCGGCGGGATCTCTTCGACCCACTTGCCGTCCTGGTAGGTGGCGCGCCAGCCCGTCGTCTTGCCGTCCTGCTCGGACGTGACGTACTGCTCCTTCGTCTTGCGCGCGAAGCGGACGACCGCGGGACGTCCTTCGTGGTCCGTCAGCGGAGCGCCCGCGAGGAACTTGTACTTCTCGTCGAGCTTGTCCTCGACGCTCTTGATCTCTTCGACGGTCGGCGCCCGGGTCTCGCGGTGCTTCGGGAATTGGCTCGCCGCGAGGAAGATTCCCGCCGCCCCATCGCGGAGCAGGAAGAAGTCGTCGCAGCGCTCGCACTTCAGGTGCTCCATCGGGATCGGATCGACCTTGGGCGGTGCCGGCTCGCCGTTTCGGAGCAGCTTGCGCGTGTTCTTGCAGTCGTCGCTCGTGCAGCCGAAGTACTTGCCGAAGCGCCCCGACTTGAGCTGCATGTCCTCGCCGCACTTGTCGCATTCGAGGACCGGACCGTCGTAACCCTTGATCTGGAAGGTCCCCGTCTCGACCTCGAAGCCGGTGCAGTCGGGGTTGTTGCCGCAGACGTGGAGCTTGCGTCCCTCGTCCACCAGATAGCTGTCCATGGCGGTCTTGCACTTCGGGCAAGGCCGCTTCTTGAGCAGCCTACGGGCCTCGTTCTCATCCTCGTCCTCGCCGACCGTTTCGACTTCGTCACCGGACACGAGGTTGATCGTGCTCTTGCAGCGCTCCTTCGGAGGCAGCGCGTAGCCCGAGCAGCCGAGGAACACGCCGGTCGACGCCGTCCGCACCTGCATGGGACGGCCGCACTGCGGACACGGGATGTCGGTGTCCGTCGGCGAGTTCGGGCGCATGCCCTTCGTCTGATCCTCGGCGGCGGTCAGGGTCTTGCGAAAATCGTCGTAGAAGTCGCCGAGGACCTTCTTCCACTGCTTGGAGCCGACGGCGACCTCGTCGAGCGCCTCTTCGAGGCCGGCGGTGAAGCCGTAGTCCATCAGGTCGCCGAAGTTCTCGACGAGCCGCTCGGTCACGATCTCGCCCATCTTCTCGGCATAGAAGCGGCGGTTGTCGAGCCGCACGTAGCCGCGGTCCTGGATCGTCGAGATGATCGAGGCGTAGGTCGACGGGCGACCGATGCCGCGCTTCTCGAGCTCCTTCACGAGGCTGGCCTCGCCGAAGCGCGGCGGCGGCTTGGTGAAGTGCTGGCTCGGATCGAGCTTCTCGAGGGTCAGCCGCTCTCCCACCTGCACGTCGGGCAGCGCCACGTTCGCGTCGCCCTTGCCCGTCGTCGGCTGGACCCGCGTGTAGCCGTCGAAGACGAGGATGCGGCCTCGGGTCTTGAGCTCGAAATCCCCCGCCTTGATCGTCAGATTGGTCGAGAGGTACTCGGCCTGGGTCATCTGGCA
>JBCCZJ010000369.1:0-5638 GCA_039187915.1 Myxococcota bacterium
CTTTGTTTTCGGATACTTGGACGATTCGCTGCCTTGACGCCCCGGAATCGTCGGGCTAATCGCCTGGGGATGCCCGCTGATCGCGCCACGCCTCCGCCCATCCTGCCCGCTTCCCGGCCCTGGAGCGCCCGGACCGAGGCCATGGCGCCTTTCCTGGCGATGGAGGTCCTGGAGCGCGCCGCCGAGCTCGAGCGCGCAGGGCACAGCGTGGCCCACCTCGAGGTCGGGGAGCCCGAATTCGCGCCGCCGCCCGCCGCGAACGAGGCGATCGTCGCCGCCCTCGCCCGAGACGACACGAACTATACGGACAGCCGCGGTCTATGGGCGCTGCGGGAAGCGATTGCGTCGAATCTTGCACACCGCTTCGGCTCGTCGGTCGATCCGGCGCGGGTGCTGGTGACGCTCGGCACGTCGAGCGCGATGACCCTGGTCTTCGCGTGCCTCGTCGAGCCGGGGGACGAGGTGATCGTCCCGACGCCGCACTATCCCTGCTACCCGAATTTCGTGCGCTTCTGCGGCGGCGAGCCGATCTTCGTCGAGACCGACGCCGCGAACGGTTGGCACATCGACCCCGAGCGCGTGCGTCGCGCGATCACGCCGCGGACCCGGGCCATCGTCGTCGGCTCGCCCGCGAATCCGACCGGCGCGGTGCAGCCGCGCGCGGTGATGGAGGCGCTGGCCGAGCTGGGTCCGACGCTCGTTTCGGACGAGATCTACGACGGGCTCGTCTACGACGGCGCGCGGTCGACCTCTGCGCTCACCGTCTCGTCGGACGCCTTCGTGCTCGACGGGTTCTCGAAGCGCTACGCGATGACGGGTTTTCGTCTCGGTTGGGTCGTCGCGCCGGAGGCCGCCCTGCGCCGACTCCAGACCCTGCAGCAGAACCTCTTCATCTCGGCGAGCAGCTTCGTCCAGTACGCCGGCATCGCCGCCCTCGAGCACGGCGCCGAGATGACCGGGGCGCTCCTCGAGGCGTGCACCGATCGACGGCGTCTGCTCGTCGACGGACTGCGCACGCTGGGCTTCGGGATCGAGCGCGAGCCGGAGGGCGCGTTCTACGTGCTGGCGGATGCGCGGGCGTTCGGCGAGGACTCACGGGCACTCGCCTTCGAGCTCCTCGAAGAGGCCCACGTCGGCTGCACGCCCGGCGTCGACTTCGGCGAGGCCGCGGAGGGCCGTCTGCGATTCTGTTATGCGCTCGCTGCAGAAACGATCGAAACGGCGCTCGAGCGGATGGCGCCGGTGCTCCGCGCGCGAAAGGCGCGGGTCGCGGGTCGCGAACGATGAAGATCCTCGAAGCCGAACTGATCGCATCGGCGCCCCGTGTCGAGAAGCTGCCGGCCTCGGGTCTGCCCGAGGTCGCCTTCCTCGGCCGCTCGAACGTCGGCAAGTCGAGCCTGCTGAACGCGCTCGCGCGACGGCGGAAGCTCGCGCGGACGAGCGCCACCCCCGGCAAGACCCGCGAGCTCGTGCTCTTCCGCGTGCGGACGGAGCGGGGCGAGATCGGCCTCGTGGATCTGCCCGGCTACGGCTGGGCCAAAGTCTCGCGCAAGGAACGGGCGAGCTGGCAGCGCCTCGCCGAGGGCTATCTCGGGGGCCGCGAGGCGCTCTGCCTGGCGATGGTGCTGCAGGACGTGCGGCGCACCTGGAGCGACGACGAAGCGCTGCTCCTCGAATGGCTGGCCGAGCGCGACGTGCCGGGGCGGGTGGTGCTCACGAAGACCGACAAGCTGAAGGCCATGAAGCGCAAGGAAGCGGTCAAGAAGCTGCGCGCGCAGATCGGCGAGGGCTTCGGCAAGCCGATCGCGACGTCCTCCCAGAAGGGCGACGGCCTCGACGTCGTCTGGCGGACCTGTTTCGAGTTCGCCTACCCCGAGCGGTTCCGCGACCCCGAGGACGAGGTCGCCGCCGACGCGCGGGAGCCCTGAGCGGCGCGGCCCACGACCTCGACTACCGGAACAGATCCGTCGCCGGGTCCCTCAGAATGTCGGCCACGCCGCCGTCGCCTTCGATCGGGAAACCCTCGACGACGACGACCGGTATGCCCGCGCTCTTCAGCATGAGCAGGCCCGCGGCCGCGGCGAGCTGATCCGCCGTCGCTGGCTGGGTCACGAGCAGCTCGCGCCCGATCCGGTCTCGGGATCCGCGATCGTCCTTGATCGGTGCCAATCCCGCGGAGCCGAGGGCGACGTCGACCAGGCCGTCGCGCCAGGGGCGGCCGAACGTGTCGGTGATGACGACGGCCGTGTGCGCGCCGTCCTTCGAGAGCGCCTCGTGGATCGCGCGGGCGGAGGCGTCGGGATCGACGGGCAGCAGGACCGCGATGTCCTCCCCTGGCGCGTTCGAGAGATCGACGCCTGCGTTCGCGCAGACGAAGCCGTGCTTCGTCTCGCAGATCAGTACGTTGTTGCCGCGGCGGACGATGCGCGTGCTCTCGTCGAGCACGATCTGCACCTGGCGCGGGTCGCGGCCGTGATCCGCCGCGATCTCCTTCGCCTCGTCGCCGGGAACGACGTCTGCGAGCCGGACCAGCCGGTCTTCCGCCTTCGACACGATCTTCTGGGCGATCACGACGATGCGGCCGTCGAGGGCGACGCCCGCATTCGTCGCGGCCTCCCGGATCATCGCGGCGAGGTCCGTGCCCGGTTCGACCTCGGGCAGACCGGGGATCGGGATCAGCCGCAGGGCGGCTCGCGCGTCAGACATCGTCGTCTCCGTCGGCCGCTTCGCGCAGGAGCATCCGGGTCCGCGCGCCGCCGCCCTCGGTCTCGAGGAACGCGTCGAGGTCCTCCGGCTGATCGAGGTCGATCGCCAGCGAAGGCAGCGCGAGCTCCAGGATCGACACGCCGGCGTCGGCGGCGGCTTCGCCGTGCCGCTTGGCGCTGTCCGGGCCGAAGCGGCAGGGAATCAGGCCGGCCGGGTGATGGAGCAGGGCGGAGGTCCCGCCGTCCGCGGAGGGGGCGAGCCAGACGCCGGGGCCTTCCCCCTCGGCCGCGGCGAGCAGCCGCGCGAAGTCGGCGGAGAGGGCGCCGGCGACGTCGCCCAGCACGAAGAGCAGGTCGTCGCCCTCCGCGCAGAGCCGCATGCGCCCGTCCTCGAGGGCCGCGTTCAGGCCGGGCTCCGGGCGGAGCAGGACCTCCGCGCCCGCGGCCCGGGCGTGGGTCGCGACGGTCTCGTCGGGCGTCGTGACCGCGATGCGATCGATGCCGGGCGTCGCGGCCAGCGCCTCGATCAGATCCTCGAGCATCGCCAGGGTCAGCCGTCGCCGCAGCCCGTCGGGCAGGCGCGACAGCAGCCGGGACTTGCTGTCCTCGAGGTTCTTCACGGGGATCAGAGCGATCGTCATCGCAGCCGGTCCGCCACCTCGAGCGCCGCCCGCGCCACGGCCTCCGAGACCGAAGCGTCGACCATCATCGTGTCGACCGCCGACGCCGCCAGTCCGAGCGCCTCGATCTCCGGCCGCAGCGCCCCGTCCCGCTCGTCGAATACGAAGCCGTCGATCCAGTCCGCGTAGAAGCGGGCGACGCCGAGCGCCGAGACCTCGATCCCGAGCGCGCGCAACAGCGTGTGCGCAGGGCCCTTGATCGGTGCCCCGCTCACGATCGGCGAGACCGCGACGATCGGGGCCGAAGAGGCGGCGAGCGCGTCGCGGATGCCGCGAACGGCCAGGATCGGCCCGATCGAGACGATCGGGTTGCTCGGGCAGACGAGGATCGTGTTCGCGTCGGCGATCGCCTCGAGCACGCCGGGCGCGGCGGTCGCGGCCTGCGCCGCGGAGAGATCGACGGCCTCGACGTCCGTCGGGGCCCCGTCCCGCACGAGGTACTCCTCGAAATGGATCGACGTTCCGCTCGAGAGCTCGATCCGCGTCGGGCACGGATCGTTCGACATGGGCAGCAGACGGAGCGCGAGGCCGAGGTCGCGGCGGAGCTGATCGGCGCACGCGTCGAGGCCCGCGCCGTCCGCGAGACGCAGCGTGCGAGACAGGCAGTTGGCGTAGTCCGCATCGCCGAGTCGGAACCAGGCCTCGTGACCGAGCTCGGCCAGCCGATCGACGAGCCGGTAGGTGTCGCCCGCCAGTCCGAATCCGCGCTCGGGATCGATCCGTCCGGCGAGGGTGTAGGTCACGATGTCGAGGTCGGGGGAGACGTGGACCCCGTAGAAGGTCCGATCGTCGCCGGTGTTCACGACGACCGTCACGTCTTCCGGCGGCAGCGCCCGCACGACGCCGCGCAGGTAGCGCGCGGCCCCGACGCCGCCGGCCAGGACGACGACCGATCCGCTCACCGGTCGTCTCCGGAGAGGCCCGTGCGTTCGCGCAGGCGTTCGAGTCGCGCGGCGTCCGCGGTCAGCCGTTCCGCCAGCGCGCGCAGCTCCGCGTCGTCGTGATACGGCTCCGCGTCGAAGTCGCGCGGCGTCGTGACCATGTCGGCGAGGCGGGCGCGATCCTCGACGACGCGCGCTTCGAGTCGAGCGATCTCGGCCTCGCGCGCGGCGGCGTCCTCTGGCAGCGGTCCCTGGCCGCTGCCCGGCGCGCACGCGAGTGCCGCGGCGAGCGGGAGCCCCGCGACGAGGGCCGATCCGCCTCGTCTTCGGCTGCGCTCGGGTCGGGACGCGGAGGTCATGACCGGCGATTCTTCGCGACCCCAACCCCGGCGTCAAGCGCCCGTCGCCCCACGTGAAATCGGGTCCTCGGCGCGGTCCGGAACGGCCGGGCACGCGCTGCGCTCCGGGGGCGTTCACGGGCGCGGGAGGGCGGCACGGCGCTTGCGAAGGATCGGGCGGTGATCCTGCCCGTCCCTTCGATCTCTTCGCGTTCCGGTTTCCGCGCGCGCCGCCTCGGGTGCCGGATTCCGCTCGCGTTTCCTCGTTTCGCAGCGCTCGTCTCGATGCTCGTCCTCGGCGTGAGCAGCGCGGAGCCGGCGATTGCGAGCGGGGCCGAGCGGTCGTGGCGTCCCGTCACCGCGGGCGCGCGCCCTGCCGAGCCGCTGATCGCCGCCGCCGTCTCCGACCGGCACGGCTTCGCGACGGCCTCCGGGGGGAGCGTGCGCTGGTGGTCGGTCGACGGCGGACCGATCGAACGCGCGGCCCTCGACGACGTGCGCGACCTGGCCTTCGGGCCCGACGGAGCGCTCTGGATCGGCAGCGCGACGGGCCTGTTCCGCTGGGCCCCGGGCGGACGTCCCGTGCGGCGCCCGCTCCGGGGCGACGCCGGAGCCGGGGACGTCCGCCGCCTGGTCGGCGACGCGGCGGGTCTGCTCGTCGCGACGGCCGCCGGGGCCTACTGGTCGACGCACGGGCGGGTCTTCCAACCCCTGTCCGGCGCGCGCGTCGCGGCGCTCGTCGAACAGGTCGCCTTCGCCCGGGTGTCGGCGCCCGGCGCCGTCGATCGCCGGCGCGTGTGGTTCTTCGGTGCCGCGGGCCTCGAGCGGCTCGAAGGTCTCGCCAGCGCGTCGGGACTGCGGATCGTGCGTCGCGCGCGGCCGAGCCTGCCGCGTCCGCGAAGCGAGGCCCGGCCGGTCGATCTCGCGCTCTCGCCGGAGGGTACGCGGCTCGTCGTGCTCTATCCCGACGGTTTGCGCATCGCGGACACGCGCGCCGAGCCGCTAGCGTGGCGGGCGCTGCGGCCGGTGCTCGC
>JBCCZJ010000370.1:0-5636 GCA_039187915.1 Myxococcota bacterium
AGGGCGTGGGAGTCGCGAGACCGCGGATGCCGCCGAGCGCTTCGTACTGCTCGTGCACGGGCCTGGCGGCGAAGGCTTCGTCCGCTTCGCGCCGTGCGACCAGCGCCTCGCCGAACGCCGCGAAGCCGTCGATGTTCGCGAAGGGTTCGATCACGGGGCTCCCGACCTTGGGATCCGCGAGGCGCATCAGCTGGAACGCCACGTCGCCCATCACGACCTCGCGGGTCGATGCGCCCGGCGTTCCGAGCGCGAAGCACGGATCGTCGGCGAAGAGCAGGCCTTCCCGAAGCGCGAAGCGATAGCGACTCCGCCCTTCGCCGAGGTCCTCGACCTCCGGCAGGGACGTCGCGAGCCCGGGCATCAGCTCGAGCGGGCGCTTCAGGAAGTGGTACTTGAGGAGCGTGTCGTAGACGACGCCCGTGATCGAGTGGGAGACCGTCGTATACGCGGTCGCGGGATCGAGGGTCCGGGGCGCCTCGGTGAAGGAGCTGTAGAGGACCTTCTCGCCCGGCGGTTCCGGCGCGTAGGGATCGTTCGAACAGGCGGCCGACAGCCCGAGAAGCGCGAGCGCGAGCCCCCACCGTGCAGACACGCTGCGCCCTCCGATCCCTCCTGCCTCGCGATGCCCCCCCGACATCCGATCCTCCCCGCTCCTGCCGCCTACCGAGCCGAAGCCGATCGCATCGGCTCCGGCAGCCGGAAGACGTCATCGGCCAGCCCGGGCGCGAACCGAACCCGCTTCCACTGGAAGCGGGCCTCGGACGCGTTCGCCGGCGACTCCAGTGTCACACGCTTCGGGAATCGGGGCTCGTCCTCGACACCGATCGCTTCGTACTCCTCGAAGCGCACGCGATACCGGATGACTCCGCCCACATCGAGCCCGCGGACCTCGGCGAGTTCGTCCGTGGCGTCGAAGAAGAAGAGCTGGCCGCCCCCTTCGAGCGTCGCGCGCTCCGCGAGGAAGCACGAAGGCGGCGTCGACGCCCCGAGTGGCCCGACGTCGGCACAGGCCGCAGCGATCGACGCCGGCGGCCAGGCGAAGGCGATCGCGAGCCGCCCCGATGGCTCGAGCCAGGCGCCGGCGCGCAGGGTCCCCGCCTCGGGCCGGGGCGCCGCCAGCAGGAGTCCGACGAGCTCCGCCGGCGTCAGATCGATCTTCGTGAGGTTCCAGAGCAGCGTGCTCGACACGCGCCCCCGGCTGACGTCGCCGCTCGACGCGTCGAAGAAGCCGTAGTCGAGCCCGTCGGTCACCAGGATCGCGGCGAGCTGGTCGAAGAGCGCGAGGATCTCGAATCGCAGCCTTCCGGGGCGCGCGAGGGCGATGCGCTGGGGACGGTTCAGCTTGAAGTCGGGTCCCGTGAGGGCCACGCGCGCGCTGCCCGTCAGCGCACCGCGAGCGTCGGCCAGGGCATCGAGCGAGCCGAGGACGCGGACCACCCGCGCATCGTCGAGAGCGAGCGGCTGGCCCTGGGGCACGATCGGGATTCGCGGCGCCCGGTCCAGGCAGCCGGCCAGCACGAGTGCGAGCGCGGAGACGGCCAGGACGACGCATCCGCGCAGGCGCACGGCGCCGGCGTTCTCGGCGGGCATGACGGCCGGGGTCACGGAGCGGAGCTCGGCGCTCCGAGGTCACGCCGAAGACTCTCGAGCTTGTCGTAGAGATTCGGCTGTTCGTCTTCGCGCACGTCGAGGGTCACCGCTTCTTCGTAGTACCCGAGCGCGCCGCGCTTGTCCCCGCGCAGCAGCAGCACGTCGCCGAGATGCTCCGAGACGACGGAGTCGCCGCCGGTCAGCTCGGACGCGCGCATCAGGGCGGTCTCGGCCCGGTCGAGCAGACGCAGCGCGTCGTCCTGGTCCTTCGCGGCGAAGCGCGCGGCCGCCATCTTGTAGTAGACCCAGCCGAGGGAGTCGGTGATGTAGCCGTCGTCCGGAGAGAGCTCGAGCGCGCGCAGGATCATCTCCTCGGCGGCCTCGAGGTTCTCGCCCTCTTCCGCCCAGGTGTACCCGATGTAGTTGAGGGCGTTCGCGTTGTCGGGGTCGAGCTCGAGCACGCGCTCCATGTAGTCGATCGAGCGATCGGTCCGGCCAGCGATGCCGTACTGGACGCCGAGCTGATAGAGCGTGTCGCGATCCGATTCGCTGCCGTCGAGCAGCCCTTCGAGCAGCGCCACGCCCCCCTCGAAGTCGCCGGTCTCGATCCGCAGCGCGGCGGCGTGGTAGTCGAGCGGGCGGTTGGGCCGGAGCACGCGCAGCCGATCGATCTCATCGAGCGCGGCCTGCGTGCGTCCGGCCGCTTCGTGGATGGCGGCCATCTGCAGGCGCGCGTCGACGTAGTTGGGCGCGGTCGCCTCGATGCGCTCGAAGATCGCGAAGGCCCCGTCGTCGTCGCCGAGCGCGCGCTTGATCTGGCCGAGCGCGAAGGCGAGCTCGGGCTGGTTCGGCGACTTCTCGAGGACGACCTCGAGACGACTCGCCGCGGACTCGTAGCGCCCGGCGGAGAACTCGATCTGGGCGAGGCGACGAAGCGATCGCACGTCCTCGGGGTAGTGCTCCACGATCTGGGAGTAGGTCTCGATCGCGCCGTCGATGTCGTTCTCCTCGAGCTGGGCCTGGCCCATCCGCTGGAGGACGCCGTAGTGGTTCGCGTGGCTCCGCAGCACCTCGCGGTAGACCGCGATCTCGCCCTCGCGGTCGCCGCGACCGCGTTCGATCTGCACGAGGCGCATGTAGAGAAGGAAGTTGTCCGGGAAGGAGACGAGGGCGCGGCGGACGATCGACTCGGCCGCATCGAAGTCGCCGCGCTGCTCGTAGACCGTCGCGAGCCCGAGCATGCCGCGGAGCTGGTCCGGCTCCATCTCGGCGAGCTGTCGCGCCAGGTTCTCGGCTTCGTCGAGGTCGCCGCGCTCGAGGGCGACCGTGAAGAGCTGCGAGGCGGAATCCGCGTCCAGCGGCCGGCCGTCGGCGTCGCGCAGCACGCGATCGAGCCCGGCGTAGTCCTGCCCGAGGCTGTAGAGCCGACCGAGGAAGAGTCGGATCTCGAGGTCGTCGGGAGCCAGGGCGAAGGCCCGCTCCGCCTCCTGGACCGCCAGCTCGACGTCTTCGAGCTGCCAGTGGAGGCGCGCGAGCCGGTCGGCGATGAACGCGGCGTCCGGATCCTTCTCGGCGGCGCGGAGATAGGCCTCGCGCGCGCCCTCGAGGTCCCGGTCCGCCTTCGCCAGCTCGGCGACGAGGACGTCGTAGTCCGCGGCCCGCTCCGTGCGGACCTCTCGCAAGGGCGGCGCCGGCCGCTCGGCCCGCGCGCTCGCGCCCGGCCACGACGGTGCCGACACCGACGCGCAGCCCGCCGTGCCCAGCAGCAGCAGGATCGCGACGAGCGCCGGCCCGGATCGTGTCCGGCGCGCCCGAGCATCCAAGGGGTCGAGCCCCGCTCCGGGCACCGCCATCACCGCCGCTCTGCTCACGTCACCCCCTCGCGTCGCGCGTCCATCCCTTGAGAACCCGGCCGAAGACGCCCGGATCCGCGGGGAACGCGCGCTGGAAGAGTCACCCGTCGGGCTGCGCCTGTCGACCGCGCCCCCCCGAAACCGAAGGCGCGGGGGTTCTCCCCTGCCTCTTTCCGGACTCTAGACGCGCTCCGCGCCCTGCCCTGCTCATCGACGAAAGCGCCGCAGGACTGGAGCCACCCGACCCGTCTCCGGTGAACCCGGGCGCGCCTCCCGACCGCTTCGACCCGAGAACCGATCCTCCCCGCTCAAACCAGGCCCCCGGCACGAGAAAGGCCCCAGAAGGGGCCTTTCGAAAAGCGCACGGCCATGCCGACCACACCGCGTCTTCAGCGAGAGAAAGGCCCCAGGAAGGGGCCTTTCGAGAGGCGCACAGCGCCGGCCCGTTCAGCCGAGGTACCCGTTCTTCTCGAGGTACTCGATCAACTGCGCCACGCTCTGCTCGACCGACTGGCCGTTCGTGTCGAGCGCGACCTCGGCGGCGTTCGGCTCCTCGTAGGGCGCGGAGATCCCGGTGAACTCGGGGATCTCGCCCGCGCGGGCCTTCGCGTAGAGCCCCTTCACGTCGCGGCCTTCGCAGGTCTCGACGGAAGCCTGGACCCAGGCCTCGATGAAGTCGCCCTCGCCCATGATCTCGCGGACCTGGTCGCGGTCGGCGCGATAGGGCGAGATGAAGGACGTGAAGCAGATGATGCCGGCGTCCGTGAAGAGCTTCGAGACCTCGCCGATCCGGCGGATGTTCTCCGTCCGGTCCTCCGGAGAGAATCCGAGGTTCGAGTTCAGGCCCATGCGACTGTTGTCGCCGTCGAGGATGTAGGTGAGGTGTCCGCGTTCGGCGAGCGCCTTCTCGGCGGCCACGGCGATGGTCGACTTGCCGGAGCCGGAGAGACCGGTCAGCCAGATCGTGCAGCCCTTCTGCTTGAGCTTCGCTTCGCGGTCGTCGCGGCTGACCTGACCTTCGTGCCACGTGAGGTTCTTGCCCTTGGGTTCCGCCACTTTCTTCTTCCTTGTCTGTTTCGGACGGGAACGATGGCCCGCGACCCGGACGGTCGGGGCTCGGTTCCGGATGATGGGATCGATGCGATCGGGGCGCGCAGCGCACACCCTGTTCCGCGGAATCGCCGCGCGCGGGGTCGGGCCGCTCCGGGCCGCCGGCCCGCCTCGAGATCGAGGACGGAGTCCGGGGCGGGCGAAAGCCCTTCGAAGCGCCGAGGCTGACCGGGGGTCGCGCTGCAGCGGCGGCACTATAGCGGAACGCGCCCGCCGCGCCGGGGCGGCGCCGAGGCGGCCCGTGAGAGGCGCGTCCGGCGATCCGTCACCGCAGGTCGATTTGGATCGTCTTCGGCTCGGTCCCCATCTCGAAGGAGACGGCATCGAAACCCGGCGGCCCGAAGCTTCCGCGCGCGTTGTTGCTGAAGCCGTAGGGCTCGCGGGGGATCCCGACCAGGTTGCGATCGAGCGTCTCGTTGCCGTTCTCGTCGTGGAAGGCGTTCACGCCGTAGCGGCCGGGCGCGACGTCTTCGAACACGAGCTCGACCACCCCTTCCTCGGCCGGCGCCTTCATGCGATGGACGTAGCGCGAAGCGTCCAGGCTCTCCTGGTCGATGAAGACGCCGCATCGCACCTCCCCGTCCGCGCTCTCGATCCCGCGCAGCTGCACGCGAAGCTCGTTGGCCCCGGCCGCGCCCGGGAAGACCAGCGCGAGCAGCAGGACGCCGACCGCGGTTCGTCTCGGATTCGGAAGCATCGATCCCTCCTCGCTCGAAAGCGGCGCCCTGCCGGGAGGATACATATCACTTAAAGATATATTCAGCCCTCGTCAAGCGGGGCAGGCCGGACTCAGCGCGCGACGCCCTGCCCCTCGACCGCGGCGACGATCCGCTCGGCGGCCAAGACCACGTCCGCGGCGTCGTTCCCCCGCCCGAGCCCGATCCGCAGGCTCGCCTTCGCGAGCGCGGGCGCGCGGCCCAGCGCGAGCAGGACGTGGCTCGGCTCGGGCTTCGCGGAGCTGCAGGCCGACCCCGACGAGACCGCGAGCCCGCCCAGGTCCGCCAGGAGACGATCGCCGTCGACGCCTTCGAAGGAGACGTTCAGGTTGCCCGGCAGCCGCCCCTCCCGCGCGCCGTTCCAGCG
>JBCCZJ010000371.1:0-5624 GCA_039187915.1 Myxococcota bacterium
CCGGAGAACTTTCTCTTGAAGACTGAGTGCCCGCTCCTTTCGAAGGGGGGACCGGCGCGCAGTGAAAAAGCAGCGGGCCGGCAGCAGCGACCCCGGGGGCCAGCCCGCCGAGCGATTCCGGAAAAGTCCGGCGGGTCCCCGAAAATCGGGAACCGCGCTCGGGGCGTGGGGTCTCTCCCTACGACCACGGAGTCATCGTTTCTGGTCATCTCTCCTTTGCAATGGTTGTGAATCGGACGAGGCCCGTCGGCGTTGGCAGGCGGGCCTTCTCCGTTCCAGGACCGCGGGACCGGCGCCGCCAGCCCCTCACATTCGGCCGGCGCCGCGCCGATACCCCGGAAGGTCCGGAGGTGACTCCGGAGGAGCCATCCGGAGGCGCCGTGGCGACGCTGCTGCTCATCGATCACTCGGAGACCCACCGCGCCCAGCTCCGCGCGGCGATCGAGGCCGCTTCGCTCTTCGATCAGGTCCTCGAGGCGGCCGACGGCCTCGCCGGGCTGCGATTCGTGCTCGACAAGGCGGTCGACGTGGTCGTCTGCCGGCTCGAGGTCGCGCGCCTCGACGGGACGAAGCTGCTGCCGGCCCTGCAGGCCCAGCCCGGGCTCGCGGCGGCGCCCGTCGTCTTCCTGACGAGCCAGGACGACCCCGAACGGCGCGCGCGGATGCTCGACGCGGGGGCGAGCGACGTGCTGACGATGCCCGTGCACTTCGGCGAGCTGGTGGCGAAGCTGCGGATCCACCTCCGCCAGAAGCGCCTGCAGGACGACCTGCGCGTCAAGAACGAGACCCTCGGCCGGCTCTCCACGGTCGACGGGCTGACCGGTCTGCGGACGCGCCGCTACGTCGACGACGTCCTCTCCATCGAGTTCCTGCGGGCGCGCCGCTACGCCAATCCGCTCACGATCCTGATGGGCGACATCGACCACTTCAAGCGGGTGAACGACGAGTTCGGCCACCTGGCGGGCGACGCCGCCCTGCGCGGCGTGGCCTCGGTCCTGCTCCACGATCTCCGCAATACCGACGTCGCCGGACGCTACGGCGGCGAAGAGATCCTCGTCGTCCTCGCGCACAACGAGAGCTCGGGCGCGCAGATCCTGGCCGAGCGCTGGCGCGCGGCGGTCGAGGAGTCGCGTTTCGCCGATCCCGCCGGCCAGGTGCTCGGCGTGACCCTGTCGATCGGGATCGCGAGTCTCGAAGCCGAGATGGCATCGCCCGAAGCGCTGGTCGGCGCCGCGGACGCCGCGCTCTACCGCGCGAAGTCGCAGGGACGGAACCGGGTCGAGCTCGCCGGTCCCGCCTGAGCCCGGACGCGCGCCAGGACGCCTTGATCGCTCGACGCATCGACCCACTCGCTCGACGCGTCGAGCCGTCCGCCTAACGCTCGGCGTCTCGCCGGGCCCGCCATGCGCGCAGCCGTTCGGCGATCGCACGCTCTTCGCCGCGCGCCTTGGGTTCGTAGTAGCGCCGGCCCGCGAGTCCCTCCGGCAGGTTTTCCGCCGCCACGAATCCGTCCTCCGCGTCGTGCGCGTAGACGTAGTCCGCGCCGTAGCCGAGCTCCTTCATGAGGCCGGTCGGCGCATTGCGCAGATGCAGCGGGACCGGCAGCGGGCCCTGGCCCTCGAGGTCCGCGATCGCCGCGCCGAGCGCCACGTAGGCCGCGTTGCTCTTCGGGGCACAGGCGAGGTAGGTGGCCGCCTGAGCGAGCGGGATGCGCGCCTCGGGCATGCCGATCTTCTCGACCGCCTGATGGGCCGAGACCGCGAGGCCCAGCGCCGACGGGTCGGCGTTGCCGACGTCCTCCGACGCGAAGATCACGAGCCGCCGCGCGACGTAGCGTGGGTCCTCGCCCGCCTCGAGCATGCGCGCCAGATAGTGGAGCGCAGCGTCGGGATCGCTGGCGCGCAGGCTCTTGATCAGGGCCGAGACGACGTTGAAGTGCTCTTCGCCGTCGCGGTCGTGGCGCAGCGCGATGCGCCCGACGGCCTCGCTCACGGTCGCGTCCGAGAGCGGCTCGGCCCGGCGCCCGCTCGAGAGATGGATCGTCGCGCTCGCGTCGAGCATGCCGAGCAGCCGCCGCGCGTCGCCCTGGGACGCGAGGATCAGCGACTTCCGGGCATCCTCCGAGAGCGTGATGCCCGAGCGGCCCAGCCCGAGCGCCTCGTCGGCGAGCGCCCGGTCGAGCACGCGGCCGAGGGCCTCGGCGCCGAGCGCCTCGAGGGGGATCACGCGACAGCGTGAGAGCAGCGGGGCGATCACGCTGAACGACGGATTCTCGGTCGTCGCGCCGATCAGCGTGACGGCGCCGGCTTCGACGTGGGGCAGCAGCGCGTCCTGCTGGGCCTTGTTCAGGCGATGGATTTCGTCGATGAAGAGCAGCGTTCGCAGGCGCGTGCGGCGCGCCGCCTCGATCGCCTTGCGGATCTCCGGCACGCCCGAGGTCACGGCGGAGAGCGGCACCAGCTTCGCGTCCGCGCGCTCGCCCAGGATCCAGGCGAGGGTGGTCTTTCCGCTTCCCGGCGGTCCCCAGAGGAGGATCGACGAGAGGCCCCCCTGTTCGAGCAGCGTATGGAGCGGGCGACCGGGCGCCAGCAGCGTCTCGTGACCGACGAGGTCCTCCAGCCGACGCGGGCGCATCCGCTCCGCCAGCGGCGCGTGCGGCTCGAGGCGGCGCTCGGTCTTCGTCTCGAAGAGGTCGAGCGTGTCGTCGGAGGGCGGCATGGCGCGAGCGTAGCCGAGGCCGTCTGGCCTTTGGCGGAGGCCGGCGGGGTCCGATGGGGTCCGATGGGGTTCGTCGTGGTCCGGTGTGGTCCGGTGTGGTCCGGTGTGGGTGGGCCTAGTGGGGCGGCGTGACGGATCCGGTCGCACCCCGTCGGACCCGGATTCGCTCACCGCGCGTCGCCGGCGGTTGAGCCGCTCGCCTCGACGCGGGATCATGGCGGCGTCCCGCGCGGTCGGGACCCGACGCGCGGCGCCGCGTCGTGCGGATGCGGGAACGGCGTCGAGCGGGGTGGGGGACCGATGATCGAAGTGCTGCGGATCGACAATCTGGCGCTGGTCGAGTCGGTCGAACTCGAGTTCGGCGCGGGCCTGAACGTCCTGACCGGCGAGACGGGCGCGGGCAAGTCGATCATCCTGAGCGCGCTCGCCCTGCTGACGGGCGGACGTGCCTCGGCGGAGACGCTGCGCAGCGGGGCCGACGAGGGCGCCGTCGAGGCGCTCTTTCGCATGGACGGCCACGAGGACGTGGCCGAAGCGCTCGCGGCGCGCGGGCTCGATGCGGCGACCGCGGAAGTCGAGGACGAGGCGCCGGAGCTGATCGTCCGGCGCACGCTGCACGCGGGCGGTCGCAGTCGCGCCCGGGTCGGGGGGCAGCTGGTTCCGGTGTCGACGCTCGTCGAGCTCTTCGGCGGGCAGCTCGAGATCTCGAGTCAGCACGGCTCCCAGGCGCTTCGGCACGCCGAGGTCCACGCGGTCGCCCTCGATGCCTACGCGGACAAGACGAGCCTGCGCGAGATCGTCGCGCGGGAGGTCGCGCGGGTCGGCGAGCTCGATCGCGAGGTCGCGGCGCTTCGTGCCGCCGAAGAGGAGCGGGCGCGGCGTCTCGACTTCCTGCAGTACCAGCGTCAGGAACTCGAGGGCGAGGAGCTCGACGCCGAGAGCGTCGCGACGCTCGAGGCCGAACATCGAAGGCTCACCCACGCCGAGCGCCTGGCGGAAGAGATGGCGACGGTCGGCCGCGCGCTCGACGGGGGCGACGGCGGCGGCGACTCCGCGGACGCCGCGATCGCGACGGCGAGTCGCGCGCTCGGGGCCGCGCTGCGCATGGATCCCTCCCTCGAAGGCCTGGCCGATCAGCTCGAGGGCGTGGCCTCGGAGCTCCGCGACGTGTCGGTCCGCGCGGCCGACTACCTGGGCGAGCTCGAGATCGACCCGGCGCGGCTCTCGGAGGTGGAGTCACGGATCGGGCGCCTCGAAGCCCAGCGTCGCAAGTACGGCCGTTCGGTCGAGGAGATGCTCGCCCATCGCGACGAGGTCGAGCGGGAGCTGTCCGCGCTCGAAGGCGCCGACGACCGGATCCGTGAGATCGAGAAGCGTCGCGCCGAGGCGATCACCGCCGCCAACGAGGCCGCCGCCAAGCTGTCCAGGGCGCGCACGCGGGCGGCGAAGAAGCTCGCGAAGTCCGTCGAGGGCGAGCTCGGCGACCTGGCCATGTCAGGCGCCCGCTTCGTGGTCGACCTCGAGCCGGTCGAGCTGTCCGGGGCGCCGGAGGGGCTCGAGACGGGGCCGGGCGGCCGCGAACGGCCGCAGTTCCTCTTCTCGGCGAACCCCGGCGAGTCGCCGCGGCCGATCCAGAAGGTCGCCAGCGGGGGCGAGCTCTCGCGGCTCTTCCTGGCGATCAAGAACGCGCTGCGCCGGGCGGACCGGAACATGGTCATCGTCTTCGACGAGGTGGACGCCGGGATCGGCGGCGCGACGGCAGAGCGGGTCGGGCGCGTGCTCGCCGAGCTCGCGACGGAGCATCAGGTGCTCTGCATCACCCATCTCCCGCAGATCGCCGCCTTCGCCGATCGTCACTTCGTCGTGCGGAAGGAGGCGAAGGGGGGGCGCACGCGGACCCGGGTCGCCGAGGTCCGGGACGAAGCGCGCGTCGACGAGCTCGCCCGGATGGCCGGCGGCGAGACGGTGACCGACGTCACGCGTGAGCACGCTCGAGCACTGCTCCAGCGCTGAGCGGCCGCGCCCGGACGGCCCAGTCTCCGCCTTCTGGGGTCTTTTTCCTGCAGTGAACGCTTCTTCTGAGGGGTTCCCCGCCGGTGGCTCCGGTGAAGGCCCCAGGCGGCCGCGCGCGGACCTCCGCCTGGTTCAAGAACGTGCGCTTTCGCACCGATGAAGGGGGTGGATTTCCGGGATCCCGAACGGGGACCGGACCTTCGAGGCGAAGCGCGATGGCGACGAACCAGATTGAAACGGGCGAGAGCCGCCGACGACCGCCGAGCGGCGCGACGGCCCTGGTGCGTTCGGGCTTCTACGAGGGGCTCGAGGTCGCGATCGACCGGGATCGCCTGGTGATCGGCCGCGGCCGCAAGGCCGACCTGGCCCTGGCCGAGGCGACGATCTCCCGTGCCCATGCCGCGATCGGATTCGACGGAGCCGGGTTCTACGTCGAGGACCTCGGAAGCACGAACGGGACCCTCGTGAACGGTTCCCGCATCACCAAGCACGCCCTCAAGTCCGACGACGAGATCCAGATGGGCAAGCTGCGCATCGGAGTCACGCTGCCGGGCTGATCGCCGGTGGCCGCCAGGAGTCACGCAGCCCGCCAGGGCCGCGAAGGAGCATCGACCAGTCGTGGAGACCTATACGCTCATCTTCGTCCGGGACCAGCGCGCACGCCCGGTCCAGATCGCGATCCCGAAGGTCCGCGTCAAGCAGGCCGCCATCGGGCTCGCCGTGGCCACGCTGATCGGCGCGGGCCTCTTCTGGGACTACTGGCGCCTGCGCGCGGACAATGCCGAGCTCGCCGATCTGCGGGTCGAAGCGCTCGAGCAGCGCGAGCAGATCGCCGTCGTCCGCACCCGACTGGAGACCGTCGACGACGAGATCGCCAAGGTCACCGAGCTCGA
>JBCCZJ010000372.1:0-5622 GCA_039187915.1 Myxococcota bacterium
ACCGGCCGCTCGCGGATCGAGTCGATCGCCGGATTCGTGACCTGCGCGAAGTTCTGCTTGAAGTAGCTGAAGAGCAGCCGCGGCTTGTCCGACAGACAAGCGAGCGCCGCATCCTCGCCCATGGATCCGAGGGCTTCCTTGCCGTTCACGGCCATCGGCGCGAGCAGGAAGCGCATGTCCTCGAGCGTGTATCCGAAGGTCTGCTGGAGCGCGAGACGGATCTCGGGATTCGGCTTGTGCACCGCCTCGACGTGGCCGAGGTCCTCGAGCTCGAGCTGGTGCATCTCGACCCAGGTCTTGTAGGGCTGGCGCTGGATGTACCGCTCCTTCAGCTCCTCGTCCCGGACGATCCGGCCCTCTTCGAAGTCGGCGTAGAAGATCCGGCCCGGCTCGAGACGGCCCTTCTCCTCGACGTCCATCGGGTCGATCGGCAGCGTTCCGACCTCGGAGCCCATCACGAGCGTGCCTTCCTTCGTCAGCACGTAGCGGGAGGGGCGCAGCCCGTTGCGATCGAGCACGGCGCCGACGCCGTCGCCGTTCGAGAAGCACATCGAAGCGGGACCGTCCCAGGGCTCCATCATGCACGAGTGGTACTCGTAGAAGCCGCGGCGTTCCGCCGACATCGTCGGATCGTTCTCCCACGCCTCGGGGATCATCATCAGGATCGACTGCGGCAGGTCGCGGCCCGACAGGTGGAGGAACTCGAGGGCGTTGTCGAAACGCGCCGAGTCCGAGGTGCCGTTGCGCATGACCGGGAAGAGCTTCCGGAGGTCGTCGCCGAACAGGCTCGAGCGGAGCGTGCCCTCGCGCGCGTTCATCCAGTTCTGATTGCCGCGAATCGTGTTGATCTCGCCGTTGTGCGCCAGGTAGCGGAAGGGCTGGGCGAGGTCCCAGGTGGGGAACGTGTTCGTCGAGTAGCGCTGATGGACCAGGGCGACGCGGCTCTCGAGATCCGGGTCCTGCATGTCCGGAAAGAACTCGGGGGTCTGGTGTGCGAGGAACATGCCCTTGAAGAGGAACGTCTTCGAGGAGAGGCTCGCGATGTGGAACGCGCTCCCGAGCGCTTCGATCTCGTTCTCGATCTGGCGGCGGATCACGTAGAGCTTGCGCTCGAAGTCCATCTGCTCGAGGCCGTCGGCGGCGCCCACGAAGAACTGCTTGAACTCGGGCATGCCGTCCCGGGCGATCTGGCCGATCGTGGACGGATCCGTGGGGACTTCGCGCCACCCCAGAAAGTTCTGGCCCTCGGCGGTCACCCAGGACTCCACGATCGCGATCTGGCGCGCCCGCTCATCGGCATCCGTGGACAGGAAGACGAGGGCGGACGCATAGCGGCCCCGCTCGGGGAGCCCGAAGCCGGCCGCGTCGGCGACCTTGCGCAGGAACTTGTCGGGGGACTGGATCAGCATGCCGGCGCCATCACCGGTCGCCTCGTCTGCGCCCGCCGCTCCGCGATGGGTCAGGCGGCAGAGGATCTCGGTGGCCTGCTCGACGATGGTGTGGCTCGCCGGCTTCTTGAGATCGGCGACGAAGCCGATGCCGCAGGCATCGTGCTCGAGTTCGGGATCGTAGAGGCCCTGCTTCGGGGGGAGTCCGTATCGCATCATACGCGCATCCAGCCTTCGAGATGTTGTTCGGGTCGCGCTCGGGGCGCAGGGGGATCCGCCTCGGCGGCGGCGTCCCGTCGTGACCGCCGCGACCGGGTCCGGCGTCGGCCGTCCATCGCCAGGCCGGCCCGGCCGGACCCTAGGCCCGCCCCACCCGTTCGGGTGCAGGGATGGGCCTTTCGCGGTGGGCCCCCTTCTTTACGTCCCCGCCCCGTCGGATTGCCACCGCGGCCTGGAGAGAAGAAGGGGCACCAACCGTCCCGAGTCCGCCTCGGTCAGAGCAAGTGCGATGTCGGGCCCTGGCTTGGTGCGTTCCGGCTCTGGGCCGATCGGCGAATGGGAGGACGGGGGCCGCCCTGCATTCCCAGCCTTCACCGATCGAGAGTCCAGTCGCTTTGCCATACGGCTAAGTCACTGTGGGTCCAACGTTTTTCCAACGTTCCAAGCTATGGCAAGGCGCTCTGAAAGTCAACCAGCCGCAGCCGCAGCAATCGGCGGCAACCCGGCTATTCCGCGGCGCTTTCCCGCGCTCGGAGCAAATCCCCGAGGACCCGCGGGTGATTCGTGATCACGCCATCGACCCCGAGATCCAGCAGGCGAGCCATCTCCTCGGGTTCGTTCGCCGTGTAGGGATAGACCGCGAGCCCTCGATCGTGGGCCCCTGCGACCAGGTCCGCATCGACCAGAAACGTGTGCGGGTGGATGGCCTCGGCGGAGACACGCTCGGCGCGCGCGAAGACATCCTGGGGTGCCCGCGGGGAAACCAGCACCCCGAGGCGCGCCTCCCGCGACCCTGCCCGCAGCCGTTCGAGCACGCTGTCGTCGAAGCAGGAGAAGATCACGCGGCGCAGCAGGCCGCGGGCCTCCACCTCGCCCAGCACGAGCTCCTCGATTCCTTCGTAGGGCGCCTCGAGCCCGACCTTCAGCTCCAGATTCCAATCGATCCGCTCCGCGAAGTTGTCGAGCACGTCGAGCAACGTCGGCATCCGGAGCGTCCCGGGCGCGCCCGGCGCAGCGTCGAGGGCGGCCAGCTCGGAGGCCGTGCGCCCACGGATCTCGCCCTCCTCGCCCAGACGGTCGAGACCCGCGTCGTGATGGATCACGACCACGCCGTCCCGGCTCAGATGGAGATCGGTCTCGATCATGTCCGCGCCCTGCGCGATCGCCTCTTCGAAGGCCGGAAGCGTGTTCTCCGGCCGGTCCCCCGACGCACCGCGGTGCGCGATCACGAGCGCTCGCTTCGCTTCCTGCATCAGTCGGTCGCCCAGGCGCGTGCGCGCTCGACGGCCCGGAGCCAGTCGGCATAGCGCGAAGCCCGCTCGTCCTCGGACATCCGGGGCTCGAAGAGCGTCGGCGCCCCGAGCCGCGCATCGAGCTCCGCCGCGTCGCGCCAGAAGCCGACGCCCAACCCGGCCAGGCGCGCCGCGCCCATCGCCGTCGCTTCGAGCACCGCCGGGCGTTCGACCGCGATGCCGAGGACGTCGGCCTGGAACTGCATGAGGAAGTCGTTCTCGCAGGCGCCTCCATCGACGCGGAGCACGCGCGGTGCGATGCCGGAGTCCTTCGCCATGGCGCCCATGACGTCCCGGGTCTGGAAGGCGAGCGACTCGAGAGTGGCGCGGGTGATGTGGGCGCGGGTCGTGCCGCGGGTGATCCCGACGATCGTGCCGCGCGCGTCCTCGTCCCAGTACGGTGCGCCGAGCCCGACGAAGGCGGGCACGACGTAGACCCCCCCGGTGTCCGGAACGCTCGCCGCCAACGCCTCGCTCTCGGCGGCGTGGGGAAAGAACTCGAGGCCGTCGCGCAGCCACTGGATCGCGGAGCCGGCGACGAAGATCGATCCCTCGAGCGCGTATTCGAGCCGCCCGTCCCGGCGCCAGGCCACCGTCGTGATCAGCCCCGCCTCCGAGCGCGGTGCTTCTTCGCCCGTATCCATGAGAAGGAAACAGCCGGTTCCGTAGGTGTTCTTCGCGCGGCCGGGATCGACGCAGCCCTGGCCGAAGAGCGCCGACTGCTGGTCGCCCGCGACGCCCGCGATCGGGATCGCGGCGCCGAGCGCCTCGGGATCCGTCTCCCCGAACACGCCGCTCGAATCATGCAGGGCAGGCAGCATCGCCGGCGGCACGCCGAGGGCATCGAGCAGGAAGGGATCCCAGTCGCCCTCGTGGATGTTGAAGAGGAGCGTGCGCGAGGCGTTCGAGGGCTCGGTCGCGAACACGCGCCCGCCGGTGAGCCTCCAGATCAGCCAGGTGTCGATCGTCCCGAAGCAGAGCTCTCCGGCCTCCGCGCGTGCCTGCGCGCCGTCGACGGCGTCGAGGATGAAGCGGATCTTCGTGCCGGAGAAGTAGGCGTCGATCAGCAGGCCGGTGCGCGCGCGGATCTCTTCCTCGAGGCCGCGAGCGCGGAGGTCGTCGCACACGCCGCTCGACTGGCGCGACTGCCAGACGATGGCCGGGTGGATCGGCTCGCCTGTCTTGCGGTCCCAGACGACCGTCGTCTCGCGCTGATTCGTGATTCCGAGGGCGGCGACGTCGTTCGCTGCCACCCCGGTCTTTTCGAGGACGCCGCGTGCCGCGCGCAGCTGGCTGTCCCAGATCTCGTGCGGATCGTGCTCGACCCAGCCCGGCTTCGGAAAGGACTGCGCGAACTCGAATTGCTCGACGCCGACGATCGCGCCGGCCTCGTCGAAGAGCAGCGCCCGGGACGACGTCGTCCCCTGGTCCAGTGCGAGCACGTAGCCGGCCATGCGTTCCCCCTCCGCGACCCGCCGCCGAGCGGCCGTCGCTAGTCTGCGCCGTCTCCGAAGAGCGCCTCGACGAACTCGCCCGACTCGAACTCGCGCAGGTCCTCGATCCCCTCGCCCACGCCGACGAAGTTCACCGGGATCCGGAACTCGTCGGCGAGTCCGACGATCACTCCACCCTTCGCGGTCCCGTCCATCTTCGTGAGCACGAGCCCGGTCACGTCCGCGACCTCGGTGAAGAGACGCGCCTGGGAGATCGCATTCTGCCCCGTGTTCGAGTCGAGCACGAGCAGGATCTCGTGGGGCGCGTCCGGGACGTCGCGTCCGACGACGCGCACGATCTTGCCGAGCTCCTCCATCAGCGGCTTCTTCGTCTGGAGTCGGCCGGCGGTGTCGATGTTCGCGACGTCGACTTCACGTGCGACCGCGGCCTTCACCGTATCGAAGGCGACGCTCGCCGGATCGCCGCCGGCCTCGCCCGCGATCACGTCACAACCGACGCGCTCACCCCAGGTCTGGAGCTGCTCGATCGCCGCGGCGCGGAAGGTGTCACCGGCGCCGAGGAGGACCTTGCGCCCCTTGGCCTGATGCTGTGCCGCGAGCTTGCCGATCGTCGTCGTCTTGCCGGCGCCGTTCACCCCGAGCACCAGGATCACGTGCGGCTTCGCCGCCAGCGTGAAGGGGTCGCCGGCGCGCTGGGCCGAGGCGAGCTTCTCGCCGATCGCGTGCTTCAAGATCTCGCGCACGCGTGCGCCGTCCTCGCCTCGCCCCTCGCTCCGCACGCGCTCGAGCAGAGACTCGGCGGTCTGGACGCCGAGATCGGCGGTGAAGAGGATCTCCTCGAGCTCCTCGAGCAGCGCGCCGTCGACGGCTCCGCCTCCGAAGACGCCGCCCAGCCGGCCGACGAGGGCCTCGCTCGTCCGCAGCAGCCGGTCCCGCAGCCTCGCGGGAGGGGCACGTTCGGGCTCGGGCTCGGGCTCGGGCTCGGGTTCGGGTTCGGGTTCGGGAACAGGCTCCGGCTCGGCGGGGACGTCCGCCACGCGCGGCGGATCCACGACCGGGTCGGCTTCTTCCATGCCCCCGACCGCGACGTCCTCCGTGGCGTCCGTGGCGTCCGTGGCGTCCGTGGCGTCCGTGGCGTCGGCGGCTTCCGCCCCGTCGCCTTCGACGCCCTCGGCCGCAGCCTCGGCCCCGCTGGCTTCGGCCGGCGGCGCCGGGCGGCTCTTGTCGTTCCGCGTGTCCTCGATCCGCCCGCTCGGGCGCTTCCCGAGC
>JBCCZJ010000373.1:0-5617 GCA_039187915.1 Myxococcota bacterium
AGCCGGTCTGTACACCGCACGCCGGTCCCTTGAGATCCAGGTGGTAGGCGACCCGCGTCGGCATCAGTCCCATCACGTTCCCGACGACGGCCTGCACCGGATTCGACGGATCGCGATACGCGGGATCCGCGTTCAGCGCGAGCAGATAGCTGTTGAGGGACGCCCCGCCGTACACGCCGACGCGCGCTTGCGTGCGGGTCGAGTCGATCCCGGCGTCTTCGAGGGCGGCCCATGCGCACTCGAGGAAGACCCGGTGCTGGGGGTCGAGGATCGTCGCCTCCCGCGGAGCGTATCCGAAGAGCCCCGCATCGAACCCGGCCGGATCCTCGAAGCTCGCGTACGCGCGCACGTAGTCGTCCGACGCCGCCGTCTCGGGATCGACGCCGGCCGCCTCGAGCGCCGCATCGTCCAGCTCGCGCACCCCCGACCGCCCCGCTTCGAGCATCGCCCAGAACGCCTCGACCGACTCGGCCCCCGGCATGCGCGTCGCCATGCCGATCACCGCGACGCGACGATCACCGCCCCGCTTGAGCGACTCGATCTGCAGACGCGCGTCCCGCAGCGCTTCCAGCATCTTCTGCTGGGCAGCGCGCGACGTCGTCGGGTTCTGGGGATCACTCATCGTTCGGGTCCAGGTCGGGGCGAGACGACCGTCTGGGGTCGCCGCCTCGCGACCCGTCGTGCAGGAGTTCGTCGAGCGCTTCCAGCTCGGCGGCGAGGGCCGCGTCCAGGTCTTCCGCTTCGTCCGGGGTCGCCGGTTCGGCGCCGGCCGCCGCCTCGTCCGGGGTCGCCGGTTCGGCGCCGGCCGCCGCCTCGTCCGAGGTCGACGCGTCCGCGCGGTTCGCCGCTTCGTGGCCGTGCCTCTCGTCGACCGGTTCCGAAGCGTTCGCGAAGACGAGGTCGTCCAGGTGGTCGGCGAGCTCGGCGATGTTCGGGTATTCGAAGAGCGTGGTCGACGAGAACGCGAGACTCGCCGAGGACTCGAGCCGCGCCGTCAGGTCGACGGCCATCAGGGAATCGAGCCCGAGATCGAAGAAGCCCTCGATCGCGGACGGAAGCTCGCCTTCCGGGAGGCCGAGGACGCGGGCGATCTCGCGCTGGAGACGTCGCCGGATCTCGGCCCTTCGGCGGCGCGGCGTCGAGCGCGCGAGGCCGGCGAAGAAATCGCCCTCCGGCGACCCCGCCGGAGCGCTCGGCGCGGTCGGGTGCGACGCGCCCGACGCCTCGGCGAGAAGCGAGAAGAAGGGATCGCGCACAGCACCCTGCGCCTGCGACCAGTCGATCGGGACGACGCCGACCTGCGTCACGTCCGCCCGCGCGAGCAGCGCGCCGAGGGCGGCGAGCCCCTGTCGCGTCGGGATCGGTCCGATGCCCCGCGACCGCATGGCCGCCGCGGTCGCTTCGTTCGCCGCGGAGCCCGTCTCGGACCACGGACCCCAGTTGATGCAGAGCGCCGGGAGCGAACGTCGGCGACGATGGGTCGCGAGCGCATCGAGGAAGCCGTTCGCCGCGACGTGCGCGCCCTGCCCCGGCGAGCCGAGCAGGGACGCCGCCGACGAATAGAGCACGAAGAAGTCGAGCGCGTGTTCGCGCGTCGCGCGATGGAGCTGGCGCGCGCCCTCGACCTTCGGCCGCAGTACCGGCGCGACCTTCTCCGCATCGAGCCCCTTCAGCAGGCCGTCTTCGAGGACACCCGCGGCGTGCACGACGCCGCGCAGCGGACCGCGCGCCTCCGCCGCGGCGATCGCACGCGCCACGTCCTCCGCCTCGGCGACGTCCCCCGAGACGAAGACCACCTCGACGCCACGCTCCGCGAGGCCGACGAGCTCGACGGGCGTCGCCTGCGGCACGCGGCGACCGAGCAGGACGAGTGTGCTCGCTCCGCGATCGGCGAGCCAGCGCGCGGTCGCGAGACCGAGCCCACCGAAGCCGCCCGTCACGAGGTAGCTCGCGTCCGGCCGGATCGGCGCGCCCGAAGCGTCGAAGTCGAGGACGATCTTTCCGGTGTGACGCGTCTCGCGCATGAAGCGCAGCGCCGCGTCGGCGTGACCGACCGCGAAGGTCTGCCGCGGCAACGGGCGCAGCGCCCCGCGCTCGAGCGCCGGCAGGAAGGCGTCGAAGAGCGCGGTGATCCGCTCGGGCGACGTCGCCGCGAGCGTCATGAGATCGACGATCCGGTAGTCGACATCCTCACGGATCGCGCGCACCGCGTCTTCGCTCCGGAGATCGCGCTTGCCGATCTCGAGGAAGGTGCCGCCCTTCGCGAGCGCGTGAAGTCCCTCGTCGATGAAATCCCCGGTCAGCGAATTGAGGACGACGTCCACGCCGCGTCCGTCCGTGCGCGCCCGGATCGCTTCGCCGAAGCCGGCCCTTCGGCTGTCGAGGGGACCTTCGACCCCGAGCGCTTCGAGTGCCGCCCACTTGTCGCGACTCGCCGTCGCGAACACGCGAGCGCCCCGCGCCCGCGCGACCTGGATCGCGGCCATGCCCGTTCCGCCGGCCCCGGCGTGGATCAACACGCTCTGCCCGGCCTCGAGCGCCGCCTCCTCGACCAGCGCCTGCCACGCGGTCAGGAAGGCCGCCGGCAGGGTCGCGCCTTCGGTCGGAGAGAGCCCGTCCGGGAGACGCGCCAGGTGGGCGTCACGGACGATCGCGCGGTCGCGGAAGCTCCCTTCGCAGAGCGCGATCACCCGGTCGCCGACGGCGCAGCGCACGACGCCCTCGCCGACGTCGACCACGCGCCCGCAGCATTCGACGCCGAGCCAGCCGCGCTCGAAGGGCAGCATCCCCATCGCGTCGAGGACGTCGATGAAGTTGAGTCCGGCGGCCAGCACTTCGACGACGACCTCGCCCGGCCCCGGGCGACCGACCTGGGCGGGCACGAAGCGGACGCCCTGCGTGTCGCCGGAAGGCCCGGGCTCGATCCGATAGTCGCGGTCGGGCCGCGGCAGGCGCGGGGAAAGCGGCAGACGCGCGAGCCGTTCGACGCGGCTGCCGTCCGCGCGGAGTCGACGCGCTTCGCGCACGGGCGAGGCCAGCGCGCGCACGATCTGCGCGACCTGTGTTTCGAGGGGCGCGGACGCCTCGACGTCGATCCGAGCGCAGTCGAGCGCGGGATGTTCGAGACGCGCCGTCCGCGCGAGGCCCGCGAGCACGGCGTGAGTCGGTTCGGCGTCGCCCTCCCCCGTCGCGCCGCGGGTGACGACGGTGAGGCGCGGCGTCGCGGGCCGATCGACCAACGTGCGGATCGTCGCCAGCAAGCGGTCGATCTCGGTCGCGAGCGCCGCGGGCGTCTCCGCTGGGCCGGGGACCAGGATCACGTCGGCGCAGGTCGCATCGTCGAGCCGCGTGTCGGCGTCCAGCGCGGTTGCGAGCGCGCGCGAAAGCGCTTCGTCCGCGCCCAGGACGACGCTCCGCCCGGACGCGATCGGCGTCTCCGGGCGACGCGCGACGATCAGACCCTGCGCGGCCTCGACGTCGTCGCCCGGCGACAGCGCCTTCGCCTCGAATCCCGTCTCCTCGAGCAGCGCGACCCACTGCGCGGAAGAGAGCAGCGGATGGTCGGGCCGGAGCGCCTCGTCCTCGAAGGCCCACCAACCCTCGGTCAGGCCGAAGATCAGGTCGAGCCACGGCACGGCGCGCGTCGATTCCAGGAGCAGGAGCGAGCCGCCCGGCGCGAGGAGCGCGCCGACGCGTTCGAGGGTCGTCCGGAGCTCCGGCGTCGCATGCAGCACGTTCGCCGCGACCACCACGTCGAAGCTCCCGACGGCGAAGCCCTGGGCTTCCGGCGCTTCGGTCACGTCGAAGCGTTCGAAGCGGATCGAATCGGCGTCACCGAAGCGTTCGCGTGCGCGCTCGACCAGGAGCGGCGCGACGTCGCTCATCGTGTAGTCGACGCCGTCGAGCTGATCGTAGAGGAAGGACGTCGTCGCCCCGGTCCCGGCGCCGACCTCGAGGACGCGCAGCGGACGCTCGGCGGTCGGGCCTCGCGCGCGCAGCCGCGCGAACGCGGCCGCCACCTGTTCGTTCATGAGACGCGCGCCGACCGAGCGGCCGTAGAGCGCTTCGACCGCCGCGCCGTCGCCACCCGGGAAGAGCAGGGAGAGCGGCGCCACCTCGCCGCGCAGGACCGCCGCGAGCGATGCGCCGCAGCGCTCGAGCAGCGCGGCTTCCGCCGCGGCGGAGGGCGTGTCGGACACGATCGCCGCGAGTCGCGCCGCGATCGCTTCCCGCGAGACCGGCTCCGCGCCCGACCCCTCGGCCCGGTCCGCGAGCTGAGCGATCCGGTCGCCGAGCCGCCGGAAGCGCGGCCGAACCTCGGCGTCGCCGCCGAGTTCGAATCGACACAATCTTGCGTAATCCAGCGCCACGGCATCGAGCGCCCCGAGGACCTCCGCATAGGCCCGCTGCTCCGGGCCCGCGGCGGCGCGGCGGAAATCCGGGGCGAGCGCGTCCACGACCTGCGCCGGGCGCGGCTGGGGCAGGGCCACGTCGACGCGACGTTCTTCGACGCGGACGCGATAGAACCAGGCGGGGTCGACGCGCTCGTGGTGCCATCGCGCCTCGCTGATCGGTCGAAGCCGAAGATCGACGAGCGTGAGCAGCGGGCGACCGGCCTCGTCGCACACGTCGATCGACGCCGACACCGTGTCGCGGACCAGCCGGGTCCGCAGGTGGGCGAATACGGTCGCACCGGGCGCGGGCGCCGCGTGACACACGACTTCGCCGACGCTGGCCGGCAAATAGGTCTCGGCTTCGGGCCGATCGAGGAAGAGCGCGGACGACGCCTGGATGCACGCGTCCGCGACGACCGGGTCCCAGGCGAAGCCGCGCGTCGGTGCCTCGGGACCGCGAATGCGCGCGAGGACTTCGTCCTCACCGCGGCGGATCTCTTCGAGCAGACGCCACGCCGGGCCGTAGGTCACCGACTGGGCCGCCAGCCGGGCCCAACCGGCATCGGGCGCGATCGCCTCGGTGCAGCGCGCCCGGATGGCTTCGAGGTCGACGGCAGGCGGCGGGTCGGAGACGGACGCGGGCGCGAGTCGGCCCACGCAATGGGTCTGCCATTCGCCGTCCGCCGACCGACTGAGCACCCGAAAGCGGGACCCGTCCGCGGCGGGCTCGAGTTCGAGCTGCGGATCCGCGGCGTCGGCGAGCCGGAGCGCGCCCGTGAAGTGCACCGCGGACAGGGTGACGGCGGCCGCTTCGCCGCGGCTTGCGGCCACGGCCTCGCCGCCGAACGCGTGCGCCTGCGCGGCTTCCAGGCCGAGCCCGAGAAGGCCGGTCGCCGGCAGCACGGGATCGTCGAAGACGCGATGTCCCTGCCAGATCGGCTGGGCCAGCACTTCGGGCGAGAGCATGCGGATCGTCCGTTCGCTCCCGGCCGGGTGGAGCGCGGGCCCGAGGACACCACCCGCTTCGCGCGACACCGAACCGGAGGGCGCAGGGCCGAGAGCGGGCCCGTCGTCGGCTGCCCAATGATCTCTCCGCACGAAGCGATAGGTCGGCAGGTCCACCGAACGAGCGGGCGCGTCGCCCCAGACGAGCGGTGCGCCGGCTTCGTGGAGCGCCGCGAGCGCCGCCAGGAAATCCTCGCCGTCATCGCTCCGGCCGCGCA
>JBCCZJ010000374.1:0-5596 GCA_039187915.1 Myxococcota bacterium
GCGCGATCGCGACGATGCCGGTCTTGGCCACCCGGGCGGGGCCGCGCGGGCCGTCGACGAGGACCGCGGCGGTCGTGCCCTCGCCGAGCAGCCGGCCCGGGGCTCGAGCTCGCGGGGCGGCTCGACGGCGCTTCGCCAGATGGTCCGCCTGCTCGGCGAGGGCACGACCGCCGCGGTCCTCGTCGACGGCCCGCGCGGCCCCGCCCGGGTGGCCAAGACCGGCATCGTCGCGATCGCGCGGCATGCCGGCGTGCCGATCCAACCGGTCGCGTTCTCCGCCCGCCCGGCCCACCGGCTCTCGAGCTGGGACCGGAGCCTGCTCCCGCTGCCCTTCGCGCGCGTCGTCGTGGTCTACGGCGAGGCGCTCTCGGTCCCCGCCGACACGGCCGACGACGGACGGGAACAATCCCTCGCCCGGCAGCTCGAGCAGCGCATGGTCGCCCTGCACCACGCGGCCGACGGCATCCTGCTGGATGCGCCGCCGCCCGGCTGAGCGCCGGACGTCCTGGCAGCGCGCCGCGGCGCGCCCCACCCGCCGGGCTAGACGGGGGCGAGCGCCGCTTCCAGGAGCTGTTCGAGCCAGTCGCCGATGTCCGGGTGTTCGGTCAGGCCGGCCGAGCGCAGGCGGGTCGCGGCGATCGCATGCACGTCGGCCGCGGTGCTCGCGGCGAGCGCCGCGCGCGCGTCCTCCTCGATGTCGCCCGAGTCGAGGGCGCGCACGATCTCCTTCACGACGGGAACCGACGCCGGCGTGCCCGAGAGCTCGCCGATCCCGAGGCCGACGAGGATCGGAACGGACAGGGGATTCGTCGCCATCTCGCCGCAGACCGAGACCGGGATGTTCTCGTCCCGGGCTGCGCGCACGGACGACTCGATCAGGTGCAGCACCGCGGGGTGCAGCGAGTCGTAGAGATGGGCGACGCGCTCGTTGCCGCGGTCGACGGCGAGGGTGTACTGCGTGAGGTCGTTCGTTCCGATCGAGAAGAAGTCGCACTCCTTCGCGAGGGTCGCCGCCGTGATCGCGGCCGAGGGCACCTCGATCATGATGCCGACGGGCAGGTCCGGATCGAAGCGGCTGCCCTCCCGCTCGAGCTCGAGGCGGACCTCGTCGATGACCGCCTTCGCTTCGCGAAGCTCCGAGAGGCTGCCGATCATCGGCAGCAGCAGGCGGACGTTGCCCAAGGTGCTGGCGCGCAGGATCGCCCGCAGCTGGGCGTGGAAGTGGTGGCGGTTCTCGAGGGTCAGCCGGATCGAGCGGCAGCCGAGCTGGGGGTTCTCCTCGTCGTCGAGGCCGATGTTCGGGATGCCCTTGTCGCCGCCGAGGTCGAGCGTGCGGATCGTGACCGTACGCGGCTCCATCTGCTCGACGGCGCGCCGATAGAGCTGCTCCTGCTCCTCTTCGCTCGGGAAGCCGCGATGGGCCAGGGCCAGCAGCTCGGTCCTGAAGAGACCGACCCCCTCGGCGCCGTGCTTGTCGACGAGGCGGAGGTCCGCGAGCAGCCCCGCGTTCGCGGAGAGCTTCACCCGCCGCCCGTCGAGGGTCTCCGCCGGCCGTTCCCGCATCGCGTCGAGATGCTCGACCGCGACTTCGAAGTTGTGCTGCGCCTGCTCGAACTCACCGATCAGCGCGTCGTCCGGAGAGAGGTAGAGCGTCCCGGTGGCGCCATCGACGATCGCCGTCTCGCCTTCGCGCACCTCGCTCAGGAGCCCGGTCGCGCCGGTCACGGTCGGGATCTCCAGCGTCCGCGCGAAGATCACGCCGTGGCTCGTGCGCCCCCCGTGCTCGGCCACGATCGCCGCCACCTTGTCCATCTCGAGCTGGGCGAAGATCGCCGGAAGCAGCTGGTCGACGACGACGACGGAGCCGCGCTTCATGGGCTCGAGCTTGTCGCGCAGGCCGAGCAGACGCTCCATCACGCGGTTGCCCACGTCGGCGATGTCGGTCCCGCGCTCGCGGAAATACGGATCCTCGATCCGCTCGAAGGTCTGGCGGTAGGTCTCGAGGACCTGCGCGAGGGCCGTGCGCGCGCTGCCGGTCGCGTCGATCGCCTGGGCGACGTTGGTGACGAAGCCCTTGTCCTCGAGGATCTGGATCTGCGTATGGAAGACCGCGGCGAACTCGGGACCGAACTTGTCCTGCACGACGTCGCGCATGTCCTCGATCTCGCGGAGCGCGATCCCGATCGCGCGCCGGAACCGGTCGTGCTCCTCCTGCGCGTGGGCCGCGGGCTCGTAGGCGAGATGGGCCAGCTCGACGTCGCGATCCATCTGGAAGATCGGGCCGATCGCGACGCCGCGGGCCGTCGCGAGGCCGCGGATCATGACGTTCTTCTCGGCCCGGGGCTGGCGAACCCCGGCCTCCCGCTGGCGCTCCCGGATCCGCTCCGAGGCCACGATCTTGTCGACGACCGTGCCGCGCTGCTCCGCCGGGGTGGACATGAGCGCGAGGAGCTGTGCGTTGATCACGACCGGCGCGAGCAGCGAGGCGCAGGTCTGGAGGAGCTCGATGTCCGGCTCGTCGAAGCGACGGGGCTCGACGGTCTGGATCACGATCACCCCGATCACGACCTCCTGGACGATCAGCGGTGCCGCCAGGAGCGAAGCGAAGCGCTCCTCGCCGGTCTCCGGGAAGTACCGGTAGTTCGGGTGGGACTGCGCGTCCTCGATCGCGATCGGCTCGCCGCGATCCGCCGCCATCCCGACGAGCCCCTCCCCGACCGGCAGCTCGACGCGGCCGACGGCCTTCGACTCGAGACCCATCGTCGAGGCCAGCGCCAGCCGGTTCAGCTCCGGATCCACGGTGTAGATCGAGCACACGTCCGCATCGAGCCGCTTCGACACGAGATCCGTGACGTTGGCGAGCGTCTCCTGGAGGTCGTGGGATCGGGTGACGATCTCCGCGACGTCCGCGAGGATGGAAACTCGGTCGGCGATGACGGACTCCTGGGGGACCTCCTGCGGTCGGCGGAGGCCGGGGGACGCCCGAAGGTAGCAGCCAGGATCCGGCGCCGAAGAAGCGCGCCGGGCGCCCGCCCCGTTCGCGCACCCGGATGCCCGGGTCGGACGTCCGGGGCCTCGAACGCGAAAACGCCCGAGGCGAGCGCCTCGGGCGTTTTAGAAGGTGCACGGGAGCCGTTCGGGCCCCCTCCTCGATCGCCGCTCAGTGCGAGGTCGGGAATCCCATCGGGCGCGAGACCGGCGGGAAGACCTGGTCCTTGTCCTCGAAGGAGAGACCGAGCGCGAGGAGGATCTTCCGCTTGGTGTCCATGCGGCAGTTCATCCCCTTCTCGACGCTATGAATCGTTCGCAGCGCGACCTTGGCCTTCCGAGCCAGCTGCGCCTGCGTCATGAGCTTGTTCTCACGAAGCTCTCGAACACGGTTCGGTACGCGCTCTTCCTGAGCGTTCATCGAATCCATCACTTTCACACCCCCGTTTTCCGATGCTCCAGGAGTTGCTCCCGGAGTACGTCACTTGAATCATTCGGGAATTCGTCGGTCCCGAAGGCTTTCTTGAGGAAATTCACCGCTTTGGAGGCTTTTTCGGCGAGCGCGCCGCGCCCCGCGTGCCGCTGCAGAGGACCCGCGCGGAACCGGCGACATGCAGGCACTGCTCGCCGGTCGGTGACCCCTCATTGAGTGAAATGAGGGTTCGTGCGCACGCAACTCCGACGCCGGCGTGCGCCAGACGCGCGGAGGCGGCGCGGACGCGCGGGGGATTGGACTCAGGGATGGGCCCGGTGCGCGCCGGGCACGGAGGGCCGCTTTGCTAGCTTCGGCCGCCAATTCGGGGGGTTCGCCGGTGCGGCGCAGTTGGATGCGCCTGTTCTGGATGGCCGTGGTCCTCGTCGGCATCGTCGCCGGGTACCTCGTGTCCTCCGGCGTGGGCACGCGTCTTCTACACACCGAGATCGAGACGCAGCTGACCCGCCTGCTCCAGGGACCGGTCGCGATCGGCGCGGTCGACGTCCGCTGGGAGGAGGGCCTGCGCGTCGAGGCGCGGGACCTCGCGGCCTTTCCGAGCGCGGTCGTGGACCTGCCGCCCGGCCTCGAAGCGCAGCGGATCATCGGCTGGGTCGATCTCCTGGCGCTGATGGTGGGCCGCCTCGAGCTGTCGACCCTCGTCTTCGAGGGTCCGCACGTCCGACTGGTGCAGGACGTCGACGGCGGCTGGGTCGGGCTGCCGCTGCCCGCGCCCTCGTCCTACCCGGACGAAGGGCTCGACGACCGCGAGGCGGCAGAGCTCGTCTTCGCGCGCCTCGCCGAGCTCGACGGCGCCGCCGCGCGCGTCGCGGAAGAGTTCCGCGCCGCCGATCGGATCGTGATCGTCGACGGGATCCTCGAGTGGACCGGCCCGCCGTCCGCGGACGGACTGCCCGCGACCCTGCGCGCCGAGTCGATCAACGGCACCGCCGAACGCCACTGGCTCTCCCAGGACATCGCGATCGACTGGCGAGGCGTCTTTCTCGACGGCGTGCACGCGCCCTTCCCCTTCACGCTCGGCGTCCATCGGGCCGAAGGCCGTCACTTCGTCTGGAGTCTCGGCGTCGAAGGCATCCCCCTCGCCGCCGCCGAGGCGCCGATCGGCGACCTCTCCGGCGTGGCCGACCTCGAGGGCACCCTGGACACGCGCTTCCGACTCTTCACCGACACGGGCGGGCTCCATCGCCTCGCGATCGAAGGCGCGATCGAAGACGCGACGATCGGCCTCAGGCGCTCGGGCGTCCTGCTCGAACGCGAGCGCGTCGAGATCGAAGCCGAGTTCGAGGTCGATCCCGTCGAGATCCGGCTCGTGCAGTCGCGCCTCGAAGGCCCCGAGCTCGCCCTCGAGTTCCAGGGCGCGGTCCGACGACCGATCCGCAGCCTGGCACCGACGCGGATCGAAGCCCGGACGCGCGGCATCGATCTGGACGCCGTCCGACGCTACGCGGAGTCGCTCGGCCCCGAATCGCCGACGGCCGTCACGATCTCACGACTCACGGAGCGCGTCGTCTCCGGTCGCGTCAAGTCGATCGAGGTCGCGGGTACCGCGGCCCTCGGCGAATGGCAGGCCTTCGCCACCGGCGAGATGCGCAACCTGCCGACCGGCTTCGTGCTGGGCGGGGCCTTCGACCAGGTCGTCGTGATGAGCGGACCGGACGACGCGCTCGAAGCCCTGGAAGGCGAGGTCGAGTGGGTCGGGGACCAGATCGTCTTCAAGAACATCACCGGCACCTACCGCGACACGAAGCTCCCCGAGATGAACGCCGTCATCAACGGCATGTCGGCGCTCGCACGGACGCGACCGGAACAGCGCGAAATCCGCCGCAGCCCGCCGCCGCTCCCGGGCATCGGCGCGCTCACGCGGATCCTGCGGCCCCGCGATCCCGACGCGCTGCCCCCGCTCAAGCTCGTCGGCCTCGCGCTCGAACGGCTGGAACACCCGGTCTTCCGCTGGCCGATCGAGGACCTCGAGGTCCTGATCGAACCGCTGCGGCGCGGCATGGAGCTGACCGTGCGCAAGGGGACCTGGGGCGGCGCCCGCGTGAAGGGCGAGGTCGTCTGGTTCAACGATCCCGTGGCGCCCTCGGTCTCCGCGACGTTGACCCTCACGCCGCC
>JBCCZJ010000375.1:0-5593 GCA_039187915.1 Myxococcota bacterium
AGCGGAAGCTGATCCTCGAGGACGTCACGGGGGGTCCGATCTTTCCGGCCACCGACGACGCCGCCGAGTTCTTCCCCTACAGCCCCGTCGTCGGCCCGCTCAATCCGATCGCGCCGAAGATCGCGTTCGTGCTCGAAGATCGCGAGTTCCACGCGACGCACGTCTTCGAACCGCAGTACAACGGGCCGCCGACCGCGGTGCACGGCGGGATCGTCGCCCTCGTCTTCGACGAGCTGCTCGGCGCGCTCGGCGCCCTGCTCGAAATCGGCGGCTTCACGGGTACGCTCAAGGTCGTCTATCGCTCGCTCACCCCGCTCCACCAGCCCGTCCGGATGCGCAGCTGGGTCGAGCGCGAGGAGGGCGTCAAGGTCTTCATCAAGGGCACGATGCACACGACGGATCCAGACGGTACAGATCGCCTCTGCGCGGAGGCGGAGGGCATCTTCATCCGCCCGAAGACGTCGATCCTCGAACAAGCGCTCGAACGGAGCGGCGCGAAGAAGAGCTAGCGCCCGGCCAGGAGGAACGCGCGCATGAGCCTCCGCGAGCTCGCCATCCTCGCGACCCTGGGCGCCGTCTGCTGGACGATCTCGACGCTCGCCGCGGGCGGAGGCGCGCTCACCTTCCTGCCCGCTTCGAGCTTCGTCCTCTCGCCGCGCGAGATCCCGCCGATCCTGGCGACCGCGAGCGTCGCCTCCAGTGTTCAGCGCTGTTGGCTCTACCGTCGCGAGATCGAGACGCGGATCGTCCTCTGGAACGTTCCCGGACTGCTCCTGGGCATCGCCCTCGGCGCCTTCGCGCTGCGCGACCTCGACCCGACCTGGCTCTCGCTCCTGGTCGGCGGCTTCCTCGTCTGGATCTCCCTCCGCCACTTCCGCGGCGGCGGCGATCTCCGGCTCTCGGGCGGGGCTCCGACCTTCGCGGCCGCCTCCTTCACCGCCGGCACCCTCTCGACCGTCGTCGGCGCCTCCGGTCCGATCATGAACCCCGTCTATCTCGGCGCCGGGATCGTCAAGCAGGCGATGGTCGGCACGAAGGCCGCGAGCACCCTGGTCATGCAGCTGCTCAAGATCGGCGCCTTCGCGAGCCTCGGCCTGTTGGCCGGCGACCTCCTGGTCGCCGGCGTCGCCGTCGGCCTCGGCACGCTCGTCGGCAACGTCGTGGGCGCCGCGGCGCTTCGACGGATCTCGGTCGCCCGTTTCAAGGACGCGGTCCACGCCGTCGTGCTGATCGCGGGCGTGTGGATGATCGCCAAGGTCTGGCTCGTCTGACGCGCTCGCCCGCGCCTAACGCGGGTCGAGCCGATAGATCCAGACCGTCCGTTCGGGATCGCGATCCTCGACCGCGATGTCGTAGCGCGCTTCGATCGCGCGGCGGGCGGTCTCGTACTCGAAACCGCCGTAGGGCAGACGCAGCGCGCGGCGCTCGAAGACCCGGTCCCCGAGGCGGATCCGCACGCGATCGTCTTCGCTCACGTGGGCGACCCAGCTGCGTCCCGTCGGATCCTTCGGCCCGAGGATCATCGACGTGGGCACGTAGAGCTCGTCTTCGACGGTGCCCCACCAGGTGTTCACCGAGTGCGGATCGCCGGGGCGCGTCTCGAGCTGCGCGTTCTCGACGTCCTCGGCGAAGGTCCAGTCCGAGACGACGGCGGGGCCGACTTCGCCGTCGAGCGCACCGCCCGGGAACGGGCCGATCGGACCGCAGCCCGCGAACACGAACGCGACGACGACCGCCCACTTCGCCACCCAGAGGGCCGCGCCGGCCGCTAGGCCCTGCCCGGCGCGCTTGCCGAGCCGGCGCCGGAGTCGCCCGCGCCACGTCTTCGCTTCGTCCATCGCTCTCTCTCCTCGTGGGTCCCCCACAGTGACCCGGGGGCGGATTCCGGGGGGCACGACCTGCGAGGCCCGCCCGATCACCGCGTTGGACGCGGCGACCGATCGGGTGTGCCGATGGTGCCGCGTTCGGTTCCCCGATGCCCGCGCCGAGCGGTAGGATTCTGGCCGACGGGCGCAGGGAACGCCGCCCCGGGGAGTCGCGCGCGCGCCATGCGGGTCATGATGACGGGGGGAACCGGCTTCGCCGGCTCGCATACGGTCCGCCGCTATCTCGAGGCGGGCCATTCGGTCCGGCTGCTCGTGCGCGACCGCGCGAAAGTCCGTCGGATCTTCGATCCGCAGGGCATCGCGATCCCCGAGACCGAGGTGGTCGAGGGCGACATCGTCGACCTCTCCTCGGTCGAACGGGCGATGGAGGGCTGCGACGCCGTCTACCACGGCGCGGCGCTGGTCGACATGCGCCGCAAGATGGCCGAACGCGTACTCCGGACGAACGCGCGCGGCGTCTCGAACGTGATCGGTCACGCCGTGAAACGCGGCCTCCCGCGGATCGTCTACGTCTCGAGCGCGAGCATCTTCTTCCGGCCCGGCTCGGGCCCGATCCATCTCGACATGGAGATCCAGGGCGGCTCCACCGCCTACGGGAAGAGCAAGGCCCAGGCCGAACGCGTGATCCGCACGCTGCAGGAGACGGGCGCCCCGATCCGCGTGTCCTACCCGACGGGCATCGTCGGTCCCGACGACCCCGGCCTCTCCGACGCGAACGAAGCGGTCTACATCTTCTTCAAGCAGACCGGCGTGACGACCTCGAGCGGCTTCCAGATCGTCGACGTGCGCGACCTCGCGGAGGTTCATCTGCGCCTGCTCGAACGCGAAGGCGGCACCGCCCGCGCGCTCGCTGCCGGGCCCATGCTCGACTGGGCTTCGACCTACGCGATCCTCGACGAGATCACCGGCACGCGGCTCTGGCGCTTCCCGCTCCCGGGCCCGCCGCTGCGCTTCCTGGGCAGCGTGGGCGACCTCTGGAAGCGCTTCGTCTACGACTTCGAGTTCCCGCTGACCCGCGACGCGATGGAGTACGCGACCCGCTGGCCCGGCGCGAGCGGTGACGAAGCCGCCCGCCTGCTCGGCGTCACGTTCCGGAGCGCGCGCGAGACCTACACGGACACCGTCCGCTGGCTCTACGAGGCGGGCCACCTGGAAGCGCGCCACGTCGGACGGCTCGCCGACTAGCCGGGAGCGCGGACCGCAAACGAAGCGGAAGCGCGTCCGCCTAACGTCCGACGCGGTGCTTCGCGAAGTCGCCGGCGAGATGGACCCACTCGCCCGAGGGCTTCTTCTCGACGAGCACGCAGCCGAGGAAGTCCATCGAGAGACCGGACACGTCCCGCACGTCGACGGCACCGAGCACGACGGAGGCGTGACGCAGGCAGCCGCTGTGCGCGACGAAGAGACGCGCCAGATCGGTCGGGTCGTCGTCGGGAATCGAGTCGAGGCTCGCGGCGACCCGGGACGCGACCCGCGCACCCGCCTGCATGAGCGACTCGGCGCCGGGCAGCGGAAGGCGGAACTCGGGGCGGCGGCGCCAGCCCTCGGGCAGCGGACCGATCCGTGGGTCCTTCGCCAGCATCTCCGCGATCTCGTCGAGGGGCAGGTTCGCGGCGCTGCCGAGCCCGCGCTCGATCAGCTCATCGCGCTGGATCACGTGGTGGCTCCGCCCGGTCTCCGCTTCGAGGGCGGAAGCGAGGACGTTCGCGGTCTGCCAGGCGCGCAGCAGCTGGGACGCTTCGATGCGCTTGTCGATCATGAGCCCGTGCTCGCGGCAGAGCGCGGCGATCGGACCCGCCGCCGCCTCGGCCTGGGCCTGGCCCTTCTGTGAGAGGGCACGCGGGGAGTGCGCGCTCGCCGTGTTGGGCGGTCGATCGAAGTCACCGTGTCTCACGAAGGCCGCGATCCGTCGACCGCGTCCGGTCCCGTTGCTCATGCGTGTCTCTCGTCCTCGATCGCGCCGCGCCGAAGCGGACGCCTCCCGAACCTCATCGGCCGACCGGCCCCACGAGCCTGAGCGCGATGCGTCCCTGTACCCCCGGGCGCCTCCTCCGCACGCGGCGGATCTGCGGCCGGCCTGCGCCGGCCGGGCCCGGCCGGCTGGAAGCGGCTTCCGCTCGCCCCCGTCGCCGAGCGCCCCGAAGGCGTCTCAGACCTCGGCACCGGACGGACCACCAGTCCCGAAGAAGACGAGCAGCGAGAGGTCCTCGGTGATTTCGTTGAACTCGTGTTCGGTGTCCGCGGGGACGTAGAGGATCGAGCCCTGCCCGACCTCCTGGGGCTGACCGCCGAGGGTGATCCGCGCGCGGCCCTTGAGGACGAAGTAGACCTCGTCCTCGTCGTGGGTCGTCTGGGTGTCCGTCGCGCCGGCCGCGAGGGTGTAGATCCCGGCCGAGAGCGTCGGCACGCGGAGGAACTCCAGATAGGGCGTCTCCTGGGACTCCGCCGTCGCCACGACCTTCGCCAGGTCGAATGCCTTCCACGTTGCTTCCAAGCTCATCCGCGATCTCCGCCCGTCGGGACCCCCTCGGTCCGCAGCGATGGCCCGAAATTAGCTCCGGTCGCTGCCGGTCGCATCGCGTGGCTTCGGGGCGATTCCGCGCGCGTGGCTTCGCGCCCCAACCCGCGGCATCCTCTCGCCGTGTCGACCGAACGCAGCAACCCGACCTCGGCGAACGCCCTCCTCGCGATGGCGTCGGTGGTCGTCATCGTCGCCGGCCTGCGCGCCGCGAGCGACCTCTTCGTGCCCTTCCTGCTGGCGGGATTCATCGGGCTGCTCTGCGCCCCCTTCCTCTTCTGGCTGCGCGATCGCGGACTGCCCAACCCGGTCGCGCTGATCGTCGTGCTGATGGGGCTCTTCGGGATCGGCGCCGTCTTCGGCGGCCTGATGAGCACGTCGATCAACGAGTTCACCCGACTGCTGCCGTCCTATCAAGAGCGCTTCGGGTCCCTGGTGATCTCACTGACGGCGACCCTCCAGGAATACGGCATCGACTTCGGCTCGAACCCCGACGAAGCGAACCCCTTCGATCCGCAGGCGGCCCTCGGCATGGTCGGGGGTCTGGCGGGCAATCTCGGCTCGCTGCTCAACAACGCCTTCCTGCTCTTCCTGATCGTCTGCTTCATCCTGCTCGAAGCCTCGAGCATCCCGCGCAAGGTCCGCGAGGCCTTCGGCGACTCGCCGGAGGTCGAGACGCGGATGAACGAGATCGGCATCTCGATCCGCCGCTATCTCGGGATCAAGACCCTCACGAGCATGCTGACCGGCATCCTCATCTACTCGGCGCTCAAGCTGCTCGGCGTGCAGTTCGCGCCGCTCTGGGGCCTCGTCGCGTTCCTGCTGAACTTCGTGCCCGCGATCGGCTCGGTCATGGCGGCGATCCCGGCGGTCGCCCTCGCCATGGTCGACAACAGCCTGCAGACCGCGGCCTTCGTGACGATGGCCTACCTGAGCGTGAACATCTTGATCGGGAACTTCCTCGAGCCGCGCGCGCTGGGCGACGGCATGGGCCTCTCGCCGCTGATCGTCGTGACGAGCCTGATCTTCTGGGGCTGGGTGCTCGGCCCGGTCGGCATGGTCCTCGCCGTTCCGCTCACGGTGATCCTGCGGATCACCCTCGGCAGCCAGCCGCAGACCCAGTGGGTCGCGGTCCTGCTCGGCCCCGCCTTCCCGATCCCGACCTTCGCTCGGCCGGTCGAGCGGCGCC
>JBCCZJ010000376.1:0-5586 GCA_039187915.1 Myxococcota bacterium
CGCTACCCCGTCACCGGTGACGTCCCCCGTGCGGATCCAGATCCCGAAACGCCCGAGCGCCTCCCCGCCGACCAGGTGGGTGAGCGTGACGCCGGCGGGCGCGGCCGCCGCGAGGTCGATCGGCGCGAGGGTCGCCGCGTGGGTCGCGACCCCTGCACCACCGATAAGGAGGGTCACGGCCCCGGCGCCGATCCGGCCCGGCTCGGGCGTGAAGTTCTGGCGCGCGATGATCAGCTCGGCGACCCCGTCGCCGGTCACGTCGTCCATCCAGATCTCGGAACCCGCGGTCTCGGCCTCCGCTGCGCCCTGGATCCGTAGGATGTCGGCGCTCGCGACCGCGGTGTCGACGATCCCGCCGATCGTGCCGTTCCCGAAATGGAGGAAGACCTCCCCCGCATCGTCGCGCCCCGCCGGATCCGCTCGGAAGGCCGCCATCGCGATGTCGTTGTTCCCATCGCCGTCGACGTCGTGTCCCCCGGTGACGGGGACCCCCGCGGAGCCGATCCCTTCCGAGCCGTGCATGCGAAGCAGGGCCGCGCTGCCCGAGCTGACCGTCGCGAGATCGAGACTCCGCTCCGGCGGCCCCGCGCCGCCGCCGCCCCCCGAGTCACAGCCCACGCCGAGAACCCAGAGAGAGAGCAGGCCCAGACACAGGCCGCGGTGCATCCCCCCACGGCCACGAGCGGAGTCAGCGTGGCGCATGCCCCGAGGATACCGACAGCGCCCTCGCCCGTCGCCGCGCGTGCGACGCCCCTCGAACGATCGACTCCTCGACCCCACGCGCACCCGACGCGATCAGCCGGTCGTCGCTCGGTGCTTCCGCGATCGTGCGGCGCCGATCAGGAGCCCCATCCAGAGCAAGGCCACCCGCATCGCACCGCGTCCGCTCACCTCGGGCACGGCGATCCGAAGCCGAGCGTTGCTCGCCTGCGCGCGCTCGGCCGTCGCCTCCACGACCACGACGTCCCCGAGATCCGCTCCCGTCCCGATCTCGATTTCGGTGAACCCGTCGGCGATTCCCGCGAAGCGCACGCGAAACTGCGGATCCTCGTTCCCGCAGATCCCGTCGAGCCCGGGCTCGGGCCGCGGATCCTCGTTCGTCAGCGGCGCGGCGGCGAGCGCGAGCGCCCGAGCGACGATCACGCGCGGCGCGCCCCCTGGCTCCGTCGGGGACATCGGATTCGCGGGGGTCTCGTCCAACGCCCGATTCCCCCCTGCGCCCGGCTGGCCGGCGCGGTTGACGAGCCCGCCGAAGCCGAACGCCTCACCGTTCCCCTGTTCCAGGCACACGGCCGTGAGGAGAGAGGACGCGGCTTGACCGTCGACGAAATCGAGGAGGGCCGGATCGAAACCCTGGTACGAAAGCCCGAGCCCCACGACCGGCGCCTCCGCCGGGATCGAGACGCTCGAATCGATCGTGACCGTCGCGCCGATCGGGAGCACGACCGAATGGCCGTAGACGAGGCCGGCGTCGACCGTGATGCTTCGGATCTCGATCTGCACGCTCGAGGACGGCGCGAGGCCGAAGGGCTGATTCGGGTTGCTCGGCGCCCCCGCACCGACGGTGTCCCAGTAGTAGTAGAACGTGGCCCAGTCTCCGATCGACGTGTCGCCATCCCCGTCCGCATCGGTTTCGGGAAGGTCGAGCCGGGTCGCCGCGTCGTACCCCGAGAGGAACACGGAGAGGTCCGTGGTCCCGGTGAAGCCGTTGCCGTCGTAGTCGGTGTCGCAGGCGTTACCGAACGCGTCCGGCATGCCGTCGTTCGCCTGATTCGACGGCTCGTTCGGACCGTTCGGCACGAAGGGACAGTTGTCGACCGCATCGGCCACGCCGTCCCCATCCGTGTCCTGCGCCAGCGCAGCGGCGGGCGAGAGGATCAGCCCGCCTGCCAGGCCGAAGGCCAGGAGTCGGACTCGGGTTCGAATGAATCGGTCCCACGTGTCCCCCATCGACGTCGCCCTCCGGCGTCGCCTCGCTCCCAACGCCAGGCGCGCCGGGCGTCAATCTGACACGGCGCCCAGAGAGGTTGGCCGCTGATCGGTTCACCGGCGGAACGAAACCGGCCGAAGCGGCCTTTCCGATGGGAATCGAGCCGACCCCACGCGAGCGGGCCACCGAGTGCGAACCCACTTCCCGAGCCGCGACGCAACGGGACGGCGCTCAGCCCTTCGCGGCGAGCTCCAGATCCGCGTGCATCATCGTCTCGGCGAGCGCCTCGAAGCTGATGCGCGGCGTCCAGCCGAGCTTCGTCTTCGCCTTGGTCGGATCCCCCAGCAGCAGATCGACCTCCGCCGGGCGATAGAAGCGCGGATCCACGTCGACGATCACCTCACCGGTCGCCCGGTCGCGCCCCACCTCGTCGGTCCCGCTGCCTTCCCACTCGATCTCGATCCCCGCGGCCGACGCCGCCGCGACGACGAACTCGCGCACCGAGTGGGTCTCGCCGGTCGCGACCACGAAATCGTCCGGCTCGTCCTGCTGCAACATGAGCCACATCGCCTCGACGTAGTCCCGGGCGTGCCCCCAGTCGCGCTTCGCGTCGAGGTTGCCGAGCGAGAGCCGCTCCTGGCGTCCCAGCTTCACGCGCGCGAGGCCGAGCGTGATCTTGCGCGTGACGAAGTTCTCGCCGCGGCGCTCGGACTCGTGGTTGAAGAGGATGCCGTTGCTCGCGTGCATCCCGTAGGACTCGCGGTAGTTCCGGACGATCCAGTAGCCGTAGAGCTTCGCCACGGCGTACGGCGAACGCGGATGGAAGGGCGTGGTCTCCGTCTGCGGCGTCTCGACCACCTGGCCGTAGAGCTCGCTGGTCGAGGCCTGGTAGAAGCGCGCGTCGAGCCCGTTGATCCGGATGCCTTCGAGCAGACGCAGCACGCCGGTCCCGTCGACGTCGGCGGTGTACTCCGGCTGCTCGAAGGAAACCGCGACGTGGGACTGGGCCGCGAGGTTGTAGACCTCGGTCGGGCGCGTCTCGGCGAGGATGCGGTTCAGACTGCTCGAGTCGCCGAGGTCGCCGTAGTGGAGCGCGTAGGTCTGGCCCTTCGCGAGCGCCGCGTCGCGCGTGTCCTCGATGCGCGAGCGGTTGAAGAGCGAGGTCCGACGCGCGATCCCGTGCACGTCGTAGCCCTTCTCGAGGAGGAGCTCGGCCAGGTAGGAGCCGTCCTGTCCGGTGATGCCGGTGATGACGGCGACGCGTCGGTCCATGGTGCGTGCGTTCCTTGGCGGGGGGCCCGCGGGCGGCGCGTGCGGGCGGGGCGAGCGGGAAAAGGAGGAGCCTGCGGGACCGCACGACGCGGCCGGACTCGGGGCCGCGGGAGGCTAGCAGGCTCCCGCCGGGCGTCGGGTCAGGCCACCGGGGGCAGCGCGATGGCCGAGACGATCCAGCCCTCCCGCCGCGCCACGCGCCCGCAGGCCTCCGCGACCCCGGCGCTCTCGGGCAGGAATGCCCGCCAGGCCTCGGCCTCCAGGTCGATCTCGACGCGGACGTCCTGGAAGCTCCAGAACGTTCGCGTCCGCGGATAGAAGGCCTTGTAGACGGCTTCCTTCACGCTGAACACGATCCGCGTGCGGCGCGGCCGCTCGCCGTCGCCGGCCTCGGCGACCCAAGCGTGCTCACCGTCCCGACAGACGACCCGTTCGATGTCCGAATCCACGGGCTCGTCGGGCTCGAGGTCGATCCCGATGCCCGCCGAGCCGGTCGCGGCTGCGGCGGCGGCGAGGCAGACGTTGCCCGCATGGCTGATCGAGCCGACGATTCCGTCCGGCCAGACGGGAATCCGGTCGTCCTCGCGCAGGATCGGAAAATCCGGGTGGCCCAGGCGCGCGAGCAGGCCCCGGGCGAGGACGCGTCCGGTCGCGAACTCGTGCCGGCGCTTCTCCACCGCCCGCTCCACGAAGGCGTGCTCTTCCGGAAACAGGTCCGCCACGCGGTCCGTGATCGTCGCGCCCGCGACGTGGACCGGGTCGGGCAGCAGACCGGCGAGCAGGGCTTCCATCGCGGCGCAGTCTAGCGGGCCCTCGAGCGGGCCTCCGCCGGCCGGGCGCGTCGAGCCCGGCCCGATCCCCACCGCGGTCGGGGACACGACGCCCGCCCGATCGGACACACACCTCGCGCCCGCGCGCCCGCGATCCTACCCTTGGCGGCCGGACGCCGGCCGGGGGGAGAGGCAACGCGTGTGCAGGCCCGCGGCAGGCGCGCCGAGCCGCCCCCGAAGGCGTCCTTCTGGAGCCCGCTGTGACCCGAATCACGCGCGCTCGGCCTCGGCAGACCGAAACTCTTGCTCGTGGGGCCCGCAGGTCCGGGCGCATCCGCCGCGCTCGATCGGCCCGAGTGCACGAGAGGATTCCGAAATGGTCCATCCGGCTGAAATGCCCAACCGATTCGTCGCGATCGTCGCCCTCGTGGCGGCCAGCTTCGCCCTGGCCTCCGCGGCCGAAGCGCGGCTCGAGACGCTCCGTTGGACGCATCCCCGAACCGACGCCCTCGACTTCGAGGTCCGGATCCGGACGCTCTCGAGCGGCGCGACCCAGGTCGTCTCGCTCGGGCTCTCCGGGCGGCCCCTGGGCTCGGAGTACGTGCAGCAGGTCGAGGTCGGCGACGGCGACGTCGAGCTCCAGCTTCGCGCGATCGGCCCCGGCAGCGACCCCTCCGCATGGAACACCGCGCAGCTCCGGACCGGCGCCGCCGCGCCGCCGGATCCCGACCCGGAGCCCGACCCCGACCCGACGGTCGATCCCGGGCCGGGCAGCACGATCCCGCCGACCGTCGGCGCCGCCGTGCGCTTCGACTTCTCCGACGACGCCCCGGGCACGAACGTCCAGGGCTGGGTCGACACCCGCGCCAACTACAGCCTCTCGGTGGACGACGCGCTCTTCACCGTCCTCCAGACGGGCGCGAACCGCGTGCTCCACACCGACTCGACCGCGAACGCGATCCACGCCCATGCAACGAGCGACGTGCGCTCGAACTTCGAGGTCCGGGGCCGCATGGCGATCGACCACCCGGACGCCGAGATCGGCGTGACCACCTACAGCCGCTACCCGAGCGAAGACGTCTACTACCGGATCGGCCGCGAGAGCGGCGAGTCGATCCGCTTCGTCGGCCGGCCCGGCGTCGTCTGCGCGAACGCCGACTCGGGCGTCACGCCGGAGGCGGGCCAGTGGATCCGCTTCGAGCTCGACGTGCGCGACGAGGGCGACCACAACCGCGTGATCGCGAAGGTCTGGCCCGCGAGCTCGAGCGAGCCCGCGACCCCGCAGATCGACTGTGTCGACAACTCGGCCAACCGGCCGCGGCAGGGTTCGGTGGGCGTCTGGGCCGGCGGGATCGGCAGCAAGTTCTGGGACGACTTCGAGATCTTCCAGGGCGTCTCCGGCGGCGGCGGCGCCCCCGCAGCCCCCCTGCCCCCGCTGCTGATCCAGATCGTGCCCCTCGACAACTGACCGGAACGGGTGCGTCGCCGCGCAGCGCGCAGGCGTCATATACGCTGATTTTGGCGTCTTCCTTTGGCTTTAGCTCGCCATCCACAAAAATCTGAATGGCCTCGTTACGGGCATCTTCCTCGGCTTGGTGCGTCGTAATTTGGTCC
>JBCCZJ010000377.1:0-5581 GCA_039187915.1 Myxococcota bacterium
CGAGGAGCGCGTCTCCCAGACCGTCGTCTCCGTTCCCGCTCGTCATGCCTGGCCTCCCGGCGTGGCGCGCCCCGCGAACGTGCTCACCGCCGCGGCGATCGCCGCCGTCTCGATCCGGAGATTATGCGCCGAGAAGGCCGCCGGGAGAACCGCCGCGCGCGACAGATCCTCGTGTTCGCCTTCGCTGAAGCCCGCCTCCGGGCCGATCACCACCAGCCCGGCCGCCGCGGGCAGAGGCCCGGCCGCGCCCTGGCGGTCGCCGTAGAAGGCAGGAGCGGACCGAGCGTCCGCGAGCAGGCGGTCGAGCCCGATCGCCGGACGGACCTCGAGCAGCCACGGGCGCCGCGCCACCTTCGCGCTCTCGACGAGGATCCGCTGCAGGCGCGCGGACGTCGGATCGACGCTGCGCACGACCGAGTGTTCGAGCACGAGCGGCTGCCAGACCCGTGCCCCGAGCTGGGAGAGCATCTGCAGCATCGTCGAGAGTCGGTCGCCCTTCGGGATCGCGCTGGCGAGGACGGGCCCCGCGGCGGGCCGCGGCGCGTGGTCGACCGACACGACCTCGACGCGCGCGCTGCGCTTGCTCGCTTCGACGAGCCGCGCCTCACCGACGCCGCCCTCGCCGTCGAAGACGACGAGCGCGCCGCCCGGTCTCAGGCGCCGCGCCCCGAGATGCCGCGCCTCGTCGGCCGAAAGGTCGCACGGCCCGGTCGTGAGCGGGGACTCGGTGTAGGCCCAGAAGACGCTCACGCCTGCCCTCCGGAGAGGCGCGCCGGATTCACGTAGACGTCGAAGCGCACGAGCTTGCTCTCGATCGTATGGCTCGGATCCGGAACGAGGGGCGCCGCGTGGTGGGGACGCTTGACGACGACCCGCGCGGCCCGCGCCCGGGCCGCCTCGATCAGCGGCCCCGTGTCGCGATCCGGCGACAGCCAGGCACGCAGGACCTGCAGCTCGCGACGCGGCTTGGCGCTCGCGCGCTTCGGCGGCGGATACATGGGGTCCAGGTAGACCCCGTGATCGAAGCCGTCGATCTCTTCGAGGACGGCCCGCGCTTCTGCCTCCTGGAACGACAGACGCGACGCGATCTCCGCCGGCACGCCCCGGGCGACGCGCCAGGCGCTCGCGAGCAGCGCATGGACGACGGGATCCCGCTCGACCGCGTGCACCCGCAGCCCGGCGCGCGCGAGTCGGTAGGCGTCGCCACCGAGGCCGGCGGTCAGGTCGTGGACGGCGACGATCCGCGGTCCGAAGGCCCGGACGAGCGGATTCGGTCCGGCGCCTCCGCGGTCCGGCGGGAAGGCGGCGCGGATCCCCGGCCGATCGTGCTCGCCGGGCGGCCGCAGATCGAAGGCGCCTTCACGCTGCCCGAGTCGGAAGACGGACGCGTCGGCCTCCGCGAGCGCGGATGCGTCTTCCGCGCGCGCGCGGACGGAAGCCGGGACCGCGATGTCGCGATCGATCACGAGACGCGGGCGCGCGACCGACGTGGACTCGCTCTGTAGGGATTGGGCTTCCAGGACGCGGGGCCTCGGCGGAGATCGGCCGATGCGCGACAGGCGACGGGCCGGACGGCTCTAGCGTAGCGGGCGACGCAGACGGGGCCGGAAGCGGCGCCGTCGGTCAGTCTGCCGCCGCGACGCGCGCCTCGACCCGGGCGAGCCAGGCCTTCGGCGGGAAGAAGCTCAGCCAGAGCGTGACCGCCGCAGCGCTCCCGAAGCCGACCAGCGCGGCGGCCAGGACCCAGGCCGGCGCCGTGAGGCTGCCGTCCTGCGCGACCAGCCGGCCCGTCTCGCTCGAGGCCCGCACCCAGAGCCGGACGACGAAGAGCACCGCCGGCAAGCCGACGAGCGAGCCCGACCAGATCGCGAAGAGCGCGAAGCGATTCGTGACGACGGCGTCCGCGAGGCCCAGGGTCTGGCGACGCTTCATCAGCGCGTGATACCGGCGCGACTCGACGAAGCCCCAGGCGAAGGGGAGCGCGCGACACAGACCAACGACGGCGACCGACAGATGCTGCTCGTCGCGGTGGCCTCCGAAGAGGACGAGCGCGGGCAGCGAGACGATCTGGAGCGCGATCAACGCCCCCGTCACGCCGAGGGCCCAGCCGGAATCCGGCCGGAAGACACGATCGACGAAGAGGGTGAAGGCGGAGAGGCCGAGGGCCATCAGCGCGTGCCCGCCCAGCAGGAACGCCGGCGCCTCGTCCGGAGCGACCAGATCGCTCCGCTGGATCAGCCAGCGCAGGGGCATCGAGATCGCGACACAGAGGAACGCGAGCCCGAGCCAGCCCTCCGCGCCGCGCGCATGCCACGCGGACCGGAAGAGGCGAAGGCTGATCGCGGCGAAGGCCGCGGAGAAGAGAAGCAGAACGAGGAACACGTCGGCCATCCCGGCCATCGCCGCTCCGAAGGGAACGGTTCGAGGCCAGGCATCTCATCGGCAGGCCTCGCGGTGCGCTTGACGCGCGGAGGGACGGCGCGCGGCCGCCGCGTCCGATCAGGCCTCCTCGCGACCCTCGAATCGACGGCCGGCGGCCGTCAGCCCGAAGAGCCCGCCCACCAGGAGCGCGAGCGACCCGACCGGCGGAAGCGCCGCCGTCGCGCTCTGGGAAGCCTCGACGACCGCATGGGGCGCCGGTGCGATCGCCAGCACGTTCTGCGCGAACGCGACGGTCGAGAGAACGACGAGGGCGAGGACGGTCTGACGCAAGAGAGAGCCTCCATGGGGTGACCGGAGTCACACGCTCAGGATGTGGGGTGTATCGACCCCAGATAAGTCGGTCTTTAGCCCCAGGCCGAACACAGGGCGTCCTCGGATGGAGTTGCCGTCGATCGCCCGGTGGCGCGCCGGCGTCGCGCAGGTCCGGGACGGCCGATCCGCCGCCGTGAAAGCGCAGCGGGCGGTCAAGGACGCGCGCCGCAGCGTCGAAGAGAGGCGTCGAGGGAGGCGAAATGTCGGCATCGGAAACGCAGCAGGAGCGCACGCTGGCCTTCCTGCAGAAGCGCTTCGGCGAGATGGGGCTGCCGGTCCGGGCGATGCCCGACGGACGCTGCCTGCTCGTCTCGATGCCGATCGGTCCGGCCCCTTTCGAATCGTCCGCGGGCCCGCTCTCGATCGAGCGCATCGTCTTCACGACGATCGACGCCGGCCGGATCAAGTGCCTGCGCCCGCGCCCGCTCTTCGGGCTGCCGCCCCTCGACATCCGGGACGCGACCGACCCGGCGGCGATCGAGGCCGTGATCCGCGGCGCCTGGCGCGACCGGATGCGGGACCTCGGCGACGCCCAGCGCTGGCTCGCGACCCTCTCGATCGAGGCGGAGTGGAATCGCGGAGGCGCCGCCCTCGCCTTCCCGCTGCCCGGCGAGACCCCCGATGCCCGCGTCCACCTGAACGATCGGCACGAAGCGATCCTGCCGAGCGCCGGCCCGCTCTCGGGGCTCGCCCTGCTCGATCGGGACGAGCGCGTGATCCGCCTCGACCGGGCGATCGAGTCCGGCGCCGACCTCGAGTGCCATCTCGCCGCCCATATCGACGACCTGCGACGCACGGCCCAGAAGCGCGAGGCCGACGACCGCAACCGCGGCCTGCGCGAACGCGACGACGAGAGCGCACCGCGGCCTGCGGCGCTCCCGGAGCGCCGTCCGGCGCGCGCCGCCCCCGTTCGCCATCGTCCGCGCGTACTGCTCGTCGGAACGAACCTCCTCGAGGACGAAGCCCTGCGAGAAGCGCTCGGACGCCAGGGCTTCCGCCTGGCGACTGCGCGCAGCGACACCGAAGCCCTGATGCGCCTCGCCCGCACGACCCCCGACCTCGTGATCTCGGAATACGCCCTCGGCCGCAGCGACGGCGCGAGCCTCGTCGCCGCCACGCGATCCGTCGCCGGGATCGAAGGCATCCCCGTCGTCCTCCTCGACGACGCTCGACACGAGACCCGGCGCGATGCCGCGCGCGCGGTCGGCGCCGCCGGCTACGTGGTCGGGCCCCGCGATCCGAAGCGTTTCGTCGCGCGCCTCGGCAAGCTCGTCGCCGAACCGGGCGCCCGGCGCTTCACGCGCTATCCCGGCCGCTACGACGCGCGCCTGATGGGCGTCGCAGCGCCGTGCGTCGCGACGGAGCTCGGACGCGGTGGCGTCTTCCTCGCGACCGACGCGCCGATCGATCTCCACGCCGCGATGCGCTGCGAGATCGCACTCCCGGACCTCGGCCGACAAGTCGGCTTCGAAGGCGAAGTCCTCTACCGCGCCGAGAGCCAGGGCGCCCTGCCCGGGATCGGCCTGCGCTTCGCGGACATCGCGCCCGAAGACGAAGAGGTCCTGATCGCGTGGCTCGACCGACGCGAGCGCGAGCGCGGCGCGACCGGACGCTAGGCGCCTCACGCCGGGCCGAGGCCCGCCGCTCGCCGACGCGAACACGCGCGAGACGGCCGCGCGCGGCGATGCGCGGGACCCGGCGCGGCTACGCGGAGGGCACCCCGGCGCGGCGGGACAGAAAATCCGCGGCCGCCGTGCAGAGCGCGGGACCGTCGTAGTCGACGGTCGCGACGTGGGCGGAGCGCTCGAGCAGGAAGAGCTCCCGATCCGCTTCCGGCGTCGAGACCGCGGCGAAGAGCCGCTCGGCGTCCTCGGGGCGCGCGGTCTGATCCTGCTTGCCGTGCGCGACGAGGATCGGCGCCGTGATCGCGGACAACGCCGGCACGACCTCGCCCTGCAGACGGACCAGCTCCCGCACCGCGTCGAAGGGCATGACCGGGAAATGGGGATGGCGCGCGCTCGCTTCGGGATCGCAGAGATCCGAGCCCTTCTTCGGTCGGCCGGTGGCGAAGAGCCGGACGAGCGGCAGCAGCTGCGGGATCGGCGGCGCGAGCGCGAGCGGGACCCCGACGGTGACCAGGGCGTCGACACCTTCGGTCTGGGCCAGCCGCAGGCTCACCAGCCCGCCCATCGAGACGCCCACCAGGAAGACGGTCGCGTGCTCGCGCCGGAGCGCCTGGAGCGCCTCGCGCGCGCAGCCGACCCACTCGTCCCGGTGGGTCGCGGCGAGATCGTCGACGGAGCCGTTGTGGCCGGCCATCCAGATGCCCTTGGCGCGGACGCCGCGCTTCGCGAGCGCCTCGGCGACCGGGCGGACCTCGTAGGGCGTGCCGGTCAGGCCGTGCAGACAGAGCGCCGCGGCATCGGTCGCCGACGCCGCTTCGGGCGCGAGGTCGAACGGCGAGACGTCGACTTCCGCCTCGACCTCGGAGGGCCCCAGCACGCGCGCGGCGCTCACTCGGCGAGCTCGCGTCGGGCCTGCGCCCGCACCTGCTCGACGATCTCGCGCAGCGGGACGCCATGCTTGCGGGCGAGGCGCTTGCAGTCGTCGTACTCGGGCGAGCACTCGAGGGCGCCATCGGGGCTGCGGATCAGCTTGATCGTGACGACGCCGAGCGGCGTCTTCAGCTTCTTCTTCGACCGCTCGAGCACGAGCCGGTCCCATTCGGAGACACGTACGCCGATCGCCGTCGACTCGGCGAAGACGATCCGAGCGAGCGCGTCCCGGTCTATCGGCCGGGCTTCCTGCTGCGCGTACTGGCTCGACC
>JBCCZJ010000378.1:0-5575 GCA_039187915.1 Myxococcota bacterium
CGGAGCTCCTGCTCTTCGATCTGCCCGGGCGCGACTGACGTTCCGGCGTGCCGGGCGCGTGTGATAGCGTCGGCGCATGGCGAACCCTCCGCCGCCGCTGGCCGTCTACCGACTGGACGCGTCGCAGCGCCAGCTGACCCGGGACGGCGCGGCGGTCGAGCTGCAGCCGAAGGCACTCGAGGTGTTGTGCTTCCTCGTCGCGCGGGCCGACCGTGTCGTCTCCCGACAGGATCTGATCGAGGGCGTGTGGGACGGCCTCTCGGTCTCGAGCGATGCGGTTCGCTTCGCCATCAAGGAGCTGCGGCGCGGGCTCGGGGACGCCGCGACCGATCCGCGCTTCGTCGAGACGGTCGCCCGGCGCGGCTGGCGTTTCACGGGCTCCGCCGCCCGGGTCGGCGAGGACGCGTGGATCCTGGAAGGGCGCGACGCGGCTTCGCGCGAGGCGCCGTCGCGCGACGAGGCGACTCGGGAACCCTTCGTCGGACGTGAGAAGGAGCTCGGCGAGCTCCTCGACGGTCTTTCGAAGGCCCAGGAAGGCCTCCGGCCCATGCGCTTCGTGCGCGGGGAGGCGGGCATCGGCAAGTCGCGGCTGGTCCAGGCGTTCTGCGAGACCGCGGGACGCGTGGCCGACACCTTCTGTGCGGTCGGCGCCTGCGCGGAGCCGGTCGGGCCCGGCATGCCCTACGCCCCGCTCTTCGAGATCGTCGAGCAGATCGTCGACCGACTGGGGCGGGATCGTGCGGTCACGCTGCTTCGCCAGGAAGCGCCGACCTGGCTCGTCCAGCTGCCCGCGCTGACCGCGCCCGAGGACCGCGTCGCGCTCGAGGCGGAGATCCAGGGCGCGACGCAGACCCGGATGATCCGGGAGTGGGCGCGATGGATCGAGCGCGTGGCCGAGACGCAGACGATCGTCCTGGTCGTCGAGGATCTGCAGTGGGCCGATCCGTCGACGCTCGATGCGCTCCTCTTCCTCGCGAGACGCGCGGATCGCGCTCGGCTCCTGCTCGTCGTGACGCTCCGCCCCGCGACCACCACGTCGGGCACCGCCTCCGTCGTCGAAGCGCGCATCGAGACACTCGCGACGCGCGGGCAGGCGCAGCCCGTCGTGCCGCGCGCGTTCGAAGAGGACGGGATCCGCGCCTATCTGGGCGCGCGCTTCGGAGAGGGCGCGCTCGGGGACGAAGGCGAGGCGCTCGTCCGGGCCCTGGCCGCCGCCAGCAGCGGCAACCCGCTCTTCGTCGTCAGCCTCGTCGACGACTGGATCGAGTCCGGCCACCTGCGGCAGGTCGGCGGTCGATGGACGCTGGCGACGCCGCTTCCGCGGGAGGCCGTCCCGATTCGTCTCAAGCCCCTCATCCAGCGGCAGCTGGCGGGCCTGGAAGCCCCGCTGCTCGCCGTGCTCGAAGCGGCGAGTCTGGTCGGCCCCGAGTTCTGCGCGGCCGAGATCGCAGCGGCCCTCGATCGCGCGCTCGACGACGTCGAGTCCGACTGCGACGGGCTGCTGGCCGACGGGCGCTTCGTCGTCGGCTGCGGGGCGTTGGCGTGGCCGGACGGGACGGTGAGCTCGCGCTACCGCTTCAATCACGCGCTCCATCGTGACGTGCTCGTCGAGGGACTCTCCGACGGGCGCCGTTCGCGTCTCAGTCTCGCGCTCGGGGAGCGGCTCCTGCTCGCCTTCGCGGGCCGCGAGGACGAGGTCGCCGCCGAGCTCGCGCGCCACTTCGACCGCGGGCTCGATCTCGCGCGCGCGGCGGGCTTCTACGCGCGCGCGGGGGTGGCCGCCGCGCGCCGCTTCGCGAACCCCGAGGCCGTCGCCCTCCTGCGCAGCGCGCTCGAGCGGATGGCGCAGCGCGACTTCGAAGGGCGCTCGGCGCTCGAGCTCGGCGCGCGTCTCGCGCTCTGCGCGCCGCTGGCCGCGGTCGCCGGATACGCCTCGTCGGAGCTCGAAGAGAACCTCGCGCAGCTCGAAGCCGGGACCATCGGGCTCGAGGACACGGTCGAGCTCTTCCCCGCGATCCTCGGGCTCTGGTCCCTCCATTTCGTGCGCGCCGACTTCGATCGGACGGCGCGTTCCGGCGAGCGCATGCTCGCGCTGGCAGCGCGGGCCGACTCGCCGGTCCTGACGCTGCAGGCGAACCAGAGTGCCGGCCACTCGCTCTTCTATCAAGGACGGGTCGAAGAAGCGCAGACGCACTACGCGCGCGCCGTCGAGGGCTACGACGTCGAGCGCCATGCGCGCCAGGACTACTCCGTCGGCGACGATCCGCTCGTGCTCGTCACGAGCTGCCGCGCGCTCTCGGAGTGGTTCCTCGGACGGAGCGACGCCGCCGTTCGTTCGGCGGTCCACGCCGTGGAGGTCGGAGAGCGCCTCGCGCATCCGCCGAGCCTCGCGCTCGCCTGCACGTACGGGGCCGTGCTCCATCAACTGCGGGGAGACGTCCCGGGCACCCTCGCCTGGAGCGAACGGAGTCTCGCGCTCACCACCGCCGAGGGCATCGCCCTGTGGCGCGAGCTCTCGCGCATCCTTCATGGCTGGGCGACCGCGCAGGGCGAGGCGAGCGATCTCCCCGTCGGTCTCGAAGAGATCCGCGCCGGGATCGCCGGCTGGCGCGCGACCGGCGCCCGCCTCGGACTGCCGCATTTCCTCTGTCTGTCGGCCTCGGTCGAGACGCGGGCGGGCAAGTTCGAGGACGCCGCCGCGACCCTCGAGACGGCGCGCCAGCTCGCCGCCGAGACGGGGCAGGCCCTGTTCCGGTCGGAGACGGAGCGGTTCGAGGGCGACCTGCTCCGGGATCGCGCCGAGCGGACCGACGACGCGTCTGCACGGAGCGCCGCGCGCGCACGGTACGTCCGGGCGCTCGACCTGGCGCAGGCGGACCGTCTTCCGGGGCCCGCACTCCAGGCCGCGCTGGCCCTCTGTGCGCTCGAACCCGACGCGCCGGGGGCGCATCGGCGGCTCGCGGGGATCGTTTCGGTCTACCCCGCCGAGGCGCCGATGGACCTCGACCTGGCCCGTGCGCGGGAGCGGCTCGCCTGAACCGCGCCCGCGCCCGCGCGAAGGGCCATGCCCGTCGGCGGGACGGGCGGCGTTCGCTTCAGCGCTCGCCCAGCGTCGGCGTCGCGGCCATCTCCGCGACGGTCGAGGCCTCGAGGATGTTCATGTCCCGGTCGAGGGTCTCGAAGCAGGGGCCCTGGCCCGCGTAGAGCGAGAAGAACACGGTGGCGCCTTCCGGGCCGCCGTACTCCATGTGGGCTTCGCCGCCGCGACTCATGACGTAGGTGCCGGCGGGCCGGACCTTGTGCTGGCCCTCGGACCCGTCGTCGTGGATCTCGACGACGTGCTGCTCACCCTCGAGCACCATGATCGCGGTGTCCGCGACGTGCCGATGGAAGTGGCAGTAGGAGTTCGGGGGCCAGCGGACGATCAGGTCGAGGCGACCGGTCTCGGCGTCGGAGCCGAGGATCGCCATCTCGTATTTGCAGGGATAGTCCTGGGTCGGGTCCTCGATCGACTGCCAGTCGATCTTGTCTCCGTCGAAGACGTAGTGGCCGGGCATGGGTGTGCTCCCTTCGATGGAGGCTAGACCTCGACGTTGTAGAGCCGGGCGGGCGTGTCCTGAAGGATGTCGCGCACGACGGCCTCGTCGAGTCCGGCCAGGGCTTCGTCCGCGTAGTCTCCCGGGCGGACGGCGCTGCTGTTCGGGCTCGGGTACTGGCTCGTCGGATGCGGGTAGTCGGTCTCCCACATCAGGTTCTTCGGGAACTTGCTGATCGAGCTGGCGATGTCGCGCTTCTCGAACCAGAACGAGCCGTAGACCTGCCGCTCGAAGTACTCCGACGGGATCAGGTCGTACTCCGGGTGCTCCTTCGCCACGTCGCCGTTGGTCCACTGCCAGTCGAACATCTCGAGCACGCAGGAGAGCCAGCCGACGCCGCTCTCGACCGACACGAAGTCGAGGTCGGGGAAGCGCGCGCAGACGCCGCCGAAGATCAGGTTCGCCAGGCAACTCTGGTTGTCGAGCAGCGCGAGCGAGCCGCCACGGGCGAAGTTCGCCTTGGCGCCCATTTCCGCCCGGTCCTCGACGATCTCGCTCAGGTCGCCGCTGCCGATGTGGAAGCTGATCGGCAGTCCCGCGTCCCGGGTCGCGGCCCAGACCGGATCCCAGTGTTTGTGGGCGAGCACCGGCTGGCCGAACGTGTCGGGGCGGCTGCCGAAGAGCACGGCGCGGTGACCCTTCGGCGCCGAACGCTCGATCTCCTTCACGCAGGCGTCGACGTCCCAGAAGGGAAGCGCCATCACGGGCAGCAGCCGGTTCAGGTCCGCGCTCGCCCAATCGACCAGGAAGTCGTTGTATGCCTGGACGCATTCGAGCATCAGCTCCGGCTCGCCGAGCTTGAGGAAGCTCCCCGATCCGAACCCGCCGACGTTCGGGTAGAGGACCATCGCGTGGATGTTCTCCTCGTCCATCAGCTTCAGTCGGGCGTGCGCGTCGTAGGAAGCCGCGGGGATGTCCGCGTAGCCCATCGGCACGTCCGGGAAAGTGCCGGTGTGGCCGGCCATCGTGACCGGACCCGGCGCGCCCGCCGGCTCCCCGGCGATGAACCAGATGTCGCGTCCTTCGATCTGTTTCACGTGCGGGATCATGTCGCCCCACTTGCTGGCGACGCGGTCGGTCCATACGCCCGCCGGCTCCGTGATGTGGGTGTCGACGTCGATGACCTTGTACTTCTCGAAATAATGCTGACTCATGGGTGTTCCCTCGTGTTGGGTTTCGGGTTCGGGTCGAGCGCACGCGGCGCTCATCGAATCGGTTTGTGGGAAGCGGGTCAGGCGTCCGGGGCAGCGCGTCGCAGCGCCAGCCCCGTCATGCCGCCTTCCGCTCGGACGTCCTTCAGGATCTTCATGAACTCGCCGGGCTCGCCGAAGAAATACCCGTTCTGCGCGCTCGCGTCGCCGGGTCTGCCCTCGTTGTTGTAGTAGCCGGGGGTGCAGCTCTCCATGAAGCCGCCGCGCGCGCCCGCGAGCTCGAGCACGCGCCCGACCCAGCCGGCCTCGGCTTCCTCGGTCACCTCGACCGCCTCGACCCCTTCCTCGAGCGCACGGGAGATGATGAAGGCGAGGTGTTTCGCCGTGTCGCCGAGGCCGTGGGTGAAGTTCACGGCGAAGCCCGACTGGACGATGCTCATGATGAAGAAGCAGTTCGGGAAGCCGTGGCTGTGCATGCCGTGCAGCGTGCGGGCCCCGTTCGACCAGTGGTCGGTGAGCGTCCGTCCGTCGCGGCCGTGGACCTCGTATCCGCCGCGCCGCGTGTAGTCGGTCCCGACCTCGAAGCCGGAGGCGTAGATCAAGCAGTCGACTTCGAACTCCTGGCCCGCGACGACCACGCCGCGCTTCGTGATCCGTTCGACGCCGCGCCCGTCGGTGTCGACGAGCGTGACGTTGTCCCGGTTGAAGGCGGGAAGGTAGTCGAAGTGGATGAAGGGGCGCTTGCATAACGGGCGGTATTAGGGCTTCAAGGCAGCGGCGATCTCGGGGTCGACCACGAGCACCACCACTCGCGCGCGAATCTGCTCA
>JBCCZJ010000379.1:0-5574 GCA_039187915.1 Myxococcota bacterium
CGGCGACGTGCAGCTGAGTATTCGAGTGGGTTCGCCGGCCACGCGTAGACGAGGCGCACCCCGCCCGCGATCTCCTCGGCAGCGAGTTCGCCGCCGAGGCGCCGCTGCACGAACACGGCGGTGACCAGGTCTTCGAGCTCGGCTGGCCCCTCGATCAGATGCCGCAACGTGCCCACCGGCACGCCGGCGACTGCGACGATGCGCGCGGCATCCACCGGCTCCCGTGTTCCTGGCGGCCCCGTGGGCCGCGCGGTCCTAGCGGACGACGAACTGCGCGCGGCGGTTCAGCTGCCACGCGGTCTCGCCCGTGCCGTTCACGGCCGGCCGGGCTTCGCCGTAGCTGACGACGCTCAGCTGGCCGTTGGGCACGCCGAGGTTGTAGAGGTAGGAGCGGACCGCGTTGGCGCGGCGCTCGCCGAGGGCGACGTTGTACTCCTCCGAGCCGCGCTCGTCGCAGTGGCCCTCAATCGTGACCGAGGCGCCGGACTCGCGGAGCGCGTCGGCCGCGCCCTCGAGTACGTCCGCGAACTCGGACTTGATCGTGGCGGAGTCCAGATCGAAGTAGACCGGCGAGATCGAGATGTTCGCCGCGGAGATCGTCGTGTCCGGCACCGGCGCGGGCGCGGGCGGCGGACCCTGGTTGAACTCCGGCTCGGGCTCCGGCTCCGGAGCCGGCGCGTCGTTGCTCGCGCACGCGGCCGTGAAGGCGACGAGGGCCAGGCAGAGGAAGGGGATCAGCCGCTTCTGGGTCGAGGTGGAAATACGAATCATGACTGGGTCGTTGCCTCCGCGACGAGCATCCGCCCACGCGGGGCGTCCATCCTGGGGCGGCTCATCGCTTCTTTTTCTCTCTGAATGCAAACTTGGTCTCCGAGGGCGCACCTCGGAGCCCGCCTACCGGCAGCGGGGGGCCTGATCGGAGCCCGCGCGACCCCACGAGCGCCTGCGAAGACACTCGGAGACCCATGGCGGTTCCGCCGACCCGGATCGCACGGGGCGACCGGACCGAGCGAGATAATGGAGATTCCCGTGGGCGGGTGCAAGCGTTCGCGCGCGACCGGGAGGCCGACGAACGTTTGTCGCGCGAGGTCTTCCGTGTGAGGCGGCACACTGCGCCGAAGCGAGAGCGGCCTACCAGTCGTTCCGGGCGAGGGCCTCGCGGACGGCCGCCGGATCCAGCCAGAAATGGAAGTCCTCGCGGACGTCCACGAAGCGGATGGTGCCCGCGGCATCCAGGAGCAGCGTCGTGGGGTGGGGCACCCCCTGTTCGATCGCTTCCGGTTCCTCCTTCAGGATCCCGAGTGTGCGGATCAACTCACTCTTGGGGTCGGAAAGGAAGAGGATCCGGTTGGCGAGGCCCAGCTCGTCGATGAACACCCGGCTGCGCTCGTTGATCTGGGACGCGGCCATGACCCAGACGATCCGCAGATCGGGCGTCTCTTCGAATGCCTTCCGCAGCTCGACGAGCCGCGCCTTCGTGAAGGGTCACCAGTCCACCGAGCGTTCGAAGGTCAGCAGGACGCGGTGGCCCAGCAGATCTTCGCGCGTGTACGTCCGGCCCTGGAGGTCCTGCAGCGAAAGGGCCGGCAGCGTCTGGCCGATCGCCAAGCCACTCACCAGGTCGGCCCGGACCGCATTCTCCGGCCCGCGCGCCACGCCGGACACGCCGGGCATGACGAAGTTCAGGACCAGCAGTCCACCGACCGCGAGGCTCGCGAGTCCGCGCAGAATCATGCTTCTTCTCCTCGTCCAGCGGGCGCCATCGCCGGACCGCCCGTGCGACTCTCCGCGACCGTCGGTTTCGTCCAGATCAGGGCGAGGGCGATCGAAAGGAAGACCGTGACCTCGGTGCGCAGGGTGTCTCCGGCGAACTCGGCGTAGTCGCCGATGATCCAGGCGACCATCCGGATCACCGACATCAGGACGAGCGCGACGATCGTCATCGTCCCGACCGAGCGGGACGACCACGGGTTGCGCGCCGCGCCGACGAGCCCGCCGGCCCAGCCCACGAGGGCGCAGCCGCAGAAGGCCACGAAGTAGTGGCCGATCGGGCCGGTTGTGATCAGCGGCGTCGAATGCGGTCGCTGGTAGAGGAAGAAGGAAGCGATCAGCGCCATCCCGAAGAGGAAGAACGCGATACCCAGCGAGCCCATCAAGATCCGGTAGAGGCGCACACGATTCATCGCCCGGTATGATACCGCGCGATGCGCCAGGAAAGACCCACCGGGTGATGAAGGACCCCGAGACCTCGAACGCACGGCCCGAGTCGGTCGAGGCGCTGTTGCTGCTGCGCTTCAGTGGCGACCTCACCACGAAGGCCGACGCGACGCGACGCCGCATGACCTCGCGGCTCGTCGAGAACCTGCGGACGAGCCTCAAGACCACCGGCCGCTCGGGCAAGGTCGTGAAGCACCGCAATCGCGTCTTCGTCTCGCTCGAGCCGACCGAGGACCCGTCGCTCCCGGGGGAGCAGGCGGTCGCGGAGCGGCTCGCGCAGACTTTCGGCATCCAGTCGGTGTCGCTCTGCCACGGGGTCCCCTGGTCCGGAATCGACGACGTCGTCCGCGCCGGCGAGTTCTTCGGCGCGAGCCACGTGCGCGACCGGCGATTCGCGATCCGCGCGAGGCGGGTCGGGGATCCCGGCGTCGTCCCGATCCGGGCGACCGAGGTCGAACGCCGACTCGGCGCCGCTCTCCTCCCGATCAGCCGCGGCGTCGACCTCGGGAACCCCGAGGCCACGCTCTTCGTCGAGGTCGACCCCCAGCGCGCCTACTACTTCTCCACGAAGGTGAAGGGCGCCGGCGGTCTGCCCCTCGGCACCGAGGGCCGCGCGATCAGCCTGATCTCCGGAGGCTTCGATTCCCCGGTCGCCTCCTGGCACCTGCTCCGACGCGGCGTCGCCCTCGACTACGTGTTCTGCAACCTCGGCGGACGCCAGCACGAGCTCGAGACGATCCGGATCGCCCAATGCCTCGCCGACCGCTGGCAGCAGGGCACCCGACCGCGCTTCCACAGCGTCGACTTCGATCCGATCAGCCGCGAGATCCAGGCCCGGGTCGCGACGCGCTACTGGCAGGTCGTCTTGAAGCGTCAGATGTTGCGCGCCGCCGAATCCGTCGCGACGCACTGGGAAGCCTCCGCGATCGTGACCGGCGAGGTGATCGGGCAGGTCTCGTCGCAGACGCTCCAGAACCTCGCCGTCATCGAATCCGGCACGCGCTTCCCCGTCCTCCGCCCCCTCGTCGGACAGAACAAGGAGGAGATCATCGCCCTTTCCCGCCGTGTCGGGACCCACGATCTCTCCGCGAAGGTCGGCGAGTACTGCGCGATCGTCCCGTCGAATCCCGCGACCCACGCGCGACTCGACGACGTCCTCGCCGAAGAGGCGAAGCTCGACCCGGGCGTGCTCGAAGAAGCGCTCGAATCGCGCACGCACTACCCGCTGGACGAGATCGACCCGGACGCCTGGGACGCGACGGACCTCTCGACGAACGAGATCGGCCCGAACGACACGGTCATCGACCTGCGCCCGAAGGCCGCTTTCGCGACCTGGCACTACCCGGACGCGCTCTTCCTCGACTTCCCGAACGCGCTCGACGCGTACGCCGCCTTCGACCCGGACCAACGCTACGTGCTCTACTGCGAGTTCGGTCTGAAGAGCGCGCATCTGGCGGACCTCATGCGCCGCGAAGGCTTCCGCGCCCGCCACGTGTCGGGGGGGCTGCGCGAGGTCCAGCGACTCGCCGAGGCGCGCTCGGACTAGCGATCCTCGGGGACCGGGGCCGCGCCCGCGTCGACGCAGGCCTGGCAGATGCAGCTCGCCCCGCCGTCGCGGGCGTCCGCGCGCGCCGTGATCTCGGCGGGGAACGATCGCGAAACGCACCAGCACGGATCGTCGACGGTCTCCCCGCGCGCGCGCCGCTCCATCACGCAGGCGTTCGGTCCACCGCACAAGACGCAGCGACTGCGGTCCACCGCGAGCGGAACGATCGGCGGACTCACGGGCGCGCTCCCGAGCCGATCTCGCAGGCCACGTCCTGCGTCGCCCCGTAGACCCCGGAGAGGACGATCACCGAGAAGACCCAGATCAGGACGAGCCGCACGACGAAGAGCCGTCGCCAGAAGCCGGCCACCAGCGGATCCTCCGGCGGCTCGTCGGGCACGCCGTCGCCGTCCTCGTCGACCGCCCGCAGCCGGGCCTCGTAGCGCCGGAGCCAGAAGAGGGTCCAGGTCCCGAGCACCGGGACCACCGCGTTGACCGCGACCGAGAAGGTCGAGACCGCGGCGATCGAGCACCGGATGTCGGGGTCCGCGAGCGAGATCACGAACGCCAGCCCGTTCACGAGGGCGAAGGCGACGACCGTGTCGCTGTAGACGACGATCCGATCCGCGAGGGCCTGTCGGGTCAAGCGTGCTCCTCCGCGCGAAGCGATCGCGCGCGCGAAGGATACCCGGGATCAGCGCGCCTTCGCGGCTTCCATCTCCCGGAGCAGTGCACGCCGCTCCTCGACGCTCATCGCCCGCAGCTTCCTCATCTGCGCCCGCGCCTCGTCCCGCTCCGCCTCGGTCATGCGCCTCCAGCGATCCCGGTTCCGCTCGAGACGCTCGATCTCCTCCGCCTGACCGCGGATCATCTCGCGGAGCTCGGCCTGGAACGCGGCGCGCTCCGGCGGCGCCATCTCGTCGATCCCGCGCAGCCGGCGACGCAGGGCCTTCCGCTCTTCCGCCGGCAGCTCGGCCGCGGCGCGCAGCAGGCTCAGCCGCTCGATCGGCGAGAAGTCGGGCAGCGCCCGCTCGAGGGCCCGCAAGCCCCGCCGTGCGCGTCGCTTCTGCCGCGGCGACGCCTGCTCCCAGCGGGATCGGAACTCCGCACGCATCGCCCGCCGCTCCGCCGGCGTCGCCTCCTGCCAGCGCGTGGCGGCACCGGGGCGCGCGCGCGACGGCAGAGCGTCGTCCTCGGCTCGCCCGGCCGACGCAGCCACGAGGATCGCGAGCACGAGGCCGACCGACATCGAACGGGCGCGCGCGCGAGGGAGACGAAGCGAGCGGGTCATCCGCGCCCCCCTTCGTCTCGGGCCGCCATGAAGTCGAGGAGATCGAGCTCCGAGATGACCGGCAGGTCGTCGTTCGCGACGCCCGGCACGAAATCCCCCGCCACGCCGTAACCGAGCGCGATCGCGAGCTCCGGATCGAAATCGAGATCGGATCCGCTCTCGAGGCCGTCTGCGAGAGGCGCGAGCCGCGACGCAGCGTCGGGAGCACGATCCGCGAGCGACGGCGCCGTGGCGTCGGGAACACGATCCGCGAGCGCGGGCGCCGTGGCGTCGGGAGCACGATCCGCAAGCGACGGCGCCGTGGCATCGGGTGTGCGATCCGCGAGCGCGGGCGCCGACGGCGGCTCGTCGGACGCACTCGGTGCGATCGCGAACCACAGCATGAGCGCGGCGGCGGCCGCCGCCGCCGCGAAGAGCGGCGCCGCGGGGTGACGCCAGGGAGCGTGCCGCGCGTCCGGCGGGACGACGGTCGGGGTCGAAGTCCCCGTCCGCGCGCGCAGCCGCGCGAGCCCCGCCTCGA
>JBCCZJ010000380.1:0-5556 GCA_039187915.1 Myxococcota bacterium
ATCTGCTTTCCGAGCACACGCGTCAGCTCGGCTTCGTGCTCCGGCCGCGGGTCGAGCGCCTGCGACTGCGCACGATCCATCTCCTGCCCGTCTCAACCGGACGGATCCTCGCGGTGCTGGTCACGGAGAACGGCAACGTCGTCGAGCGCGTGATCGATGACGAGGCGCCGATCCCGCCGCTCGAGCTCGAGCGGATCCGCGGCCACCTCGCCGAGCGGATCGAAGGCCGCACGCTCGTCGGTCTGCGTCGCCTGCTCGAAGCGGAGCGAGACGGGCTGCGTGGCGAGGCCGACGCGTTCCTGCGACGCGCCTGGCACGTCGGCCTCGCGGCCTGCGAGACCGAGTCGGCCGACGGGGGCGACGACCTGGTGATCGCGACGCGGCTCACGCTCCTCGATCAGCCCGAGTTCTCCGACCCGGAGCGGATCCGCGGGCTCTTCGCGACGCTCGAGACCAACGAGCGGCTGCTGGCGCTGCTCGAGCAGATCGCGCAGGCGGACGCCGGCGAGCGCCGCGTCGGGCTGGCGATCTCCCTGGGCGCGGAGCTCGGAGAGCCTTCGCTCCGCGACTGCGCGCTCGTCGCCGTGCCCTACGGCGGTCCGGGCGCCGGGAGCGGCCGGGACGCCGACACGGCCTCGGACGGGGAGGGCGCGGAAGACGCCACGCCGCTCGGGATGCTCGGTGTGATCGGGCCCCAGCGAATGGACTACAGCCGCGTGATTCCGCTGGTCGGATACTTTTCGGATGCCGTGACCCGCAAGCTGCTTGCCTGAGACCTGCGCGTGACTAGATGACGGCGACCGCACGACCGTGCGCACCCGAGCCGCATCCCCGCCGACCGGACGAATGCCGCTCAACCCGCTCCCCCGGGCGGTCGATCGACCCGGCGAAATGGACGATTCCGCAATGAGTGACAATACCGAGCACGACCCCGAGAACGTCGAAGACGGCGAAGGGGGCCCGAAGATCGCCGCGAGCGACGAGATGGAGGCCGCGCTGCGCGAGGCCACCGCGTCGTACGAGCAGCGTGAGGCGGACGAGAAGGCCGTCGCGGAGGGGGACGCCGGAGGCGCCTCATCGGCCGACAAGATGACGATCGAGCTGCTCTCGCAGGAGCTGCAGGACCTGAAGGGGCTGCACGAGGGGAAGCTCGCGGAGCTGGCCGAGAAGGACGACGCCCACCTGCGCCTGCAGGCGGAGTTCGAGAATTTCCGGCGCCGGAGCCTCAAGGAGAAGCAGGAGAGCTTCAAGTTCGGCCACCAGAATCTCGTCAAGGATCTTTTGTCGGCGGTCGATAATTTGGAACGCGCCCTCGAGCACGGGGCGCAGAACGCCGGGGCGGAAGTCAAGGGAATCCTCGACGGCGTGGAGCTGGTCTACCGGGAGATCCTCGGGACACTGGCGAAGCACGCGGTCCAGGAGATCCAGGCCGAGGGAGCGGTCTTCGATCCGGCGGTGCACGAGGCGATGGGGCAGATCCCGAACGGAGAAGTCCCGGCGAACACCGTGCTGCAGGTGCTGCAGAAGGGATACGAGATCCACGACCGGATGCTTCGTCCGTCGCGCGTGATCGTCTCTCGCGAGCCGACCGCCGAGGAAGCGGCGGCCGCGAGTGGAGCCCCGACCGAGGATTAGCCGGAAGCCGCGACCCGCTCGTGCGTTCCGGAGGGAACGAGAGCGAGGGGCGGAACCATGAGCAAGGTCATCGGGATCGATCTCGGCACGACGAACAGCTGCGTGTCGGTGATACAGGGCGACCAGGCCGAGGTGATCGCCAACGCCGAGGGCGCGCGCACGACCCCGTCGATGGTCGCGTTCACCGAGAGCGGCGAGAAGCTCGTCGGCCAGATCGCCAAGCGTCAGGCGGTCACGAATCCCGACCGTACGATCTACGCCGTGAAGCGCCTGATCGGCCGCAAGCTCGATGCGGAAGAGGTCGCCTCCTTCTCTGCGATCGCCCCCTTCAAGATCGTCGGCGCCGACAACGGCGACGCGTGGGTCGAGGTCGACGGCAAGGCCTGCTCGCCCCAGGAAATCAGCGCGATGGTGCTCGCGCGCATGAAGGAGACCGCCTCCGAGTTCCTCGGCGAGCCGGTCGAGCAGGCGGTGATCACCGTCCCCGCCTACTTCAACGACGCCCAGCGCCAGGCGACCAAGGAAGCCGGCAAGATCGCGGGCCTCGAGGTCCTGCGGATCATCAACGAGCCGACCGCGGCCGCGCTCTCCTACGGCATCGACCAGGACGAGGATCAGAAGATCGCGGTCTTCGATCTCGGGGGCGGCACCTTCGATGTCTCGATCCTCGAGCTGGGAGACGGCGTCTTCCAGGTGCTCAGCACGAACGGCGACACCTTCCTCGGCGGCGAGGATTTCGACAACGTGCTCGTGGACGCGCTCGCTGCGCGCTTCCAGGAAGAGCATGGCGTCGATCTCCGCCAGGATCCCATGGCGCTGCAGCGCCTCAAGGAAGCGGCAGAGAAGGCCAAGCACGAGCTCTCGAGCACGAGCGAGACCGACATCAACCTGCCCTTCATCTGCGCGGACGACGACGGCCCGAAGCACCTGGTCCATTCCATGACGCGCGAGGAGCTCGAGATCCTCGTGTCCGAGATGGTCGCGCGGCTCGAAGCGCCCTGTCTCACGGCGCTCGAGGACGCCGGGCTCTCCGCCAGCGAGATCGACGAAGTCGTGCTCGTCGGCGGTATGACCCGGATGCCCCTGGTCCAGAGCAAGGTGGAAGAGATCTTCGGGAAGCCGCCCATGAAGGGCGTGAACCCGGACGAGGTCGTGTCCGCGGGCGCGGCGATCCAGGGCGGCGTGCTGACCGGCGAAGTCGACGAAGTCCTGCTCCTCGACGTGACGCCGCTGTCCCTCGGCGTCGAGACCCAGGGCGGCGTCTTCACGAAGATCCTCGAGAAGAACACGACCATCCCGACGACCAAGAGCCAGGTCTTCTCGACGACGGAAGACCACCAGGACGTGGTCCGTATCCACGTGCTGCAGGGCGAGCGCGAGATGGCCGAGGACAACATGACCCTCGGCCGCTTCGAGCTCGTGGGGATCCCGCCGGCGCCCCGCGGTGTGCCCCAGATCGAGGTCACCTTCGCGATCGACACCGACGGCGTCGTGAACGTCTCGGCCAAGGACCTCGGCACGGGCAAGAGCCAGGGCATCGAGGTCACCGCGTCTTCCGGACTCTCCGAGGAAGAGGTCGAGCGCCTCGTCCAGGAGGCCGAGGGCAATGCCGCGGCGGACCAGGCGCTGCGCTCGCTCATCGACCTGCGCAACAAGGCCGACGGCCTGATGTACTCCGCCACCAAGACCCTCGAAGAGTTCGCCGAGGACGTCGACGAGACCGACGCCTCGGAGCTGCGTGCCCAGATCGAGAAGACCGGTTCGCTCGTCTCCGGCCAGGATCCCGGCGCCCTCGAAGCAGCGCTCGAAGAGCTGTCGCGCCTGTCCTACGGCCTGACCGAGAAGCTCTACGCAGCCCTCGGCGGCATGGACGACGATCTCGGCGACGACGCCGAGGATTAGTCCCCTGGCGCCGGCGGACGGGTTGACACCCGACGCCTCGTGACGAGCTTCCCCGAGTCCATGACCGATTGTCCCGCGGGGACGTCGTGTCGATCCGAGATGCCGCGAAGGCGTCCGACGGACCCGACGGAGAGGGAACGCACGTGAGCAAGCGGGACTACTACGAGGTCCTCGGGGTCGACCGGGGCGTATCCGAGTCGGACCTCAAGAAGGCCTACCGCAAGCTCGCGATGGAGTGTCATCCGGACCGGAACCCGGACGACCCCGCGGCGGAGGAGCGCTTCAAGGAAGTCTCCGAAGCCTACGCCGTCCTCTCCGACGCGGAGAAGAAGGCGCGCTACGACCAGTTCGGCCACGCCGGCGTCGGCGGCCCCGGCGCGGGTCCGGGCGCCGGGTTCGAGGACTTCGGCAACTTCGGCGACCTCTTCAACGATCTCTTCGGCGACATCTTCGGCGGGGGAGGGGGGCGCGGCGGCAGCCGCCGCGGTCGCGGACAGCGCGGCGCGGATCTCCGGTACAACCTCGAGATCACCCTCGACGACGTGCTCGATGGCTGCGAGCCCAGCCTCAAGATCCCGAAGATGCGCAAGTGCGAGCCATGCAACGGCTCGGGCGCGGCCGAGGGTTCGAAGCCCGCGCGCTGCGGGCGCTGCGAGGGCACCGGCCAGCTGATGTTCCAGCAGGGCTTCTTCCGCGTGAACCGGCCCTGCGACGCATGCGGCGGCGCGGGGGACGTGATCACGAACCCCTGCACGAGCTGCCGCGGCTCGGGCCGCGTCGAAGGCCAGCAGACGATCCAGGTGAAGGTGCCGCCGGGCGTCGAGCACGGCGCGCGGCTGCGCGTATCGGGCGAGGGCGAAGCGGGCGTCGCCGGCGGCGAGCCGGGTGATCTCTACGTCGTGATGGTCCTGCGCGACCACCCGCTCTTCGAGCGCGACGGTACCGACCTCCACATCGAAGTCCCCGTCCCCTTCGTCCAGGCCGCCCTCGGCGCCGAGGTCGAGGTGCCGACCCTCGACGGCAAGGTCTCGCTCCAGATTCCGGAGGGCACCCAGTCCGGGCGTGTGCTCCGACTCCGGGGGAAGGGCCTGCCGCCGCTCCAGCCGCGGCTCGATCCGGAGCAGCTCAAGAAGATGCGCGGCGACCTCTATGTGCGCGTTTTCGTCGAGGTCCCGACCAAGCTGAACGCGCGCCAGCGCGAGCTGCTCGAGGAGTTCGCCGAACAGAGCGGCACGGACGTGAGCCCGACCACCAAGGGCTTCATGGACAAGATCCGAGACTTTTTTTGAGTTCAGGGAACGGATCGGCGCCTGCGCGGCGCTCCGGCTTCGGGCGACGTCGAGCGGTCCGGAGCCGCTGATCGGGCTCGGCGCCCCCCGCCCCTGCTCGGATGGCGCCATCGCCCGATCGCGAGCGGGCTCGGCGCGGGGCGCGGTCTTCCGGAACGGGGGCGCGCTTCCCGGTGCCGGAATCGCCGGGTCCGGAGTAGACTCCGGCCGACCGGCTCGGGCCGGGGTGAGGGGGGTATGGCGATCCGTTCCGGCGCGCGTTCTGGGCTCATGCAGCCGTGGCTCGTTCTCTCGTTGGCGTTCGTGCTCGTGCAGGCGGGCTGCGCCGGGTTCGGGCCGGGCGCCCAACAGGTCCCGCCCGAGGAGCGCGCGGCCTACGACGCGGCGATGGGCAAGCTGCCCGCCGACGCGCGCGGGGCCGCCGAGTCCCTCGAAGCGTTCGTGGCGCTCTATCCGCGGAGCCTGCTCGCGGACGATGCCCTCGAACAGCTCTCCCAGCTCGCGTTCGCCGCGGGGCGGCAGGAAGAGGGGCGCCGCTGGCTGGGCCGCATCCTGTCCGACCATCCGCGCGGCGATCGCGCGGCGCCGGCGCGGCTGCGGCTCGCGCAGCTCGAGTACGGCCGCGACAAACGCGTGGCGGCGCGCTCGCTGCTCGAACCGCTCGACCTCGACCGACTCTCCCGCGAGGACCAGCGCGCCGCGCTGCGGCTGCGGATCGCGCTGGCGCGGA
>JBCCZJ010000381.1:0-5550 GCA_039187915.1 Myxococcota bacterium
GCAGAACTGGCGGTAGTAGGGCTTCAAGGCCGCGGCGATCTCGGGGTCGTCCACGAGCTCGTCCACGCGCGCGCGAATCTGCTCCATCTTCTCGAAGTCGGTGAGTTCGATCTGTCGCTCGATCGCTTCCGGCGACAGGTCCGGGGTGTCCTGGGTGAGCGTCGTCGAGATGAACTTGCGGATGATCTCGGTCCAGTTGTCCGCGACGAGGTCCTCTTCCTGGTAGCCGCCCTGGGTCAGGACCTGGAAGTTGTCCATGCGCGCCTGGTGCCAGCCGGGCTCCAGGCTCTGCGCCCACTCGGGATCCGTCTTCGGGTTGTCCTTCACGTCGATCGACGAGGGCGTCCGCTGAAATACGTAGAGATGCTCGGCGGACTCGGCGAGGTGGGGGACGCACTGGACCGCCGTGGCGCCCGTGCCGATGATGCCGACCCGCTTGTCGCCGAGGCGCGCGAGATTCCCGTCCGAGCTGCCGCCGGTATACGCATAGTCCCAGCGACTCGTGTGGAACGAGTGGCCCTCGAAGTCCTCGATGCCGGGGATGCCCGGGAGCTTCGGGTGGTTCAGCACGCCGAGCGCCATGCAGACGAAGCGGGCGCGCATCGCGTCGCCCCGGTCGGTCTCGATCGTCCATCGCGCGTCGACGTCGTTCCAGCGCAGGTTCGTCACGCGGGTCTGGAAGCAGGTGTCGCGATAGAGGTCGTAGTGTTTCCCGATCCGCTGGCAGTGTTCGAAGATCTCCGCGCCCGTCGCGTATTTCTGGCTCGGCAGATAGCCCGTCTCTTCGAGGAGCGGCATGTAGATGTAGGCTTCGATGTCGCAGGCGATCCCGGGGTAGCGGTTCCAGTACCAGGTCCCGCCGAAGTCGCCTGCCGCGTCGATGTATCGGAGGCCTTGGACGCCGGCCTCGCGCAAGCGGGCGCCGGTCAGGAGGCCGCCGAAGCCCCCGCCGATGATCGCGACGTCGACCTCGTCGTGGAGCGGTTCGCGCTCGATCCGCGACTCGGAGTATGCGTCCTCGAGATAGCGCGCGAACTCGCCCTTGAGCTCGCGGTACTGGTCGTTCGCGTCCTCGCGGATCCGCTTCGCGCGCTCTTCCGCGTACTTGGCGCGCAGCTGGTCCGGGTCGAAGGGGAGTGCCGTCGGGTCGGTCGATGCGGTCATGGGAACCTCTCTCGTTCTCGCGCGCCTCGGTGGCGGGCGCCGCGCGTCAGGCGCAGAGCATCCGTCCGAGTCGATTCGCGGCCTTCTCGCCGAGCCGCTCGGCGAGGAGCGCCGCGATCGCTTGCAGCTCGAGATCGCGCGGCGCGTTCTTCTCGGCGTCGATCGGGCCGGTCCGCCGGCTGCGTCGGTCGCCGGTCTCGAAGAGCTCCGCTTCGGCCGCCAGCGCGCCGCGCAGCTCGGCAGCGATGTTCGCGAAGTCGTCGAAGCGGCGCGGGCCGATCGCCCTCCGGAACTCGTCGCCGAGCTCCTCGAGCGCCGTGACCGTGTCGAGCACCAGCGCTTCGCCGCGCTCGGAGAGCCGGACGCGGATCGCGCGCGCGTCGTGCTCGTCCGAGTCGCGCCGGACGTAGGCGAGGGATTCGAGGCTGCGGACGGTCGCGCCGGTCGCCTGACGGCTCACGCCCTGATGGCGCGCCATCTCGGACACGCTGCGGGCGCCGTCGCCGATCAGACCGATCAGCCGCGCGTGGGAGAGTTGCAAGCCCTCATGCCCCTTCGCGCGCGTACGCTCGCGCAGCTCGAGCTCGATCCGGTCGGCCACGACCGGCAGGATTCCGATCGATCGCCGCGCCTTCTTGCCGAGCCCCGCGTCCGTCTGCGCCTCGAGACCGAGCGCGCGGAACACCGCCGAGGTGGCCGCGTTGAAGCGCCGCAGACGCTCGCCGCCGACCCACGCCTCGAAGGTCGCCTGCTCCTCGAGCACGAGCCGTACGCTGTCTTCGGCGAGTCGGCTGCCGTGCTTCGTCAACCGCACCGACTGGGCGCGATCGCCCTTCTGCGCCTGGACGCGTTCGACGTAGCCGTCTTCCTCGGCCTGGCGCGCGATCTTGCTGCAGGCCTGTCGGCTGATCGCGAGCTGACCGGCGAGCTCGACGAGCGGGCGCGGCTCGCGCCAGACGAGGGAGATGAAGGGGCCGAGGCTCGGGCGGATCCGCGCGTAGCCGCACTCCTGCTCGAGGCGCTCGATGAGCCGGCGGCTGAGGTGGTCCCCGAGGACGATCACGTGCCCCACCCAGTGGTCGCGGTAGCGCTCGATCGCGGTCGAGAGGTCGAGGGCCGGATCGCGGGCTTCGGCGGCGGTGGAGCGGGCCATGGGCTCGACCGTACTGCCGGTCCGCCTGTAATGCAACTTGCATTGGCATTACTGACAATGTGGGTTACCCGAGAGCGGCGTGTCGTCGAGGCCCTGCGTCTCCCGCCGCGGCGATCGCCCCCCGGGCGGGCCGTTTCAGGGCATCGGCGAGCCGGTGACCCCGATGAGCGGCCTGCGGCCAGCCCAGGGCCACTGGTCCGGGTCCGAGGGCGCCGGGCTTCGTGGGCGCCCGCTCGGCGCGGAGGGGCGACCGGGGCTACACGTCCGCCGGGTCGCGTCGCGATCCGAGAGATCGAGTGCGTCTCGCCGGGTTCGCGACGCCAGAGGAGACGAACGCAGCATGATCGAGAAGATCGACCGGATCGCCATCGCCGTGAAGGACCTGAAGACGTCCGCGGCGTTCTTCTCCGACCTGCTGGGCGTGACCTGGGATACGGGCCACGGCGCGCCCGAGGTGCTCGGACGCCTCGGCCTCGAAGCCAGCTACAGCCCGTCGGGTCTCGAGCTGGTCGCCTCGACGGCCGAGGGCTCCTTCATCGAGCGGTTCATCGAGAGACGGGGGGAGGGCGTGTATGCCGTCGTCCTCAAGGTCGCGGACATGGACGCCGCCGTCGCCCACTTCGAGGCGAAAGGGCTGCGCAAGACCGTCGACTTCACGAGCGGCGAGATGCGTGAGGTCGCTTTCGACACCGAGCAGACCCATGGCGTCGGGATCGTGCTCGCGGCCTACCCGGACCGCCATCCCGCGACGATCGCCGCGGGCGGCTTCCTGGCCGGGAAGGTGGACGACCTGCTCGGCGAGTGAGCGCGCTCCCGCGCCGGCGTCGCGGGGGCGCGCGTGGGGTGCGCGCGGGACGCGCGAACCCGTACACTTCGGCGCCCATGCCGCGTGCCCACGCGGACGTTCCGGAGAACGGCGCATGCCTCGATTCGTCCCTCGAAGTCTCGTCCTCGTCGTCCTGCTCGTCGGAGGCCTCGGCCTGACGTCGACGGCCGCCTCCGCGCGGATCTTCGCCTTCGAGTACGCCGTCACCGTCCCGCCCATGCCCGGGGAGGCGGGAGACGTCGAGCTCTTCATCCCGCTGCCCGTGGCCGACGTGCGCCAGCGCATCCTCTCGGAGGAGATCGAGGCTTCCGTGCCGGGCGTGATCGAGACGGAGGCCGCCTATGGCAACCGCTTCTACCACGTGAGCGCGCCTGCGAGCGACGCACCGCTCCAGGTGACGCTCCGCGTGACCGTCGATCGCAGCGTCTCGAAGGCGCGCGCGGCGATCGCGGACGAGGAGCTGGCCCGCTATCTCGGCGAGAACACGCGTGTCAAGATCGGTCATCCCGTCCTCGCGCCCATGCTGGAGGAGGTCCGCGCGGTCGCCGGGCCGGGCGCCTCGCCGGCGAAGGCGCGCGCGATCTACGACTGGGTCGTCGACAACATCGAATACAAGAAGGTCGGCTCCGGCTGGGGCAACGGCGACACCTTCTGGGCCTGCAACGAGCGCTACGGGAACTGCACCGACTTCCACGCCATGTTCACGTCGCTCGCGCGGACCGAGGGCATCCCGGCGCGCTTCGAGATCGGCTTTCCGGTGCCCGAGGACCGCAGCGCCGGCCAGATCGGTGGATACCACTGCTGGGTGGAGTTCCACCTGCCCGAGACCGGTTGGTTCCCGATCGACGCGTCGGAGGCCTTCAAGCATCCGGAGAAGCGCGAGCTCTTCTACGGAACGCACCCGGCAGACCGCATCCACTTCTCCACCGGTCGCGACCTGCGGCTCGGCCCCGATCACAAGGGGCCGGCGCTGAACTACTTCGTCTACCCCTACGTGGAGGTGGGCGGGAAGCCCTGGAAGGGCGAGGTCGAACGGACCTTCCGCTACGAGGACGTCACGCCGGCGACGTCCTAGCCGGGCCCCCGGGCGCGGTGTCGACGCGCGGGAGCGCGTCAGGCGTCTTCGCCCGACGTCTCCGGGTCGTCCGAAAAGAGTTTCGACGGGTCTCCGCCCGTGAGCGCCTTGCCGATCGTGTGGGCGTCGCCGGTCTCCGGATGGAGCGCGTCGCCGAAGTCGTCGAGGGTGGCGGCGTTTGCCGCGATGTTCTCCGCCGTGTGGTCGTCGCCGAAGAGCTCGAGGCGCCGGCCGAGCGCCCAGCGGACCTTGTGCACGAGCCCGCCGCCGACCTCGAAGATCGAGCCGTTTTCGGTCGTCGACGCGTGGCAGAGCCAGACGACGAGCTGGGCGAGATAGCGCGGGCCGATCTGGCTGGTGACCTGCTTCTCGTCCGAGACGCCGGTCATCCGGCTCGCGGAGTAGGGCGCGACCACGTTCGCGTGGATGTCGTGGGCCGCGCCTTCGAGGCTGAGCGTGCGGGCGAGACCGATCACGGCGGCTTTCGCGGCGGAGTAGTGGGCGAACTTCGCCGCGGAGTGGAGGCCGAAGGGCGACGACGTGAAGAGGAGCCGTCCGAATCCCTCGCGCTGCATGTGGGGCCAGGCCGCGGCCGTGCAGGCGTGGCTGCCGTTCAGGTGGACGTCGATCATGCGGTCCCAGGCGTCCCGGTCCATCTCTTCGAAGGGGGTCGCGTACGCGATCCCGGCGTTGTTGATCAGGACGTCGACGCGTCCCCAGGTGTCGAGAGCCGTCTGGACGACCTTCTCTCCCTCGACGACCGAGTCGTGGTTGGCGACGGCGATGCCGCCCTCGGTCTCGATCTCCTGGACGACGCGATCGGCGGACTTCGTGTCGCGGCCGGTTCCGTCGACGGCGCCGCCGAAGTCGTTGACGACGACCTTCGCGCCGCGCCGTGCGAAGGCGTTGGCGTAGCTGCGGCCGATGCCGTTGCCGGCACCGGTGACGACGACCACGCGGTCTTCGAAAGTGAGTCGTTCGGCCATGCGGTTGATTCCTGGGTTCGGGAGGGGAAATCGGATCGGAGGCGCGCCGCGCGCGCGGAGCGTCATCATCGCAGCGTCCGCCGGCCTTCGCCCGCCCTCCGAGGGCGGCGGCGCCGACTAGACGTCCCCCGCTTCCCGGACGACGTGCTCGAGGAAGGCCTCGATCGTCTTGCGCTCCTCGCGGTCGAAGGGGGCGAGGAGCGCGGCGTTCAGGCGCTGCGTCTGCGACCGGGTCCGCGCGATCAGCGCGCGGCCCGCGGCGGTCGCGTGCAGGCGATGGATGCGGGCATCCTCCCGGGCGATTCGGCGCTCTACCAGTCCATCTTCGACGAGGCGGTCGACGAGC
>JBCCZJ010000382.1:0-5533 GCA_039187915.1 Myxococcota bacterium
AGCGGAAGTACCTCCCGTTCGAGCACTACACGGCGATCCTCGCGATCGACTGGATGATCGACGCCGTCGTCACCCACAGCCGCCGGCGGTTCGCCGGGCTCGCGTGACGACGCGTCAGTCCTCGTCCTTCGCGGGGAACAGCGCCACCAGCGCGTCGTCTTCCCCGCCGCGCAGTCGGGCTTCGCGCCGTCGGTACTGCGCATGGCCGGCCCAGCCGAGGACCGAGCCGAGAAGCCGCGTCAGGTAGTCGACGCGCGCCGCCTCGGGGACCCCGAGCCGATCCATCAGGCGCTCGATCGTCGCCAGCGGATCCTCGGGGAGGGACGCGACGAAGCGTCGGAAGTCGGGGATGCCGTTCAGCTCCGGCGAGCGGTCGATCCTCGCGTGGGCGAGCCAGGCTTCGAACGTCGGCCGAGCGCGGCCGGGCTGTTTCCAGGTGGCCTGCCCCTCGTCGAAGCGCCCCGCGCACCAGCGCGAGATCTCGTCGACCACGACCGACTCGAGGGCGCCTCCACCGGTCGCCGCGAGCACGTCGGTGGCCGTCGGCACGAACGCGTCCTCGGCCGGGCCGTCGCCGGAGAATCGGGCGGCCGCCTGGAGGTCGGCGTGGTCGAAGCGACCCTCGCGATAGGCACGCTGGAAGTAGTCGTCGTCCATGAAGGCCGGCGCGTCGAAGGTCCGCTCCGCGTAGGCGAGCGCGTCTTCGAAGGGCCGATCCGTCAGACCGAGATAGGGGTTGACCGCGACGAAGTGGCGCAGCGGCCAGAGCGGCGGGACGCTCGCGCAGGCGGACTCGACCCGTTCGGCGGTCGAGGGCGCGCTCTGTTCTTCACCCTCGATGGGGAGGGATTCCTGTTCCTGGAGGAAGGGTTCGGCGAAGGATTCCATCGTTCATTCTCCTCGAAGAGAGGTGGCAAGGGGAGCGGACCGGCGGCGCTCGAAGAGCGACTGGAAGATCGGTCCGAGATAGAACCCGTTGCGTGCATGGACATAGAGCTTCTGCAGCAGCGGGCGTTCGGCGTGGCGGGGCAGCAGGGTCTGGAGCGCGAAGCTCGCGAGGAAGAACAGGGAGAGCGTCCAGGCGACCGTCGTCGCGAGCGGGGACGTCGTCGCCACCGGGCCCGGCGCGCCGATCTGCGCGTCGAGGAACCCGACCCCCGCGAAGTACGCGCCGGCGATCAGCCCGCCGAGGAGCAGGCTCTCGAGGGTGCGCCGCAGGGGTGCGCCGCCGACGCCATGCGCCGAGGAGAGGATCTGCCCGAGTCCGATCGCGAGGACGGAGATCAGGACCGGCGCGCCGGCCTTGGTCGCCGGTTCGACGCCGAGCGCCCAGCAGGCGCCGAAGACGATCGCGACGCCGGCACCGACCGAAGCGAGCGCCGTCGCCAGGCCGACCTGCGGCGCGGGGCGACCGTCGAGCTCGACCGGAGTGGGCTTCGGACCGGCGTGCGCACCGGACGAGAGGAAGGCGTAGGCCTTGTAGAACGAGTGCCCGACCAGGTGGAGAGCCGCCGCGCCGAAGGCGCCGAGTCCACACTGCATCAGCATGAAGCCCATCTGGGCGAGCGTGGAGTAGGCGAGCTTCCGCTTGATGTCGGTCTGGGCGAGCATGACGACCGCCGCCACCGAGGCGCTCAGGGCGCCCACGAACGCCAGCGCGGCCAGCACGACCGGCGCCTCCCGCATCAGCGGACTCATCCGGATCAGCAGCACGCCGCCGGCGTTGACGACGCCCGCATGGAGGAGGGCCGACACCGGTGTTGGCGTCTCCATCGAGTCCGGGAGCCACGTGTGGAAGGGGAGCTGCGCCGACATCGCCATCGCGGCGAGGGCAAGCAGCACCGCCATCGGGATCGCGAAGGCAGGGCGGGTCGCCGCCGCCTCGAAGACCTCCGGAAGCCCCGCGGAGCCCGCCACGGCGATCGCGTAGATCGCCGCGAGCAGCAGGCTCGAATCACCGACGACCGCAGCCCGGAACTGGGCGTCGGCCGCCCTGCGCGCGCCCGGACGATCCGTTCGGAGCAGCAGCAGGCGGCGCAGCAGGGCGCCCGTCGCGATCCAGCCGATCGCGAGCGCGATCAGGTTGCCCGCGACGAGCATCGTGAGGACCGCACTGACGAGCGCGCTCGCGAGTGCGCAGAAGAGCGGCAGCGTCGGGTCGCCGTCCAGGTAGCGCCGACCGAAGCGGAGCACCGCGAGCGCGATCAGCGAGACCATGACTGCGAGCAGCGTGCTCATGAACTCGAGGCCGAGAGCCGGTTCGGCGCCCGGCGTGCCGGAGAGGAGCGGCAGCGCGTGGGCCGCGGCCAGCGCGAAGAGCGGCACGAGAACCGCCGCCTGCGCCCAGCGCGCCGAGGCTTCCGGCGTGAAGCGCGCCAGCAGCGGGACGACGGCGCCGGCGAGGAGAGGGGGGATGGGGAGCAGGGCGTAGGCAAGTAACGCGCGATCCATCTCTTGGGGCTCCGGGGCTTGTTCTGTCCGTCCCGACCCCCTCGACGTGAGGTTCGCGAGATCGAATACACGAAATGAATGACGCTAAGACTTTCTCTCACGTTCGGACACGACGCAAGTGCCCTGTAGTAAAAAACGTAAAAAAATATTCGTGAATCGCTTGACCTGAAATTAATGTCGTATAGATTGCGGCCGAAACGTCCTGCAAGGAGGTCGTCCCGATGCGCACCAGACCGATCGAACGCCGCGCCGAGAATCGACGCAAAACGCCCCAGGAAGCCCGCAAAGAGGCCTCAAGGCCCCATTTGCGGCTCGTCTCGTCGCGGGGAGAGGCGTGCCCGCGCGACCCGGAGGGGGGCGGCTCGCAGCCGCCCTCGGAGGCAGAAGCGGCGCAGCGGGCCCGCTTCGACGAGGCCCGGTCCTTCGTCAGGACCTGTGTCGATCCCCGCACCATCTATCTGGCATGAACCAGGGAGGCTCGATCATGTCTACTGCACCGGTTCTCTCGCTCGTCCGGCATCGCGTCATCGACGCCATCGAAGAGCAGGCGCCGCGCCTCGAGAAGGCTTCGCGGCGCCGGATCGTCCTCTGTTGCGAAGAGCAGCAGGCGCAGGGCTGGGCTCGGCGTCTCTCCGACGCGATCTTCCTCGCCGGGAAGGGCGCGCAGGTCTCCGACGCCGATGTCCAGGAAGGCCTGCGCTACGCCGTCGAGACCCACGAGATCGACGAGGTCCTGCTCGTCGCCCATACGGAATGCGCGCACCGCGCACGCGAGGAACGGTCCAGCCGGATCGCTGCCGGGAGCCCGGGGATCCTCTGGCTCCACGATCGGATGGCCGAACACGGCCAGGATCTCGACGCGGCGAAGGACCAGATCCGGCAGGGCGTGGGGCAGCTGCGATGGCTGCTCGGCGACGGGATCCAGCTGACGGGTGCCGTCGAGCTCGGTTCCTCGGGACAGCTCCTGGGCTACCTCGAGGAGGACGACGACTTCCGGCGGATCGGCTAGCGGGCCTTGTCCTCGACCATGCTGATCAGGTCACCGATCTTGCAATGCGCCTCGATCGGATGGCGCAGCGCCACGTTCGTCTTGAAGCGGTAGCGATTGCGCAGGCCGACGCGGTCCCGCGTCACGAAGCCCCCGTCTTCGAGCTCGCTCAGGATGCGCTGGACCGAGCGTTCGGTGATCCCGACGCGCTGCGCGACTTCGCGGAGCGTCAACTCCGGATCCTCGTGCAGGCAGAGCAGGACGTGTGTGTGGTTCGTGAGGAAGGTCCACGTCGGCTCCTTGCCTTCGTCCTCTCCCGCAGAACCCTTGCGCGGCGCGGCCGTCCGGCCGTTCGCCCTGCCTTTTCCGCGAGCAGAGCTGCGTGCTGCCATGCTTCTCACCTCGTGACGGCGGGCGCCCCTGACCCCGCCTTCGGAAAATCCGAAGCGGGAAAGTACCACGATTCTCGACTTCGCGAAGCGAAATTCCGGAATCGAACAGCGCTTATCGGCCGTTTCCCGCTCCGCTGGAGGCCGCGCCCGTGGGCTGCTTGCCGCACCGGGCCGTTCTGGCGAGACTCCGGCGATCGGAAAGCAAGGGAGCCCGCCCGATGCAGAAGCTCTTCTATCTCCTCTTCGACGGTCCGGACGTGGACGGCGACGCCCTCCGCGGTTCCCTCGTCGACCGGGCGGTCCCTGCGATGCGCGCCCACGGCGCACGCGAGATCACCGTCTTCGCGAACGACGCCGCGGTCGCGGGCGGTACGCCGATCCAGCGATCGGATCCGCCGATCCGCGCGATGGTGTCGTTCTGGCTGGACGACGCGGCGGATCGCGGCCCCTCCGAGGCGGCGCTCGCGGCCGCGGTCCAGCGCATGGCCGGTTACCTGGTCGTGGAATCGAGGCCGATGGTGCACGAGCGGGTCGCCGGCGCGCGCACCCCGGGCATGAAGCAGATCTCGTGCATCACGAAGCGCGCCGACCTCAGCCAGGCGGAGTACGTGAGGATCTGGCACGAGGACCACCGCGAGGTCGCGATCGAGACCCAGTCGACCTTCGGTTATGTCCGCAACGAGATCTTCCGCCCGCTGACCGAGGACGCGCCGACGCAGTGGGACGCGTTCGTCGAGGAGTCGTTCCCGATGGAGGCCCTCACGTCCCCGCTCGCCTTCTATGACGCGGAGACGCAGGAGGAATACGAGGCCAACTTCGAGACGATGATGAAGAGCTGCGGACGTTTCCTCGATCACGGTCCGATCGAGGTCACCTTCGTGTCGGAGTACTACCAGGGCTAGGCGAAGCCCCCGCCGCTACTTCATCAGGGCCTCGCCCCCGGCGCACCAGCCGCCCCCGAGCATCTCGAAGGGCTCGCAATCGTAGAGGAGCCGGCCGGCTTCCCCGTGCTGCATGTCGAGGATGCGACGCGCGTGGTCCGGGGCCATGCCGCGGGCGGTCTCGCCCTGGAGCTTCTCGATCGGGATCGGATAGTCGACCCAGTCGAGCGGAGCGCGCCAGCCGGGCGGGGGGACGAGGGCGTGTCGGGTCCCGGAGAGCGGGTGCATCATCCGCCACGTATGGATCTCCTCGGCCATGCGCGCGACCACCTCCGGATGGGCTTCGGCGAGGTTGTTGCGCTCGTAGGGATCCTCGCTCGTCCGGAAGAGCCAGTTCTGCACCTCGGCAGAGAGGAGGCCCTGGTCGATCCGCTGGATCAGCTTCCACTCGTCGTCGAAGGCGGTGATGTTGAACGTGCCGCGAATCGGGGTCTCCGACGCGAAGAAGAGCAGCTCTTCGCGGGGCATCGGCTTCCCTTCCTTGATCGCCGGCCAGAGGCTCCGGCCGTCGAGCTCGAATGCGTTCCGGCGCTCGACGCCGGCCGCTTCCGCGATCGTCGGGAAGACGTCCATCGCGGACATGATCGACGTCATCTTGGAGCCGGCCTCGATCTCCGCGGGCCAACGCATGACCGAGACGACGCGTCCCACTGCATCGGCGCGTCCTCGGTCAGCGGGCGGAAGATCTCGTTGCGGACATAACCGAAGGTCGACTGGGTCTCGATCGCGACCTCGCGGTGGTCCTCGTGCCAGATCCTCAC
>JBCCZJ010000383.1:0-5521 GCA_039187915.1 Myxococcota bacterium
CCCCCGACCACGATCGGCACCGGCGCGAGGGTCGGATCGTCCCGGCAGGCAATCGCCACGTGGAACTCCGGCACCTCGGCGAAGCCGACGGGAGGACGCGCGACCGGCGGCATCAGGGCGCCGGCTCCAGCACGAGCCGCTCCGCGTTCTCCTCCTCGATCACGAGCCGGCTCGTCGCGAAGAGCGCGAGATCGTTGCGGCGCCAGCGACTCAGGCCGTCGGCCTCGTGCGGATGCCCGAGATGCTCGCTCTGTCCGGGCGCGAGGCTCGACAGGAAACGGTCCCGCGCGCCGAGGTCGATGGCCACGCGATAGAGCGCCGCGCGCTCGACGTCGAAGGACACGCCCGGGCGATGCCGCGTGAAGGCGAGGGTCTGCCCGCTGCCCGCGACCGAGAGCCTCCGCAAGACGTCGTCGAATTCGCCGAGCCGGCGCAGGGGCATGCGGTGGAGCTCGCCCCAGGCCCACCGTTCCCGGGTCGGGCCGAGGCGATGGTTGAGACTCACCCAGGCGTCGCGCAGGCCCGCCCGGACCGCCGCGGTCACGTCCGCCTCGTCGGTCCAGCCGCCCGGCTGTCGCAGCTTCGCCGCGCGCAGGACCAGGCGCTCGACCGCGCTCTGCGGACGTACGTGCGGCGCCGCGAGATAGCGCGCGAAGAGCCCCTCGCCGAGCGGTGCCGAAAGCAGCCGCTCGAGCAGGTGTTCGATCACCAAGTGATAGGCGGCCGCGCCGGCGCTGTCGGAGTCGAGGCGCCCGTCCCAGCGTTCGAGCAGCCCGGCGATCTCCTCCGCCTCGATCGCGAGTGCTCCGCCGAGCCGGGCGAGCCCGACGATCGCGGTCACGACCCGGGTCGCGCGCGGGGCCTCCGCGTCCGCCAGCAGGTCGGCCGCGCCGCGCAGATCGAGCCGCCCGGCCGCGAGCCGCTCGTCGAGCGCGAGCTCGAGCCGCGTCGCGCGATCGCCCGGGCGCCAGAGCCACTCGGTCTGGTCGAGCCCGCCCCGCCCGGGCCAGGGCTGATCGAGCGCGAGGGCCCAGGACCGGCCGCGCTCGCCGATCTCCTGACCGGGAAGCGCATCGACCGCGACGGGCTCCCGCCAGTCGAAGCTCCGCAGTCGGCCCTGCACGGGCACCAGCCCGGTCGGCAGCGGCCGGCTCGGCAGCCAACCGGCCACCTGCACGCCGCCCTCCCCGCGTGCATCCGCGTAGGCGAACGCGAGCACCGGCTCGTGGTGCGACTCGAGGATCGCGGGCACCTCGCTCGCCCCGGTTGCGCGCGCGAGCGCGAGCATCGACGTCAGGCCGTCGCCGTCCCGCGCGCCGGTCCAGGCGAGCGCGCGCGCCGCGCGGTTGACCGCGGGCGCGTCGGCCACCGGGAGGCGCGCCTCCCCGTCCCGCCAGAGCGAATCGATCAGCGGTCCGTGTCGCGTCGATCGCACGTACAGTGTCTCTTCGACGAGGTCGCCGCGCACGTCGCGGTAGCGCAGGACCTCCTCGCGCTCCTCGATCGGCACCCACAGCGTGCCGTTCTGGTAGAGGCCACGACGCTCGCGCAACGTCTCGATGAAGAGGTCCGAGACCGGCGCGCTCGCGGGCACGGCGGCCCAGGCGAAGTCCGGCGTCCGCCCGACCCAGAAGATCGGCGAGCCCGGCAGCGTGGCCCCGGCGAGGTCGAGTCCGCCCGCGGCGACGTGCGCCTGGTACAAGAGACCGGGCACGGTCGGCTCGAAGTGCCAGTCGGCGACGATCGCGGGCTTTCGGCTCTCGGTTCGCGCGCCGGACAGGACCCAGGCGCCCCCGGTCGGTATGCCGACGCCCTCGCAGAGACCGCGCGTCGTCCCCATCACCGCTTCGGCCAGCGGTCCGTCGACGGTCAACGAAGGCACGGAATGCCGCGGCACCTCGGGCGCGACACCGAAATCGACGCTCGCGCGACCCGGGAAGAAGGGCCGGGCCGGCACGCTGTCGAGGCGCTGGATCAGGTCGTCGAGGACGAGGGTCGTCTCGAGGGTGCCGCCGATGCACCAGGAAAGGAGCTTCACGATCGCGACGGAGTCGGCCGGGCGCCAGTCTCCGACCTCGCCGAAGGCGCCCGCCAGGCCATGGGGCGGCGGGACGCGGCCCTGCCGGATGCGCCGGATGCGCGCATTCACGCCGGACGCATAGGCCTCGAGGACGACGCGGGAATCCTCGGGCAGCGCCTCGACGGTCCGGACCGCCGTCCGCTGGATCTCGAGCAGCCGCGCGAGACGATCCCAGCGGAGCGCCGCCTGCCCCTCGATCTCCCCGCTCCGCCCGGCGGCGCGGCGGCGCAGGAACTCCATCTGGGCGAGCCGGTCCTGGGCATGGGCGAAGCCGAGCGCGAACCAGCCCTCCGCTTCCTCCGCGGCGATCACGTGGGGCACGCCCCGACCGTCGCGCAGGATCTCGACCGGGGCTTCGAGATCGGCGAGGCGCACGGTGCCGGAAGACGGCGCGAAGCGTTCGCGTTGCTCCCGTTCGCGCGCGCCCCACTGCTGCGTGCCGACGATCAACGCGAGGATCGTGAGCGCCACCGCGACCAGACGCACCGCGAGCCCGGACAGCCCGGCCCCACCGCCGTCCGCCTGCGGTCCCTCGCCCACCGACATGCCTGCGTTCCCCCCACGAGGCCCCGACGGCCCGCGTCTCGCCCGCCGCTTCCCTGCCTCCCTTCCCCATCGGCCAATGGGCGTCCCGGATCGAGTCCCGGACCGTGCCGGAGCGGAAAAAGAGAAGTCAAGTCGAGCACTTGAGAGCATAACGGAGGGCCGGTACATTGCGCGCCCGCGGTCGGGCAAGCCCCGCGTCCCGCGCCCTCACCCCGCGCCCCGGCGTCTCCCGTGCCGACCTGCGCGCTGCCCACCAGGTGGACCCGCTTGCCGATCCGCTCCCTCGACGACCTGCTCGCCTCCGAGTCCCTCGCCGGCCGCCGCGTCTTCGTGCGCGCCGACCTGAACGTCCCGCACAAAGAGGGCCGGATCACCGACGACAGCCGGATCCGCGCCTCCCTTCCGACCCTGCGGAAGCTCGTGGACGCCGGCGCGCGCGTCCTGCTCGCCTCCCATCTGGGCCGGCCGAAGGGCGAACGCCAGAACGCGCTCTCCCTCGAGATCGTCGCGCCCGCGATCGCCGAGGCCCTGGGCATCCGTGTCGCGTTCGCCTCGGATTGCGTCGGCGCCCCCGCCGAGGAAGCCGCCGCGGGGCTCGCCGACGGCGAGATCGCGCTGCTCGAGAACCTGCGCTTCCACCGTGAAGAGACCGACAACGATCCGGCCTTCGCGAAGGCGCTCGGCGCCCTCGCGGACGTCTACGTGAACGACGCCTTCGGCACCGCCCACCGCGCCCACGCCTCGACCGCCGGCATGGTCGAACACGTCGCGGTCGCCGTCGCCGGCGGGCTGCTCCAGAAGGAGCTCGACGCGCTCGCCGTCGCGCTCGAGCCCGCGCGTCCCTTCGTCTGCTTCCTGGGCGGCGCGAAGGTCTCGGACAAGATCGGTGTGCTCGAGGCGCTGATCGAACGAGCCGACACGATCGGCGTCGGCGGCGCCATGGCCTACACGTTCCTCAAGGCGAAGGGTGACGCCGTCGGAAACTCGCTCGTCGAGGACGACCGGGTCGACGACGCGCGTCGCATGATGGCGCGCGCGGCAGAGCGCGGCTGCACTCTCCTCCTGCCCACCGACCACGTCGTGAGCGACCGCGTCGAGGACGGCGCCGAGGCAACCACGACCGAGTCGATCGGCGACGGCCTGCTCGGCGTCGACATCGGCCCCGCGACGACGGCCCGCTATGCCGAGGCCGCGGCCAGCGCCCGTACGCTCCTCTGGAACGGACCCATGGGCGTGTTCGAGATCGACGCGTTCGCGAAGGGCACGGAAGGCGTCGCCCACGCCGTCGCGGACTCGAACGCGACGAGCATCGTCGGCGGCGGCGATTCCCTCGCCGCCGTCAACAAGACCGGCGTCGGTGACCGCATCGGACACCTCTCGACCGGCGGCGGCGCGAGCCTCGAATTCGTGCAGGGCCTGACGCTCCCCGGTGTCGCCGCGCTGGATCGCCCGGCATGACCCCGAAACCGCTCGTCTGCGCGAACTGGAAGATGAACCAGACCGCCCGCGAGGCGGAGGCGTGGGCGCGTGCGTTCGCGAGGGCGATCGAAGACCGTCGCGCGCATCTCGATGCGAGCTGCGAGGTCGCGGTCGCACCGGCCCACCCCGTGCTCGATCGGTTGGGCCGAGCGCTGGCCGGATCCGCGGTGGCGCTCGCGGCCCAGAACGTCCACGCCGACGAACGCGGCGCCTTCACCGGCGAGGTCTCCCTGGAAATGCTCGAGGACCTCGGCTGTCGCTATGCGTTGCTCGGACACAGCGAGCGCCGCCAGCTCTACGGCGAGCGCGACGCCGCGATCGCGGCCAAGGCCCAGCGGCTGCAGGGCTCGACCGTGCGGCCGATCCTGTGCGTCGGTGAGACCCTCGACGAGCGGGAACACGATCAGACGCTCGACGTGGTCCGCACCCAGTTGGGCGCCGTCCTCGACCGCGCGACCGACCTGCGAGACGAGCTCGTCGTGGCCTACGAGCCGGTCTGGGCGATCGGGACGGGCAAGACGGCCACGCCCGAGATCGCCCAGAGCGTCCACGCGGCGCTGCGAGCGATGCTCGTCGAGCGGCTGGGCGACGCCGGGACCCGGATTCGACTGCTCTATGGCGGATCGGTGAAGCCATCGAACGCAAGAGAGCTACTCTCGCAGGCCGACATCGACGGCGCGCTGGTCGGTGGCGCCAGCCTGGATCCCCAGGACTTCGCCCGGATCGCGCTGGCCGCCCTTCCTGCTCCTGCCTAGCCCCGAACCCTCGACGCGGCGCGCCTCCCGGGCGGCCGCCGTCCGACCGACAAGATCGCCCCCCGATTGGAGTTTCCGTGGAAACGTTCCTCTACGCCCTGCATTTCATCGTCTGCTTCGTGTTGATCGGCGTCGTCCTGCTCCAGCGCGGCAAGGGCGCCGACCTGGGCGCGAGCCTCGGCGGCGGCGGCGCGAACACCATCTTCGGTAGCCGAGGCGCGGGCAACTTCCTCACCCGGATCACGACCGCGAGCGCCATCATCTTCATGGGCACCAGCCTGACCCTCGCGTACCTGGGCTACCAGCGCTCCGACGTGAACCTCTTCGACGACAGCGAGCTGCCGGCCGAATCCGACTTCCCGGGTGGCTTCCTCCCCGAGTCCGACCTCGGCCTCGAAACCCTCACCGAGGAGGCCGAAGGGCTCGCGGCGGAGGCCGAGCGCCTCGACGGCGCGGCCGCGGAGGAAGGCGCCCTCGAGACGGCCCCTGCTTCCGAAGCGGCGGCTGCGACGCTCGAAGCGACACCCGAAGCAACGCCCGCGGAACCCGCCGCCGAGTAGCGCGCGAAGGCGGATACCCGCGCGCTGCCGGAGGTTTGCGGGACCGGATTTCCGGTCCCGGGACCCTGTGCGCGTGACGGAAGCTTCGGTATGCTCCTCGC
>JBCCZJ010000384.1:0-5502 GCA_039187915.1 Myxococcota bacterium
CCGGCCGGGATCTTCTGGCCGTGCAGCTCGAGATCCGCGACCGGCGTGCGGCAGAACTGGATGACCGGCGAGGTCCAGCGGACGATCTCCTCCGTCGCCTTCTTCACGAGGGAAGGGTCCGCCTGCAGCTTGGCGAGCTCGCCCGGATTCTCGATCAGCGCGAGGAGCCCGCCGCTCGCCGCGTTGCGGGTCGTCTCGTTCCCCGCGACCACGAGGAGCGCGAAGTACGAGAGGAGCTCCAGGGTCGGGACCTCGCCTCCCCGGAACTCGGCCTTCGCGAGCACGCTCGTGATGTCGTCGGACGCGCCCTCCGCCTCCGCCCGACGCGCCTCGACCATCTCCGCGAAGTAGGCGTTCATCTCGAGCAGCGTCTGCCGCATCTGCTGGCCCGAGTCGCCGCCGCCCACCTGGTATTCCGGGTCGCTCGCGCCGGCGATCTGGTTGGTCCAGTCGAACATCCTGCGCCAGTCGCTGCGCGGGACGCCGAGCATGTCCGCGAGGACCGAGAGGGTGAGGGGCGCCGTGAAGTCCTCGACGAAGTCCACCTCGCCCTTCGTCGCCATCTTGTCTTCGATCTCGTCGATGAGATCGTCGGCGATGCGCTCGATCTCCGCGCGACGCCGGCCGATCGTCCGGGGCGTGAACCATGAGCTGGCCAGGTTCCGGTACTCCGCGTGGTCCGGCGGGTCCATGTTCAGCAGATGGCGCAGGACCGCGCGATTCGGCTTCGACGGGTCCGGGGGAGGGCTGTCGGCGAAGACGGCGACGCGCGGCGCATTCAGGAACTCGGTCGGCTGTTTCGAGAGCCAGACGATGTCGGCCCGTCGCGTGACGGCCCAGAAGCCCGGTCGCGGCCCCATGTCGAAATACTTGACCGGCGCCTCGCGTCGCAGGGTCTTCCAGGCCGCGTGCGGATAGCCGTGCTCCGCGAATTCGTCGGGACCGAGCACCTGTTCGGTGGCCAGGGCGTCTGCGGCGGACATCAGCTGGCCCCCAGCTCCTTCAGGATCTCGTCGGCCCAGCGGACGTGCGCCTCGGCCTCGAGCTCTCCGTAGCGGAGCGTCATCAGCCAGTACTGCATGTCCGTCGGCGGGTTCGCCGCGCTCTCGAGCTCTTCACGGGTCTCCGCGTAGCGTTCGAGGTCCGCGAGCTTCTCGGCGCGAAAGGTCTCGACCATGGTCGAGGGGTCGATGCCCTCGCCGCGGGCGGTGAAGAAGATCTTGAGCAGGAGCTCGTTGCGTCGGGCCGGCGGCGCGGGCTGATCGTGGAGCCACGTGTCGAGCTCGGCGCGACCGCGCTCGGTGATCGAGTAGGTCTTCGTGGGTCGACCGCCCGGTGTCTGCCGCTCGACCGAGGTGGCGAGCCCCTCTTCCTCGAGCTCCTTCAGCATGGGGTAGATCCGGCCGTAGCTCTCGGTCCAGAAATTCGACACCGAGCCGTCGATGACCTTCCGCAGGCCGTAGCCCGTCTGCGGCCCCCAGCTCAGGAAGCCGAGCAAGGCCTGTCGCGTTCGATTCGGGGTTCGGGCCACGCCGCGTTTCGCTCCTCCGGGTGTCCTCGGCGCGTTTCGCGCGGGACCGCCCGCCCAGAGCATAGTCCGCCCGGCCGCACGGCGTGCCGCTTCCCGAGGGTGCCTACGCACCGACCGGCGCGGACGCGCCGCCGGATGGCGGGCCTCGACCGACGATGGAAGACTCCGCCCATGCCCGACGCCCGCTTCTCTCCCCTCGCCGAACGCAGCGAGAAGGTGCTCGCTCCCGAGACGCTCCAGCATTTCCTCGACACCTTCCTCTACCGCGAGCCCGCGGTCCTCGTCGACGAGGTCACGGCGGTCGATCGGGAAGCGGGCCGCATCGAGGCCCGGCTGGACACGCTCGACCGGCCCGCGCCCTTCCCCTTCGCGGCGTCCCAGCGCACCGGCCCCCACCATCCGGGCCACGTCTCCGGTGCCGAGCTCGTGATGGTGACCGGCGCCCTCGGCTGCCTGCACGCGTTCCTCTTCCACGGCGTGCGCTGGGACGAGGGCTGGGCCGGCTTCGGCAACCGGATCCACCGCGCCGACTTCAAGCGCCTCGCGCGCCTCGGCCCCCCGATCGAGCTCGTCTCGACCGAGACGCGCAAGCGGATCGGCGCGGCCCGCGTCGTGCTGCGGTACGCGTTCGAGTTCCGTCAGGAGGACGAGCTGGTCTATGTCGGTGACCAGTCGGCCATGTTCGTGAAGGGCATGACGCTCGGCTGAGACGCGCTTCTGCGCGCCAGCCCCTCTCGCCTAACGCAACCCGCCGAGCCCCGGCCACCACAGATAGTGGAAGCCCGGCCGACCGAGAATCGGCGCGAGCGCCTGTCCCATCGCGGCCGGGTCGAGGGACGGAATCGAAGCACCGGGGGGCAGGACGGCGCCCGGAGCCTGCATGTAGATGTTCGAGCGAGGCCGGTTGGGCGAGTGGTAGGCGACGACCCGCACGTTCGGGGCCCCCATCCGGTCCGACAGCAGCCCGATCGCGTCGCCCATCGCGCCGATCCGGTCGACGAGGCCGTTCTCGAGCGCCTGGGGCGCGGAGTAGATCCGGCCGTTGGCGAGAGACGCGACCTGCTCGGCGTCGAGCTGCGGTCGACCACGGTCGACGATCTCGCGGAAGCGCGCGTGGAGGTCGTCGACGATCGACTGCAGCTGGGCCCGCTCTTCGCCCGTCAGCGGACGGAAGGGCGAACCGATGTCCTTGAATTCACCGCCGGTGATCGTCTGGTCCTCGATCCCGAGCTTCTCCATCAGGCCGGCGACGTTCACGCTCGTGAAGATCACGCCGATCGAGCCGACGACCGTCGTCGGATGGGCCTGGACCTCGTCCGCCGCCATCGCGATGTAATAGCCGCCGGAGGCCGCCGTCGTGAGCAGCTGCGCCACGACGGGGATGCGCCGCTCCTTCTTGAAGCGAAGGATTTCGGTGTAGACCTGCTCGCTGGCGGTCGCGGTCCCGCCCGGGCTGTCGATCCGAAGCAGCACGCCCTGGATCTCGGGATCCTGCCGCGCGAGGTCGAGCACGGTCCGGACCCGGGAGACGACGCTCGGCGCGGAGGGCCCGAGGAAGGACGGCATGTCGGTGCCCGAGATCACGCCGTCGATCTCGAGCAGGAGCACCTTCGGCCCCGCCACCCCGGCCACCACCGACTGCTCCGGCGGCCCGTCGGGACCCAGGCTGAGGATGTCGAGGCTCACGCAGCCCGCGTTCGCGACCGCGAACATCAGCGCGGCGAGGAGCGGGGCCCGCAACGAACGGGACCCCGGACGTCGCCGCCCGGGGTCCATCGATTCGGTCGTCTGCGGGATCGGGTCGGTTCGTCGAGGATGCCGGTTCGTCATGCGCGGGAGAATATCTCTCGCGACGCCGACCCGCCTATGCGCCCCGCGTGCGCCCCTTCGTCGCCTGCTGCCTGCTCAGCCGGGCGCACCGAAGCCTGGCGCCTGCCCGAGATCCCATCTCAGGAGCAGCCGCTCGTGCTCCCGCAGTTCGGGCACTTGTAGCAAGCCCCGTTGCGGATCATGATCGAGCCACAGTCCATGCAGGACGGGGCATCCGCCTGGTTCACGAAGCTCGTCTGCGGTCCGCTGGACGCGCCTCCGCCGGCGAGGGTCGCCGCGTCGCCCGAGCCCCCCGCGACCGCGCCCGCCGCCGCCACCGGCGCCGGCTGGACCGGCTGGATCTGGACCGGCACCGGCGTGCCTTCGTCCTCCGCCTCCGCACCGGTCTCGTCCGCGACCGGTTCCGCCAGGAAGCGGTTCCCGAGATGACGGAAGACGTAGTCCATGACGGACTTGGCGATCGGGATCTCCTTGTTGTTCGTGAAGCCCGAGGGCTCGAAGCGCGTGTGGCTGAACTTGTCGACCAGCGCCTTCAACGGCACGCCGTACTGCAGGGAGATCGACGTCATCGTCGCGATCGTATCCATCAGGCCGGAGACCGTGCTGCCCTCCTTGGCCATCTTCAGGAAGATCTCTCCCGGCGTTCCGTCCTCGTAGAGACCGGTCGTGAGGTAGCCCTCGTGTCCGGCGATAGAGAACTTGTGGGTCGACGCGACGCGCTCGTCCGGCAGCTTCCGGCGGCGGGGGCGGAACGCATCGAGCTCCACGACGTCACCCGCGTCCGTCTTCGTCTCTTCGTTTCCGGAGGTGTCGTCCCGGCCGGCGTTGAGCGGCTGGGTGCGCTTGCTGCCGTCGCGGTAGACCGCGAGGGCCTTGAGACCCAGCTTCCACCCTTCGGTGTAGGCCTCCATGATGTCCTCGACGCTCGCGTCCTCCGGCATGTTCACCGTCTTGGAGATCGCGCCCGAGAGGAAGGGCTGGACCGCGCCCATCATCCGGATGTGGCCCATCCAGTGGATGGTCCGCACGCCGTTCTGGGCCCGGAAGGCGCAGTCGAAGACCGGCAGGTGCTCGTCCTTCAGACCCGGCGCGCCCTCGATCGTCTCCTTGTCGTCGATGTAGGCGACGATCTCCTCGATCGTGGCTTTGTCGTAGCCGAGCTTCTCGAGCGCCATCGGGACCGTGTTGTTCACGATCTTGAGGAAGCCGCCCCCGACGAGCTTCTTGTACTTGACCAGCGCGATGTCCGGTTCCACGCCGGTCGTGTCGCAGTCCATCATGAACGCGATCGTTCCGGTCGGCGCCAGCACGGTCACCTGACCGTTCTTGTAGCCGTGCTCCGTGCCGAGCTCGAGCGCCTCGTCCCAGGCCTTCCGCGACGCCTTCATGAGGTCGGCGGGCACGCCCGACGGCGGGACCGCGTAGGCCGCGTCGCGGTGCATCTCCATCACCTCGAGGAAGGGCTTGCGGTTGGCCTTGAAACGCGGGAACGCGCCCATCGCCTCGGCGATCTCCGCGCTCATCCGATACGCCTCGCCGCACATGAGCGAAGTCAACGCCGCGGCCACGTTGCGGCCCTGGTCGCTGTCGTAGGCGAGACCATTGGCCATCAGGAGCGCGCCCAGATTCGCGTATCCGAGGCCGAGCGGCCGATACAGGTGGCTGTTGCGCTCGATCTGGGGCGTCGGATAGTCGGCGTAATCGACGACGATCTCTTGTCCCAGGATCGTGAGACCCGAAGCGCGGCGGTAGTCCTCGACCTGGAAGTCGCCCGACTCCCCGACGAAGGTCATCAGGTTCAGGCTGGCCAGGTTGCAGGCCGTGTCGTCGAGGAACATGTACTCGGAGCAGGGATTGCTCGAGTGGATGCGCCCCGAGTTCTTGACCGGGTTCCAGCGGTTGATCGTCGTGTCGTACTGGATCCCCGGGTCACCGCAGACATGCGCCGCATCCGCCATCTCGCGCAGGACCGCGTCGGCGCGCAGCGTCTCGACGGGCTCGCCCGACGTCACCGCCTTCGTCTGCCAGGCGCTGCCGATCTCGGCGGCCTGCATGAACTCCTCGGTCACGCGGACGGCGGGTTCAACGTCCCGGGTGGCGCCTACGACTCGGTCTTCTTCCAGAACGCCAACCACTCCGTC
>JBCCZJ010000385.1:0-5496 GCA_039187915.1 Myxococcota bacterium
ACCTCGAAGCGCCGGTCGCGCAGGGTCCGTCGGAAGCGCCGCAGCCTTCGGGCGAACTCCATCGGGTCACCGTCGCGCAGCGCGTCCACGAGCAGACGCCGCGGAAAGACGAGCACCTCGTCGACCAGCCCCGAGGCTTCCACGACGCCGGCGCTGGCGGGCTCGACCAGCCAGGTGAGATGCGCGCCGGGATAGATCCCGCGCAGCGCCGCGACCGAGGGCAGCGTCCGGATCACGTCCCCCATCGCCCCAAGGCGGAGGATCAGGATTCGATCGGCGGGAGGCGTGTGGGGCATGACGGGGTCGCCAAGGGCGCAGTGGGGGGCGCCGATCCGGCACGCCCGATACGATAAGGAGCATGCGAATCGCGCGCACCCTCTCGGTCTACGTGATGCGCGAGACGCTGCTCTATTGCGGCCTCACCTTCGTGGTGATCACCCTCGTTCTCCTCACGCAGAACGTCCTGCGCCGGCTGGACACCCTCGTGACCGTCGGGATGACCGGCGCCGACCTCCTGACCGCCGTTCTCTGCATCCTGCCGATCGCGCTCTCGTACGCCATCCCGCTGGCGTTCCTGGTCGGCACGCTCCTCGCGATCCGACGCCTCGCGAGCGACGGAGAGCTGCTCGCCTTCCGCGCGAGCGGTTTCGGCCCCACCGCCTTCCTCACTTCGTTCCTGCTCCTCGGCCTCGTCGCGAGCGCTCTCTCCGGCTGGCTGCTCGGCAGCGTCGAACACCGCGCCCGCCGGGATCTCGTCGAGCTGGTGGAGCGGATGGCGGCCCGCGGCGCGGTGGTCGAAGCGGGGAAGTTCCGACACACCGGCTCGCAGACGATCTTCGTCGAGGACCGCGACCGCGAGGGCGCGCTGCGCGGCGTCATGATCTACGACCAGTCGCGCCCGGAGGCCGCGCTGCGGATCTTCGCGGCGCGCGGAGAGATGGCCTTCGACGAGGCCGAGCGCGCCATGCACATCGAGCTCGAGAACGGGGAGATCCACGTCGAACCGCGGGCCGATGCGCCCGACCGCTACGAGCGCATGCGCTTCGAATCCTTCTCGTATCGCATCGATCTCCGACACCTGCTGTCGCGGCAGCTCGGCCCGGTGCGCCCCAAGCAGATGTCGGTCACCGAACTCGAGAGGGTGCTCGCGCGCGCCGCCGCGGGCGATCCGCTGATGGAGCTCGACGAGAAGGATCCCCGCGAATACGCCCTCGAGATCCATCGACGCCGCGCGCTGCCCTTCGCCCCGCTGCTCTTCGCCGGCCTGGGCGTCCCGATCGCCCTCGCGAGCGAACATCGTCGACGTCATCTCGGCCTGCTCCTCGGACTGCTCGCGGCGTTCGCCTACTACGGCGTGGGCTCGGCGACCGAGTCCCTCGCCCTGGCGGGTCGGCTCGAACCGGCGACGGCGCTCTGGCTGCCGAACGGCCTCGCCGCCGTCGCCGCCCTCGTGCTGATCCTGCGCGGGCGCGATCGGATCCCGGCATGAGCGGCGGCGCGCCGCCCCTCGCTGCAGACCGTTCCGGACGGGCCTGCCGGATCGTCGTCGCCGACGCGTTCCGCGACCGTCCGGGCGCCCTCGCCCTCGGCCGCGACCTCCCGAACCGCCTCGCCGAGGCCGCCCGCCTGCCCGGCGGACGCGGCGAACACGCGGCCCTCGACCCCGACGCGTGGGGCGCGCCCGTGCGTGTCCGGCCGGGACGACGCGGGGGCTGGCTCGGTCCTCTGCTCGGTGCGCGCTATGCGGGACCGGCCCGCCCGCTGCGGGAGCACGCGCTCGTCGTGGCGCTCCACGGAGAGGGGCTCCCGGTCGCACAGCCCGTCTTCGCCGCCGCGTGGCGCGTCGGTCTGTCCTGGCGCTGCGCGGTCGCGACCGTCGAGCAGCCCGCGGCGGCGGATCTCGCGGCCTGGCTCGACGCCGAGACGACCCGTTCGATCCGCCTCCAGGCGGCCCGCGCCGTCGCGCGCGCGCTCCGCCGGCTGCACGACGCCGGCGTCACCCACGGCGACCTCCAGCTGCGCAACCTGCTCCTCGAGCCGGGCGACCGCCCCGACCGCCCCCGTTGTACGGTCGTCGACTTCGACCGCGCGCGACGCGGCGCGGCGCTCCCGGCGGCGGCGCGGCTCCGCGAATGGATGCGCCTCGCGCGTTCGCTCGAGAAGACCGGGCGGGGCGAGGTGCTCACGCCGCGGGTGCTCGCCGCGGCGCTCGCGACCTACTGCGAGGGCGATCGCGTCCTACGCCGCGCGATGCGGCGCGCCCTTCCGCACGAGCGCACGCGACTGCGACGCCACCGGCTCGGCTGGCGATTGGGCGCGCGGCTTCGCGGCGCTAGGCGCTAGGCGGGACTCAAGGACGAGGCCCGCCCAGGCGCGCCAGGCGCGGCGCGATCCGGTCGACGATCGAGGCGCTCAGTCGCTCGGCCTCGTCGATCTCGAGGGTCATGCGCAGCACGGACGTCCGCGTCCCGGGGAGCCATCGCGGCAGGATCTTGTAGCCGTCCTTCTCGGTCGTGACCCAATGGACCTTCGCCGAGAGGCCCTCCCCGCCCCGGCCTGGCCCGAAGTCGCGTTCGCGGTAGGCGTGGTGGTCCGGGAAGATCCGCTCGGCCACGACGCGCGCACCGAGCGCCTCGAGGCTCCGACGGAAGGATTCGGGTCGGGCGATGCCCGCCAGGAGTCCCACCTCGCGGCCCGCGAGCGAGGTGGGCGCGATCGGCTCACCGCCACCGAGCGGCACGAGCGCGGTCGGGGTGCGCCGTCCACGGAAGACCGGCACGTCGGGTCCGACGAACTTCGCGATCCCGAAGCGTTCCCGCGGATCCGACGGCGTCGCGCCCGCCTCGAGGTCGAGGACCAGGAGCGCGTCCGCGCCGCGGAGCGCCGAGCGCGGCTCCCGGAGCGGGCCGGCGGGCAGGACGCGGCCGTTGCCCAGGCCCGCGACGCCGTCGACGCAGACCAGGTCGAAGTCGCGCGCGAGGCCGTGATGCTGGAAGCCGTCGTCGAGGACGAGCACGTCGGCCTCGAAGCCCGACACCGCCCGGTGTCCCACGATCCGACGATCGCGCCCGACGAGGACCGGGACGCCCGGCGCGTGCGCGGCCAGGACGAGGGACTCGTCGCCGCTCCGCTCCGCGTGCGCGCGCACGTGGCGGCCGTCCGAGACGACCGTCACGGGATCGCGATGCGACCCGCCGTAGCCGCGACTCGCCAGCACGACGCGCAGCCCGCGCGCGTGCAGCCCGCGCGCGACCGCGGCGGCCGTGGGCGTCTTGCCCGCGCCGCCGACCGTCAATCCGCCGACGCTCACGACCGCGCACGCGGGCCGGCCGCGCACGGCGCGGCTGCGCGTGCCGAGCGTGCGATGCAGCCGCGAGGCCGCGGACCAGACGAGGGACGCCGCCCGCCCCGGCAGCGCACCGAGACCGCCCGCCCCGGATGCGGTCGAAGGCGGCGCCCGTCGATCGGCGTCTTCAGTCGGAGGCACCGGCACGACGCGCGCGCACCTCCTCGATCAGTCGACGCGTGGCCTCGACGCTGCCGCGATGGGCTTCCAGCGCCTCGCGCCCGATCTCGCCGCGGATCCGGCAGGCCTCGAGGTCGTCGAACGCGGCCACCAGCTCGGCGGCCAGGCCCGCCGCGTTCGGCACCTTCCGACCGGCGTCGCCGAGCTCGAGGATCTCGACGATCTTGCGCACGTTCTCGACGCGCGGGCCGAAGAGGACGGGGCAGCCCGCATGCACGGGTTCGACGAGGTTGTGCCCGCCGACCGGCGCCAGCGTCCCGCCGACGAACGCGATCGATGCCGTCGCGTAGAGCGCGGGCAGCTCCCCCAGCGTGTCCAGCACGAGCACCTCCCCCGGGACCAGGTGGCGCCCCTCGAGCTCGCTCCGCCGGACGACGCGTCGTCCGCGCGCCGCAACGAGCGAGACGACCTCGGCGCAGCGCGCGACCCGGCGCGGGGCGAGCACGAGCACGAAGCCGTGCCCTGCCTTCTCGGCCGCCGCCATCGCCTCGAGCAGCGCGGCCTCCTCGCCCTCGTGGGTGGAGCCGCCGATCACGACCGGACAGTCCGCGAGCGCCCGGATCAGATCGATCGATAGCGCCGGCTGGTCCGGCGGCGGATCGAGCTTCAGGTCGCCGGTCACCGCCACGCGTGACGCCGGCACGCCGAGCGCCACGAAGCGTTCGGCGTCGAGCTCGGTCCGCGCACCGACCGCCTCGACACGCTCGAGGGTCGTCCGCAGGAGTCGGCGGACCCTGCGGTAGCGCGGAAAGGAGCGGTCCGAGAGCCGTCCCGAGGCCACGACGATGGGCACGCCGTGCCGGGCGCAGCCGGCGATCCAGTTCGGCCACAGCTCGGTCTCGATCAGCACGGAGAGCGAGGGCCGCATGCGGCGCAGCAGCCGCTCGACGGCCCAAGGATGGTCGAGCGGGAAGAGATGGGCATCGCCGCGCGGCCGATCGCCCGCGAGCACGCCCCGTCCACCGACGGTCGAGGTCGTCGCCACGACGGGATGCCCGGCGGCTTCGAGCCCGTCGATCAGGCGCAGCGCTGCCTTCGCCTCGCCGACGCTCGCGGCGTGCACGTAGATCGGCCCTTCGCCGCCGCCCAGCGCGGCCTCGAGCGCGGCCGGCGGCCGACCGAGGCGCTCCGCGAAATGGGGACGCAGTCCGGGCCGGACCAGCCACGCGAGCGCGACCGCCGGCGAGAGCCCTGCAGCGAGCAGCAAGGCCAGACTATGCGTGAGGGGGCCCAAGCATCTCCTCCGCGATCCGGGCGGCGCGCCGAGAGGCGCCGGGTGGGCCGAGCCGGCTCCGGGCCTTCCGGAGCGCATCGATCTGCGCGGTCGCCGCCGCCGAGGGCCGCGTCCCGTCCGGCAAGAGTCGCCCAAGTACGTCGGCGATTCGATCCGGCGTCGCCGCTTCCTGGAGCAGCTCGGGCACGATGTCGTCCCCGGCGATCCAGTTCGGCAGCGCGACCCGCGTCCCCGCGAAGCTGCGCCGCATGAGCGCCACGGACAGGGCGTGGGCGCGGCCCACCACGACCATCGGCCGCCCGCGCAGCATCAGCTCCAGGGTGATCGTCCCGGGCTTCGTGAGCCCGACGTCGATCGCGTCGAGCCAGGCGGGGGCCGGTTCGACGACGCGCACGCCCTGCCCCGCCCCGGTCTCGGCCAGCAGCGCCTCGATCCGCTCGAGCGAGAGCGAAGGCGCCCGCACGAGCACCGCGTCGAGCGCCGGACGCTGCGCGCGCAGGCGTGCGACGGCCTGGACGATCGCGGGCCGGTGACGCCGGAGCTCGTTGCGGCGGCTGCCTGGGAAGAGGCCGACGAGGGGCCGCTCCGGATCGAGACCGAGCGCGGCGCGCGCCGTCGCCTGCGCGCCAGGCGGCGGCAGTCGGGCCACGTCGCGGTCGAGGATCGGATGACCGACGAACTCCGTATCGACGCCGCGCGCGGCCCAGAAAGCGGGCTCGAAGGGCCAGACGACCGC
>JBCCZJ010000386.1:0-5491 GCA_039187915.1 Myxococcota bacterium
CGCGCAGGCGATGGGCGCCGAGTATCTGCTGCTTCCGGGCGGGCGCTCCGAGGAGATCGCAGAGGCGGCGAAGGGCCTGGTGCGCGGCGCGTCTTCCCGCTCGGCGTCCGTCGCGTCTTCCGGCTCGCCGCCGCGCCGCGCCGCGGGGTGAGCGTTCGAGGGCCGCTTCGCTGGGACCGCGACGGGGCGCACTGGCCGCTGCGGGCGCATAGCCGCTTCGTCGAGGCGGGCGGAATCCGCTGGCACGTGCAGCGCCTGGGCGCGGGGCCGCCCCTGCTCCTCCTCCATGGGACCGGCGCGTCGACCCACTCGTGGCAGGGTGTGGCCGAACGGCTCGCGGGCGACTTCGACGTGATCGTGCCGGATCTCCCGGGCCATGGCTTCACGAGCGCGCCGGGCGCGGAGGGCTTCACCCTGCGCGGCATGGCGCGGGGCGTGCGCGCGCTGCTCCGCGCGCTCGACGTGCGACCGCGCTTCGCCGCCGGCCACTCCGCCGGTGCGGCCATCCTGATCCGGCTGCACCTCGACCACGGGTTTCCGACGGATCATCTCGTTTCCGTGAACGGTGCGCTCCTGCCCTTCGGATTCGTGCAGCGTGGCCCCCTCGCGTGGGCCGCCCGGAGCCTCGCCTCGACGCGCCTCGCTTCCCGGCTGATCGCCGGTCGCGTCGGGTCGCCGCGCGCCGTCGAAGACATCGTGCGCAGCAGCGGGTCGAGCCCGCCGCGGCCGTCGCTCGCGTGCTATGCGAGGCTCGCCGCGTCCCCGGACCACGTGCACGCCGCGATCCGCATGATGGCCGGATGGGATCTGTTGGCCTTCGGCCGCGACCTCGTGCACGTCTCGCTTCCCGTGACCCTGATCCGCGCGGACGAGGACGCCTTCGTGCCACCCGACGACGCCGAACGCGTGGCGCGGCAGCTGCGCGAGGCGCGCGTGCGTCGGCTCCCCGGTCTGGGGCACCTCGCGCATGAGGAGCGCCCGGACGAGGTGGCGGCGGAGCTGCGCGCGGCGTTCGCGACGGCCGGATCCGGATAGGGCGAACGCGCGCGCGATCGACGGGCCTCCGTCCTCCGCCTCAGCGCAGCGCCCAGGCGCAGACCATCATGCCGGTGACGTAGAGCGTGACGCCGGTCGCGTTGTACCAGGCCGCCTGGTCGCGCGGCGCGCGGAGCAGTCGTGGCATGCAGGCGAGCTGCAGCGCGACGACCGCCGCGATCGGGGCCGCGGCGCGCCCGCCCGACCACGCCGTCACGCAGGCGATCACCACGAGCTGCGGGGCCACCATCATGACGCAGGCGATCCGCGCCGCGCGGGCCACGCCGAGGCGCGCCGGCAGCGAGCCGATCCCCATGAGGCGATCGCCGTCGACCGACTTGAAGTCGTTGAGCGTCATGATGCCGTGGGCACCGATGCTGTAGAGGAGCGCGACGAGGAGGATGCGGGGATCCGGCAGGGCGCCACCGAGAACGACCGCGGCGCCGGTGATCCAGGCCAGTCCCTCGTACGAGAGGGCGACGGCGCTGTTGCCGATCCAGCCGTTCCGCTTCAGGCGAAGGGGCGGGGCGCTGTAGGCCCAGGCGAGGGCGACCCCGAGCGTCGAGGCGGCGAGGACCCAGCGTCCGAAGAGCGCGGCCACCGCGAGGGCGAGCAGGCTCCAGCCGATCGCCATCCAGAGCGCGAATCGGCCGGGTGCGCGGCCCGACGGGATCGGCCGGTCCGGCTCGTTGATCGCGTCGACCTCGCGGTCGAACCAGTCGTTCACGACCTGGCTGCCGCCGCAGAGCAGAGGACCAGCGAGGGCAATACCACCCATAGCCAGCCCGAGTCGCGCGTCCCAGCCGACGCCGGCGGAGACTGCGCCGCAGGCAAAAGCCCACATTGGCGGGAACCAGGTGATCGGCTTCAGGAGCTCGACCGCGGCCCGGAGGCGCTCGGATCCGGGAGCCGGGCCGGGCTCGATGGCTTCGGGCGTGGTGGTGGTCATGCCGGTGCCCTCGCGGAGATCGGGCGGCGCGCCCGTCTTGCTCGTGTCCTGTGGACGGTAGAGAGAATCGAGGGCAAGCGTCAAGTGAAATCGACGTCATCTGTAGTTGACACTTTTTCGACCAGCCCGTACGGTAGTTCTCGACCGGAGGCATCCCATGGCCAGCATTCCGCGGCACGACTCGACTGCCTTCCTCTATACGGAGGAGCAGCGCCGCCGTCGCGACGAGTCCCGATGGACGCTGGTGCAAGGGATCCTGGCGCCGCTCCAGCTGGCGGTCTTCTTCGTCAGCGCCTGCCTGGTCGCCCGGTACCTCGTCTCGGGGGAAGGGCTGATGGCCGCGACGGTCTCCGTCGTCCTCAAGACGCTGATCCTCTACGCGATCATGGTCACCGGCTCGATCTGGGAGCGTGAGGTCTTCGGGCGCTACCTCTTCGCGCCGGCCTTCTTCTGGGAAGACGTGGTCAGCATCCTCGTGCTGATCCTCCACACGGCCTATCTCGTCGCGCTCTTCACTGCCGCCGTTCCGCCGCGCGAGCAGATGTGGATCGCGATCGCCGCGTACACGGTCTACGTCATCAATGCCGCGCAGTTCCTTCGCAAGTTGCGCATGGCGCGACGCGAGTCCGATGCGCCCCTCGTCGGCCTGGAGGGCGCAGGATGAGCGGTGCCGTCGACTTTCGTTCGCGCGGCGACGGGCCGCGGGCCGGCTGCGCCGGGGCAGGGCAGGCGGCGACGCTGCCGGTGCTCCGTGAGCGCGGGCAGCGCGAGGTCTTCTGCGGCCTGACCGGGATCGTCTGGCTCCATCGGAAGATGCAGGACGCGTTCTTCCTGGTCGTCGGCTCGCGCACCTGTGCCCATCTGATCCAGTCCGCGGCCGGCGTGATGATCTTCGCGGAGCCGCGCTTCGCGACGGCGATCCTCCAGGACCGCGATCTCGCCGGGATGGCGGACTGCAACGACGAGCTCGACCGGATCGTGGCCGAGCTCCTCGATCGCCGCCCCGACATCCGCACGCTCTTCCTCGTCGGCTCCTGCCCGAGCGAGGTGATCAAGCTCGACCTCGACAAGGCGGCCGCCCGCCTGAGCGTCGAGCATCACGAGCGCGTCAAGGTGCTCGCCTATTCCGGCAGCGGGATCGAGACGACCTTCACCCAGGGCGAGGACAACTGCCTCGAGGCGCTCGTCGATCACGCGCCGGCGGCGGATCCGGCGGCGCGCGAGCTGGTCGTCGTCGGGACCCTCGCCGACGTCGTCGAAGACCAGTTCGCCCGGCTCTTCGAGGAGCTGGGCATCGGCCCCGTCTCGTTCCTTCCGGGGCGCGCGTCGACGGCGCTACCGGGGATCGGTGAAGGCACGCGCTTCCTGCTCGCCCAGCCCTTCCTCGGACGCACGGCGCGGGCGCTCGTGCGCCGCGGGGCCCGCCATCTCGTCGCGCCGTTCCCGCTCGGCGTCGAAGGCACGCTCGGTTGGCTCGAAGCGGCCGCCCGCGAGTGGGACGTGGCGCCGGCGCGATTCGAGTCCGCGACGAAGCGCGCGGCCGATCGCGGGCGCGCTGCGCTGGCCCGCGCGCGCATGCGCCTCGAGGGGCGCACGATCACCTTTCTGCCCGACTCCCAGCTCGAGATCCCGATGGCGCGCTTCCTGGCGCGCGAGTGCGGCATGGAGCTTCTCGAAGTCGGCACGCCGCATCTCGATCGGGAGCTCCTGCGCGACGAGCTGGCGAGCCTGCCGACGCCGCGTCGTCTCTCCGAGGGACAGGACGTCGAGCGCCAGCTCGATCGCGTGCGCGTCGACGCACCCGATCTGACCGTCTGCGGGCTCGGGCTCGCGAATCCCCTCGAGGCCGAGGGCTTTCGCACCAAGTGGTCGATCGAGCTGGTCTTCTCTCCCGTCCACGGGTTCGAGCAGGCCGCGGACCTCGCCGAATTCTTCGCGCGTCCGCTCGAACGCGTCGAGAAGCTGGCCGTGTAGCGCGGCGGAGTCGAGTTGGAACTCACGCTCTGGACATACGAAGGCCCTCCTCACGTCGGGGCGATGCGCGTCGCGACGTCGATGGACGGCGTCCACTATGTGCTGCATGCGCCGCAAGGCGACACCTACGCGGACCTTCTCTTCACGATGATCGAGCGCCGCGACCATCGGCCGCACGTCTCGTACACGACGTTCCAGGCGCGGGACCTCGGCGGCGACACCGCTTCGCTCGTCCGCAAGACGATCGAGGAGACCGTCGAGCGCTTCGCGCCGGATCTGCTGCTGGTCGGTGAGTCCTGCACGGCGGAATTGATCCAGGACCAGCCCGGAGCGCTCGCCGCGGGCATGGATCTCGCGGTCCCGATCGTTCCGCTCGAGCTGCCCTCCTATTCGAAGAAGGAGAACTGGGGCGCGAGCGAGACGCTCTACTCGATCGTACGCGGCCTTCTGCGGGGCCGGGCCGAGGCGGCCCGCGCTACCGAGGCGACGGCAAGCGAAGAGGACGACCGCGACCCGGCTCACGCCGGCCGTCCGTCGGTCAACCTGATCGGCCCCTCGGCCATGGGCTTTCGCTGTCGGGACGACGTCGAGGAAATCCGTCGTCTGCTCGACTCCGTCGGCGTCGATACGAACGTGGTCGCGCCGCTCGGCGCGACGGTCGCCGACATCCTGCGGTTGCCTGCGGCCGACGCGAACGTCTGCCTCTATCCCGAGATCGCCGACACGACCTGCCGCTGGCTGGAGCGCAGCTTCGGTCAGCCGACGCTCCGGACCGTGCCGATCGGCGTCGGCGCGACCCGGGACTTCCTGAAGGAGCTCGCCGAGATCCTGCCGATCGACGTCGGTCCGGCCCTCGACCCGAGCCGGTCGCGCCTGCCCTGGTACAGCCGCTCGGTCGACTCGACCTACCTGACCAACAAGCGCGTCTTCGTCTTCGGCGACGCGACCCACGCCCTCGCCGCCGCGCGCGTGGCTCAGGAGGAGTTCGGCTTCGAGGTCGTCGGCCTCGGCACCTATTCCCGGCAGTTCGCCCGCGACGTGCGCGCCGCCGCCGAGAAGCTGGGGATCGAAGCGCTGATCACCGACGACTACCTCGAGGTCGAGCGGCAGGTCGAAGCGCTCCAGCCGGAGCTCGTGCTCGGCACGCAGATGGAGCGCCACATCGCGAAGCGCATGGGGATCGGCTGCGCCGTCATCTCGGGGCCCTTCCACGTGCAGGACCATCCGGCGCGCTACTCGCCGCAGATGGGTTTCGAAGGCGCGAACGTGCTCTTCGATACCTGGGTCCATCCGCTCGTGATGGGTCTCGAAGAGCATCTGCTCGCGATGTTCCGCGACGACTTCGAGTTCTCGGAAGAAGCGCGTCCCTCCCATCTCGGGGCGGGCAAGCGCGCGACCGCGGCGCCGAGCGCGCCGCCGGCGGCGACGATCGACAGCCCGGTCGAGGAGGCTGCCGCAGATCTCTGGACGCCGGATGCACGCAACGAGCTGAAGAAGATCCCGTTCTTCGTGCGCGGCAAGGCCCAACGGAAC
>JBCCZJ010000387.1:0-5470 GCA_039187915.1 Myxococcota bacterium
CCCCATCACCCGTTTCACGCGAGCGACTTCCTGCATGAGAGACAGGCGCTCGTCGAGGCGAGCGAGCAGCGCCGGGACGACGTCGGCGGTCCGATCGGGCGGAAGGCCGTGTCGGTCGCGCAGCATCGAAAGCAGACCGGCCTCTTCGGCCTCGAGCAGCCAGGCGTCGAAGCGGGCGCGTTCGGTGTCGTGTTCGATCGGGAACCAGGCGGCCTTGCGATCGCGGGTGAGCGGGCCGATCGCCCGCAGCCCGGGCCGACGCGCCTGCCAGTGGGGCGCTTCGAGCGAGTCGGTCACGACGGCATCGATCCCGGGTGCGTCGAGTCGATCGAGCACCGCGGCGTTCTCCGGAACCGGCACGATCGTGGCGTCGGGAAAGAGTGCGCGCGCGGTGCGTTCGAGGTGGCCGCCCGCATTCACCGCGAAGGTCAGGTCGGGCGCGTCGAGCGCTTCCGCATCCCGGAGCGCGCCCGCCCGCGGTGCCAGCACGACGGCGCCGCTCACGGTGACCGGGAGGCTGAAGCGGCCCGCGATCGAGCGATCCGCGCGGACCGTCACGCCCGAGAGCGCCAGATCGAACCGGTCGGCCGCGAGGTCCCGCGCCAGATCGCGCCAGGCGAAGGGGACCCACTCGACCCGGCGTCCCGTCGCCGCCGCGTAGGCTTCGCCCAGATCGACGGAGAATCCCCTCGTCCGGGTTTCGCCGCCGGCCACGGCGACCGAGAAGGGGCGGTAATCGCCGCTGGTGCCGATCCGGAGCGGGTCCGCGCCGGACGCGGAACCCGAGCCCCGACCGAGGCAACCGAGGGAAAGAAGGGCCAGAAGCAATGCGAACGCGATCGCAAAAGAGCCCCGGGTTGCTCGGATCACCCGAGGCGGGGGAGAAACGTTTTTCATTCCGGACATTTAGGCCCCTCCAGGCGGTCCCGAGGGTGGATCCGGGCACGTTGACCCCGCGATCCCCCTCTCCTACTCTCCGCGCCCGCCGGCCCGGACCGCGGTCCACCGCCGGGACGCCTCTCGATGCGCTCCGTCTCTTCGGCGGAGGCGCGACTCGGGAGACGACCGGAGGGGATCGATTCGGAACACGGAGAGAGGACCTGCCTCTCTACCGAACGACCGAACGGATCCGGAGCGGGCCCCATCCTCCCAGTCAGACCGACGTGGGTCTTCTCGAAATCGAGTCGAGGTCGAGACGACCGTTGCTCGGAGCCGTGTGCCGATTCGACCGGTGCAGCGGATTCGCGAGCGTCGTCGGTGTCGCGCAGAAGGAAGGGGATCGCAACCAGCGCAGTTCGCAGCGCGCGGAATTTCGCGGGCGGAACTGAACCGCAGGGTGCGGTTGGACGAGGGATCACCAGCCGGGACCACACGGGCCCGGATCACGAACAGAAGCGATGCGACCTGCACGGTCGATCCGGGGAGCGCCGGGTCCCGGAGCGCATGGGTCGTCCTCGCGAAGGGCGCGCACCGAGCGCGCCGAACGGTCCGAGCGGCCGCGCGAAATGCGAAAAGGAGATGCGTCATGCTGACTCTCGACGAGATCGAATCCGGACTCTACGTGACGCACAAGAACACCGGCCTCCGCTACAGCGTGGTCGACGCCGAGGATGACGAAGTCCTCCTCGCGCCCGAGCAGGACGGTCTCCAGGACCTGACCGTGCCCCTCGATCTCTTCCGGAGCGAGTTCGTCGCGAGCGATCGTTTCCGCGCGCCCGGCGGACGGCGGGGCGGACGCGGACGGCGTCGCTCGCCGCAGGCGGGCGCGGGCCCCTCGGCCGCACCCTCCGGTCCGAAGAGCAAGGGCAAGATCAAGAAGATGGTGCGCGACCGGGGCTTCGGCTTCATTCGCGGCGACGACGGCAAGGAAGTCTTCTTCCATCGCTCCGGCCTGAACGCCGGCGACTACGATGGCCTGAACGAGGGCGACTACGTCGAGTACGTGGTTCAGGAAGGCCCGCGCGGCGCCCGCGCCGAGCACGTCCGCCACACGTCGCCCGAGGCGGCGAGCTAGCCTCGCGCGTTCGCGGGCGCTTGCTCGGGGACGGCCACCGGTCCACCTTCTCCGGATGGCTCGACCGACCCCTGCCGTGCTCGCTGATCCCGCCGACCTGACGCCCGCCTGGCTCTCGGAGGCGCTCCAAGGCGCCGGGCTCGACGTCGTCGTCTCCGCCTGTCGGAGCGAAGCCGTCGGTACGGGGCAGATGGCGCACAACGAGCGCATCTGGCTCGAGTACGCGCGCAACGACGCGGGCCTTCCGGCGACGCTCGTCGGGAAGTTTCCGTCTCCCAACGAGGAGAGTCGCGCTTCGGGCGCGCGCGGGGCCTACCTGAAGGAGACGCGCTTCTATACGGAGCTCGCGTCGACGCTCACCGTCGCCGTCCCCGCCTGTCACTACGGGGCGATCGCAGAAGACGAGACGACCTTCACGCTGCTCCTCGAGGATCTCGCGCCGAAGCAGCAGGGCGATCAGATCGAGGGCGCCAGCGACGACCAGATCGAAGCGGCGGTCCGCAATCTGGCGGGTCTCCACGCCACGCGTTGGGGTGACGTTTCGCTCGAAGCGCTCGAGTGGGTGGCCGGCGGGAACTCCGACGAGCTGGTCGCGATCATGAAGCTCGCCGCGCCGGAGTTCGTCACGCGCTATCGCGAGCGTCTCTCCGACGCCGACGCGGAGGTCCTGCTCGCGTTCGGGAACGGCGTCGCGAACTGGCTGGAGCGCCGTCCGCCGGACGCGACGCTCGTGCACGGGGATTACCGACTCGACAACCTCCTCTTCGAGACGACCGCGGACGGAGTCCGGGTTGCCGCAGTCGATTGGCAGACGCTGTCGCTCGGCTGCGGCGGACAGGATCTCGCCTATCTGCTCGGCAACAGCAGCCCGACGGAGCAGCGCCGCGCGCACGAAGCGCGAATGCTCGAGGTGTATCGTGCCGCGATGGCGGATCAGGGGGTCGCCCTGAGCGCGGAACGCGTTCGCGACGACTATGCCTACGGCACCTTCCAGGGGCCGCTGATCACGATGCTCGGTGCGCTTTCGGTCGGACGCACCGAACGGGGCGACACCATGTTCATGGCGATGGCCTCGCGCTGCTGCGACCAGATCCGCGACACCGGAGCGCTCGACCGGATCGCGTGAGGTCTCGCCGCGGCCGCGGCGCGCCGATCTCGATTCCGAAGCGCAACTGCGCCGGGAAGCGTCGAGCCCACGGCGGGAATTTCCGATCGGATCGCGGCGCCCGTCGGTTCGAGCCCGCTGATCGTGAGATTCGCCTTCGCATCCGCGCCGGGCCGTGATTTACTGTGAGCTTGGAACGCCGATCGACGCCCCCTGCACGGTCCGCCGCCGCCTCGGCGGCACGCCTCGTCTTCGTGACGGTGGGGCTCCTGATCGGTGCGCTCTTCGCGATCGTCGCCGGAACGGGCGCGGCGAGCGCCGAGACGCTCACGAGTCCGAGCTACCGGCACGTCGGCGGCGGACCGGTTTCGGCGTCCGCCGTCTCGGCCGGTGCGCTGTCGAGCACGGCCACGTCCCCCTCCTTCGGCTCTCTCGAACTCTCGGTCGGCGAAGCGCCGACGGTCCAGCCGAGCGGATCGCTCTCGGATCTCGAATCCGTCCATCCCGGATTCTGGGCGCGTTTTCTCGGCAAGACGGCGGGCGGCTACGCGTCGCTCGACCTCGACGCGGATCTCGTCGCGTTCTTCCTCGATCCCGACGACGACGGCGACGGGCTCGACGACCTCGTCGAGACGGCGACGGGGGTCTTCGTCTCTGCGCTGAACACGGGCTCGAGCCCGTTCCTCCCGGACAGCGACGGCGACGGCGTGAACGACGGCGTCGAGGTCCTCGCCGGCTTCGATCCGAACGACCCGCTCTCCCGGCCGGCGATGCAGGTGCCCTCCGTCGGCTTCGTCTCGATCACGCTGCTCGTGATCGCCCTGCTCCTGCTCGGGACCCGCGCGGCGGCGTTCCGCTCCGAGGCGTCCTCGTGCTGAGTCTCGCTTCCTCTCTTTGGGTTCGCGCGCTCTCGATCCTCTCGGTGGCGTCGATGACACTCGCGGCTGCGAGCGCGGTCGCACAGGCGCCGACCCAGATCCCGTTCCAGGGCATGCTCCTCGACGCCGGCGGCGCGCCCGTCACCGACGTCGTCGATCTGGACTTCGGCCTGCACGACGCGATCGTCTCGGGGACGCTTCTCTGGAGTGAGAGTCACGTCGGGGTCCAGGTGATCGACGGGATCTATTCCGTGAACCTCGGGGAGACGGCGCCGATCACGCCGGCCGTGCTTTCCGGCGGGTCCGCTTTTCTGGAGATCGTCGTCGACGGCGAGACGCTGACGCCGCGGCAACAGTTCCGCTCGGTCCCCTACGCCCTCGTCTCGGATCAGCTCGGGGGGTTCTCGTCACGCTTCTACGAAGAGATCCTCGAGCATTTCCCGCTCGACGGCGGTGACCCGCCGAATCTCGATCCGACGGAAGGGTTGGGAGACGCGGATGGAGACGGCGTCCCGAACTTCGTCGATCCGGACAACGACGACGACGGAATCAGCGACGTCGCGGAGCTGGCCAACGGCACCGACATCAATCTTCCTTCGCCGTCGATTTCCAGCCTCTCGCCGGGCGGGACCTTTCCGACGCTGGAGTCGATCTCGTTCTCGGCGACGGGCACGAACCTCGAGGCCATCGTCAGCGTCCAGATCGGCGCGAACACGGTCACGCCCTCTGCCGTGACGGCGACCGGCTTCGACTTCGACTTCTCCTCCGCCGCGGAAGGGTCGTTCAGCGTCCAGGCGATCGCTTCGAACGGGGAGTCCGCGACCGCGCCCGGTGTCCTGGTCTTCGAGAACGTGGTGCCGACCGTCTCCGGCGTCTCGCCCGCGACGAACCAGCCCACGTTCGAGACGATCAGCTTCACGATGACCGGTCAGGATCTCGCGACGGCGACCCAGGTTCGGATCGGCACGGAAGTCGTCACGCCCTACGACGTGACCGCGACCAGCCTGGCATTCGACTTCGCTTCTTCCGTCGCCGGCGCCCTGCCCGTCGAAGTCACGATCGCGAACGGGGAATCGGCTACGGCGCCCGCGGCGCTGAACTTCTTCGACGCGCTGCCGGGGATCTCCCGTCTCCAGCCTCCGGTCGCCCGTGACGGCGAGCCGACGACGATCACGATCCGTGGCTTCGACTTCGCGAGCTCGACCGGCGTGCTCGTCGACGGCAACGCGATCACCCCGACCCTCGTGAGTGACGAGGAGCTCACGGTCCTCGTCGCTTCGCCGAGCTTCCCCGTCACCACGATCGAGCTGATCCATCCGAGCGGGAACACCCTGCCTGCGTCGACCGACCTCCTGCCCGTCGCGGCCGCGGACGCTCGATTCGTGTTCCGGACCGAGACGTAGGTGAGCGGGGACATCTGCGGCCACGCTCCCGTCACCGGCGTGGTGGCGGGCGATGCGCTCTGTTCCGCGC
>JBCCZJ010000388.1:0-5431 GCA_039187915.1 Myxococcota bacterium
GGGCCAGGGGTTCGGCATGCCGCCGATCTGCCCGACCAGCACCAGCGAGCCGTCGCCCGAGGCTTCGGTCGGCGGCGCCTCGTCACGAGCGGCGGCGCCTTCTGACAAGGGGGCGCCTTACGATGGGGACCGGCTTCCGAGCCGCCGAGCGCCCGCAGGCGGCGCCTTATGAAAAGTGCGGCATCACCGTTTCGGCGAAGAGCCGCGCCGGTTCGCGGGTGTCGCGGCCGAAGAACTCGATCACGAAGAACGATACGCCGAGGGCGCGGTGGCGCTCGATGCCTTCGATCACGCGCTCGGGGGCGCCCCAGATTCCGTGCTCCTCGAGGGCACCGCCCATGTGGCCGCCGTAGATCTTCTTGGCCTTCTCGAGGCCTGCCTGGCCGGCGGCGTCGTCCTCGCCGATCACGACGACGCACTGCTGGGATTTCTCGATCGTGGCGGGATCGCGGCCCGCCTCCTCGCAGCGCTTGTCGAGGGCCTCGACCTTCTGCGCGAGCTGGGCCTGGAAGACCGCCATGTTGTTCCAGGTGTCGGCATGCCGGGCAGCGATCGCCATGGTGACTTTCTCCCCGCCGCCGCCGATCAGGATCTCGGGTCGGGTGGCCGGCTTCGGCTCGCAGATCGCCTCGTGGACGGAGTAGAAGCGGCCCTCGTAGGTGGCCTTCTCGTCCGTCCACAGCCGCTTCATGACCTCGACCATGTCCTCGAGGGCCGTCAGCCGATCGCGCGTGTCCGGAAATTCGCAGCCGGTCTGTTCGAACTCGGGCTTGAACCAGCCGGCGCCGAGGCCCGCGATGGTGCGACCGGGGGCGATCTGCTCGATCGTCGCGATCTGCTTGGCGAGGACGGCGGGGTTCCGGAAGAAGGGGGGCGTCACGAGGGTGCCGAGCTTCGCCTGGTCCGTGACGGCGGCGATCGCCGAGAGCTGGGTCCAGGCCTCGAGGATCGGGAGTTGGGGTGCCGGCACGCCGTACAGGTGATCGCAGACCCAGAGGGAGTCGTAGCCGAGACGATCGAATTCGACGGCGGCATCCCGGGCTTCCTGCCAGGTGCGCTTGATCTGGGGGAGGGTGACGCCGAAGCGGACGGGGCGGGACATGCTGGCTCTCCTTGCGTGGCTTCGACGAAGATAGGCGACCCGGGCTGCAAACGATATGATGGCCCCGATGGCTCTCTACGCGCGGCTCACGAAAGAGATCCGACAGGGACCTTCGGGCCCGAAGGTCGGGGCGTTCTTCGACCTCGACCAGACGATCCTCGCCGGCTTCTCGGCGTCCTCGTTCATGCGTGAGCGCCTGATCTCGGGGCGGATGAGCCCGAACGAAATGGTCGGGACGTTCTACGGCGCGCTCTCCTTCGGTCTCGGCCGGACCGGCTTCTCGGCCCTGATGACCGGGATGAGCGCGAGCTACCGCGGGCTCGCGGAATCCGTCCTCGAGGAAGTGGGCGAGGAGGTCTTCGAGAAGCACCTCGCGCGCCAGATCTATCCCGAGTCCCGCGCGCTGATCGAGGCCCACCAGGACGCCGGGCACACCCTCGCCATCATCTCGAGCGCGACGAAGTACCAGATCCTGCCCTTCGCCCGCGAGCTCGGGATCGACCACGTCATGTACACCGATCTGGCGGTCGAGAACGGCGTCTTCACCGGGGAGCTCGCGGGTCCGACCTGCTACGGCGAAGGCAAGGCGGACGCCGCCCGGGAGATCGCCGAGAGCGAGGGCGTCGATCTCGGGCAGAGCTACTTCTACACCGACAGCCATGAGGACCTGCCGCTGCTCGAGGCCGTCGGTCGTCCGCGCCCGCTGAACCCGAACCGCCAGCTCGCGCAGATCGCGAAGGAGCGGATGTGGCCCGTGCGGCGCTTCCGCAGCCGCGGGCGACCGAGCTTCGGCGACCTCGTCCGGACGGGACTCAGCTACGCGAGCGTCGGGCCGGCGCTCGGCGCGGGGATCGCGGCGGGGATCGTGAACGGCTCCTATCGAGAGCTCCTGAACGTCTCGGGCGCGGTCTGGAGCGACCTCGCGACGTCGCTCGCGGGAATCGACCTCCGCGTCGAAGGCGAGGAGAACGCCTGGGCGGCGCGGCCGGCGGTCTTCATCTTCAACCACCAGAGCGCGCTCGATCCGATCCTGATGCTCAAGATCGTGCGCCGCGACATGACCGGCGTCGGCAAGAAGGAGATCCAGGACGACCCGATCATGGGGCCGATCTTCTCGGCCGCGGGAATGGTCTTCGTGGATCGCGCGGGCATCGCCGAAGCCGGCGCCGAGGCGGCCCGCGAAGCGCTCGAGCCCGCCGTCCGTGCGCTCCAGCAGGGTCGCTCGATCGCGATCGCGCCGGAGGGCACGCGCTCGATCACGACGCGCCTCGGCCGCTTCAAGAAGGGGCCCTTCCATCTCGCGATGCAGGCCGGCGTCCCGATCGTCCCGGTCGTGTTCCGGAACGTGCTGGACGCGTTTCCGAAGGACGCCGCCGTCGTGCGGCCCGCTACGATCGAGGCGGTGGTCCTCCCGCCGATCGACACGTCGAGCTGGACCCAGGAGGGCCTCGACGAGGAGATCGCGCGCGTGCGCGCGATGTACCTCGACGTGCTCCACCAGGACAGCTGAGCCTTCTGCCCGGGGCGATCCCCGGGCGCGGCGCGGCCTACATGTCGTAGACGAGGCGGCCCTTCTCGTTGCGATGCGCTTCGGCCTGGCCTTCGAGGCGCAGGTGCTCGAGGTGGGCGTAGGTCTCGCTCTCGGCCATGTCGCCCCAGCTCCGCTCGCGGAAGAGGCGCTTCATGAAGCTGTTCACGTCGGCACGGCCGAGGTCCCGGGCGATCTCCTTGATCTCGTCGAGGCGCTCGTGGTGGTGTTCCTTGATCGACCGTGCGCGTCCGGCGAGATCGTCGAAGGGATGGCCATGGGCCGGGAGCGCGAGCTCCACGCCCTGGATCTCGCCCACCCGATCGAGCGAGTAGAAGAACGACTTGAGCGGGTCCGCCAGGTACGACACGCCCCCGATGTGGGGCGTGATCGAAGGCAGGACGTGGTCGCCGGACAGGAACGCCCCCGTGTCGGGATCGTGCAGGCAGATGTGGTCCGCCGTGTGGCCCGGGGTGTGCTGCACGAACCACTCGCGACCGGCGAGCCGGAGGACGTCGCCATGCTCGACGTGATGGGTCACCGGCGGAACGAAGCGGCTCCGCCCGAAGGTCGCGTAGGAGAGCCAGCGCAAGCTCTCCCGCAGGCTGGCGGTCTCGCCCGGGCCCTTCCAGGGCGCCGGTGTCGTCATGCGCTTGAGCGCGCTGCGGATCCGCCAGAGCGGATTCTGCGCGCGCCGGCGATCGCGCTCCAGGAGCTCCATGTGCGCGATCAGGTCGTCGACGCTGGCCTCGACGTGGTGATCGTCGTGGCCGTGCCCGTCGCCGTGTCCGTGTGCGTCGGCTCCGGTGTGGCGCTTGTGGCCGCGGCTCGGGCCGCCGAAGTGGAAGGCGCGGTGGGCGACGATGCGCGCACCGGACTCCTTGTGGATCCGCACGGCGCCGCCGAAATGGTCCGGATGCGAGTGCGTGATGAAGACCGTGTGGATGTGACGCGGCTCGAGGCCCGCCTGCTTGAGGCGGTGGGTGATCGCGTTCCAGGTGGATTCGCCCGGCAGCCCGGGGTCGATCACCGCGGCACCGTCGTCGTCGACGAGCGCGTACATGTTCACGTGGCCGAGGCCCGGCAGCATGATCGGGAGCTGCATGCGAAGGATGTCCTTCGCGACCTCGCTGATCTCCTCGGAGGCCTTCTCTTGTTCCTGTCTGCGCGGCTTGCTCATCGGAATCGATCCTAGTGCAGATGAAGGGCGGCAGGGCGCCTTCGCGCGAACGCCGGGTTCGCCGATTCAGGCCGGCGCGTCGAGGGCGCCGGCCAGGAACGTTGTGAGCTCGTGGGCAAATCCGTCGAAGGCTTCGGCGGACGTGGCGCGGACGCGGGTCGCTTCGTCGCCGGCGAGCGTCGTGACGGCCGCGTCGACCGCCAGCCGGAAGCGGCGCTGCTTGGCTTCGCCGGAGAGCGACGGGAGCGCCGAGGCCAGCACGTCGCGCAGGCCGAAGAGCATCGGCGCGAAATGCTGCACGGTCAGCGCGTCGAGTCGCGCTCGATCCTCGGCGACCGCGCGCGCGAGCAGTCGGAGCGCCGGCTCCGGTCCGCCTGCGTCACCGCGAGGCAGGGCGGCGATCGGCACCACGCACAGACGCGCCAGGTCCGTGCCGTCGGCGCTGGGCCCCGCCCGCAGCGCCTCGATGATCGGTCCACGCCGGGCCTGCACGGGCTCGAGGTCACGCAGGAGCACGGCTTCCAGCAGGCCTTCCCGGCTCCCGAAGTGGTAGTGGATCAGGGCCGAGTTCACGCCGCCCTCGCGGGCGATCGCGCGCAGGGCCGGCCCGCCCGCCTCGGGAGCGGCATAGAGCCGCGTCGCAGCGGCGAGGATCCGGTCGCGGGTGTCGGCGGCCATCGGGAGGAGATTATTTGATCAGATGATTGAATCAACTGGTCAAAAACGGCCCGGGCGGGATCCGGGGAGGGGCTAGAATGCGCCTCCGCCGCGGTGACCCCGCCGACGGCGCCTGGAGGAGCCCGCTCGATGCCCGCCGATCCCCGTACGCCCGTCCTCGTCGGCGCGGCTGCCGTCGTCCAGCGCGGGGAAGACCCGAGCCAGCTCGCCGAGCCCCTCGACCTGATGGAGGAGAGCGGGCGCCTTGCCGCGGACGACGCCGGATCCTCGGTCCTGCTGACCGAGCTCGACCGGATCTGGGCGCCGCGCGGTTTCTGGGCCTACTCCGATCCCGGGCGGATCCTGGCGGACCGCTACGGCGCGAAGGACGTACGGACGGTCGTTGCCGAGATCGGGATCCTGCAGTCGACGGTCCTCGGCAAGGCCTGCAGCGCGATCGCGAACGGGGAGTCGGAGCTCGCTCTGATCGTCGGTGCCGAGGCCCGCGACCGCGCGAATCGCTACCAGCGCGCGGGCCAGGACGTCCCGCTGACCGATCAGGCCGACGGCGCGCCGGACGAGGTGCTCGTGCCGCACCAGGAGATCATGGGCGCGCTCGAGATCGAGCTCGGCCTCGTCACGCCGATCATCCAGTATTCGATGATCGACAACGCGCTGCGCGCCCACGAGGGTCAGTCCCTCGCGGCGCATCGCGACGAGCTGGGTCGGCTGTGGGGCGACTTCAACGCCGTCGCGGTCGCCAACGAGGACGCCTGGAACCGCACGCCGCGCACGCCGGAAGAGATCGTCACGCCGGGCGAGGGAAACGAGCGACTTCGTGTACGGGTACGCGAGCATGCGGTTGCCCTCGCCCGGCGTGACGATCTCTTCCGGCGTGCGCGGCGTGCGGTTCCAGGCGTCCTCGTTGGCGACCGCGACGGCGTTGAAGTCGCCCCACAGCCGA
>JBCCZJ010000389.1:0-5426 GCA_039187915.1 Myxococcota bacterium
ATCGATCCACGGCGCCACCTCGAAGATCGTCGCCGCCGAGCTCGAGCCCGCCGACGATCCCGTAGGAGTAGCCGGGCGTCGTGTCCGCCTCGACCTGGTCGCGGTTGCTGTAGGCCGGCCAGAAGTGGGTGCCGACGTGGAGACCTAGATAGCCCTCGCCGGCACAGGCTTTTCCGCCCGAGATCGAAGCCGGGACCAGCGCGAACGCCGCGACGACACGCGCGGCCAGGCCCGGTGAGCAAGTCATGGATCGGACCTGGATTTCTGACCGCGGCGTCGGTCCGTATCGAGGGCTCGCGCTTCGATCGCGCGCCCATGAACGATAGGGCAGATGGGTCTCTGCCGCGGTCTTGCCCGCCTGCGTCGGCCGTCAGCCGTGCAACCCGTGGATCGGGAACGAGACTTCGACGATCGTGCCGCCGTCGGTCGGGGATTCGATCCGGACCTCGCCTTCGTGCTGGTTCACGAGGCCGTGCACGACCGAGAGACCGAGGCCGGTGCCGCCCTCGCCGAAGCGGGTCGTGAAGAAAGGGTCGAAGACCCGGTCGAGCGCGCCCGAGTCGATGCCTTCACCGTCGTCCGCGACGCGGACGAGGGCCCGGTCGTTTTCGCGGTGGGTCGAGAGGCGGACATGCGTCGGCCCGACTGCGTGGTCGACCGCGTTCTGCAGAAGGTTCACGACGATCTGCTCGACGCCGATCGGGCTCAAGAGGAGCCGAAGCGGCTCGGCGTGGAGCTCGACTTCGAGTCGGCAGCCGTGCGCCGAGACCCGCGGCTGCATCAGGCGGGCCGCGCGCTCGACGTTGGGGTTCAGATCGCCGACCCAGCGCGACAGCGGCTCGTCGCGCGAGAACTGCAGGATGCCGCGGACGATGTCGCCGCAGCGCTGGGACTCTTCGACGATCGTATCGAGAGCCGACTCCAGGCGATCGGTCTTGCCGGACTCGAGCTCCAGGCGGCTCATTTCGGCGACCGCGCGGATCGCGCCCACGGGGTTGTTGATCTGGTGGGCGATGCCGGCGGCGAGCGTGCCGACCGAGGCGAGACGCTCCTGCCGGCGGAGCTGCGCGACCGTATCGGCGAGGGCGTCTTCCTGGCGTTCGAGGCGGGCGGTCATGGCGCGCGACTCCTCGAGGGCCTTCCGTCGCCGCTCGGTCACGTCGATGGCGTGGGCGAGGAGATGCGCGACGCCATCCAGCGAGACGACCTCGACCGAGACGAGGATGTCGAAGAGCGCCCCCGAACGCGCGCGCATGCGGGTCTCGATCGTCTGCTCGAAGTCGTCGGTCGTGAAGGCCTCGAAGAGCCGGTCTCGCTCCTCGAGGCTGGGCCAGCCGTCGAGCTCGGTGAGCGTCCGCCCCAGGACCTCCGCGCGGGTCCAGCCGCTCAGCTTCTCGAAGCCGGCGTTGACGTCGACGATGCGGCCGGAGTCGAACTCGGAGAGCAGCAGGACGACCGGACTCTTGCGAAAGAGCGTCTCGAGGAAGTGTTCGCGCTCCTCGAGCGAGGCCGCCATCCGGCTCTCGCCGGCCGCCCTCCGTTCGACCTCGATCAGCGCTGCCTCCGCGCGCGCGACCGAGCCGGACAGCCGGCGCTCGACCCACGCCGAGCTCGCGCCGAGGATCAGCGCGACGATCGCCGCGTTGGTCGCGAGCACGTCGACCCCCGGATCGAGGGGCAGACTCGCCGCGCCGACGGCGAGGGCCGCGACGAAGAGGAGCGTCCACACGAGTCCGGCGCGGTGGCCCGTGCACAGGACGGCGGCGACCGGCAGGGCGACGAGGCCGAGGGGCAGGGGAATCGTCTCGGGGCGCGTGGACATGAAGGGACTCAGGCTGACCATTACGCCGGCGGTCCCGATCACCGCATGGGACAGCCTCCGGACATCTTCGTCACGAACGACCAGCAGAAGGCCGAGCAGGGCGAAGAGCGCGCCGCAGAAGCCGGTGAAGAGCGCGCGCCCCGGATCGCCGGCCGCGAGGTGGACCGCCGTCGACATCGCGCCGGCCGCGCTCGAGACCAGCGCGATCGCGATCGTGGTGGCGCGGCGCGGTTCGTCCGGCCGGATCCCTCCGGCTGGAGCGGGTGACTCGAGCGGCCTGGGACGCGTCCTCATGCGCCGAAGTGTACACGGGCGCCAGCGCCCCGCTCGATGGCCGAGACCCTCTCGCCTTGCGTCGTTTCTTGCGCCTTTCGTGGGGCGAATAACATGACGCTTGTCGCCTTCGTCACCGCTCTGCGTCTCGGGCCGACGGGCCGGGGCGCCCGCGTCCGGCGTCCCGCGCTAGCCGCTGATCCCCGGTTCCCCCTTCACGGGGCCCTTGATCTCGTCGGTGATCCATCCGCCGTAGTAGCCGCCGGGCTGAGGCCGGACGCGCTCGCCGGCGACGAGGCACTCGACGCGCGCCGGGTAGAAGGCGATCCATCCGGCGATCGAAGCGAATTCGGGGAAGACGCGGGGGTAGCACCAGGCGACGGATTCGGGGCCGCCGACGAGATCGAAGTCGACGGCCTGCCCCTTCCATTCGCAGATCGACGTCCGTCCGCTCTCGGCGAGCGTCGCGAGATCGACGTCGTCGGGAGGGATGTAGAAGGTCGGCGGGCTCGCGGTCTCGAGCACGCGCACGGCGCGCGACGTCGACGCCAGCACGCGCTCGCCGAAGCGGACTTCGACGGGGCGGGGATCCGCGACGATGCGCGGCGGGCGCGGGTAGTCCCAGACGGACTCCTCGCCGGGGCCGGGTTCCTGGGCGAAGGCCGGTCGCGCCTGGCCGCGCAGCGCCCACTTTTCCCGGGCCGCTCGGATCATCGCGCTCGCCTGGAGAAACTCGTCCATGCCCAGGAACCTAGCCTCCGCGCGCGCCGCGGCAGGGGGCGCGTCGCACTCCGTGCCCGCCCCCGATTTCGTTACGCTGTCCATTCGAGTCGATACGTCGACCGCCGCCCGAGAGAACCGCATGACCGACGCGCCCTATATCGTGATCACCGCAGACACCCACGCCGGAAATTCCGTCGCGGGCTATCGCGACTACCTCGATCCCGCCTTCCGCGACGAGTTCGACGCCTGGCGCGGGGGCTACAGCAATCCGTCGAAGAAGCACATCGGAGGCAAGAAGGCGAAGAACTGGGACTCGGCGCTTCGTCGGGACGACCTGCTCGGCGACGGCGTCGTCGGCGAGGTCATCTTCCCGAACACGGTACCGCCCTTCTACGAGAAGGCCTTCCACATCGCACCGCCCGCCACGCCCGAGCAGTATCGCCGCTTCCGCGCCGGGACCCGGGCCCACAACCGCTGGCTGGCGGAGTTCTGCCAGGAGGATCCGGTCTCGCGCGCCGGGATCGGCCTGATCCACCTGAACGACATCGACGACGCGATCGAAGACGTGCAGTGGATCGCCGAGCACGGCCTTCGCGGCGGCGTACTGCTCCCGCTGCCCGCGCCCTCCGATACGCACTTGCCGCAGCTCAACGACCGTTCCCTCGACCGGCTCTGGGCAGCGATCCAGGATCACGATCTCGTGATGAACCAACACTCGGGGCAGGGCTGCCCGGCCTACTCGGGCGCGCAGGGGTCGAACGCGCTGTGGGCGATGGAGATGACCTTCTACGTCCAGCGGGGCTACACGACCCTGATCATGGGCGGCGTCTTCGAGCGCTTCCCCGGCCTCAAGTTCATCCTGACCGAGAGCGGCTGCGCCTGGGCGCCCGCGCTCCTCAAGCACATGGACGGGATGTATCTGGCGTGGAAGATGGGGGCGATCGGCGAGATCGATACGACGAACGACCCGCCGCTCGAGGAACGCCCGAGCTTCTACGCACGTCGCAATTGCTGGTACGGTGCGAGCTTCCCGAGCCCCGCCGACGTCGCGGGGCGGGAGATCGTCGGCAAGGACCGCGTGCTCTGGGGCAACGACTACCCCCACTACGAGGGTTGTTACCCGTACTCGCGCGAGAACATGCGCTTCGCGTTCGCGGACGTGCCGGAAGACGAAGTCCGGATGATGCTGGGCGAGAACGCCGCCGCGCTCTACGGCTTCGACCTCGACGCGCTCCGCGCGCGGGCCGAAGAGGTCGCCATCACGCCGGCGCTCGTCCGCGAACCCCTCGACGAGATCCCGGCCGATTCGACCTGCATCACCTTCCAGCGCGCTCGCGCCGAGAAGGCGATGGCGCGCGCGTCGGGCTGAGCGATCGGCGCAGCCGCGTCGCTCGACCGGCGCGGTCGCTGCCCTCGATCGGCGCAGCCGCGTCGCTCGGCCGGGCCGCGCGGCGATCAGAGGGCGAGTGCGCCTTCCAGGTCGACGGACTCGCCCGTCGCGTGGTTCTTCCAGTCGCGGCCGGCAGCTTCCTCGGCGCTGTAGCGGATGCGCGCGCGGTTCGGCGTCCACTTGCCGAGGACGCTGCGCGGGTAGGACTGGAGCATCGACTCGGTCACGAGCTTCAGGATGCCGGTCAGGACGACGGAGCCGTCGTCTTCGCGCGTGATCTCGAGGGCGCCGAGCTCGGTGTTCTTCAGGGTCTTGAAGGTGAGGATGGGGACCGAGCTGAACTCGTCGGGAATCTCTACGGCGGTTTCGTTGGGCATGGGAGGAGCGCTCCTGGCGGGTTGGAAATCGGACCGGGCGGAACCTAACCAGCTCGGATCGGGCGTGCAAGTAGCCGGAATCGATACGGAAAGTGCCGTTTCGCGGCGCCGAACCTGACGGCGGGTCGCCCGGCTGGGGGGCGACTCGCGAGAAACCGTGAATCCTCCCGTCCCCAAACGGCCCTCTACGGCATCTCACTCTCTGAGCGAAGGGCGCCCCGCGCGGCCTGCGCTCCCGAAGCGGAGACCCGATATGCCGACCCGTCTCGAAGAGAACGCCCCGGAGGCCGTGGAGCATTTCTGCGCGCGCTGCCTCCTCCCCGTGGCCGCGGACGCGAACGAGTGTCCGTCGTGCTCGCGCCGGTTCGTCGGTCGAGGCCGCTTCGACCGCCTGCCGGGGTCGCCGCCTTCGCGCGAGGCCCTGGGCATGATGAGCTGCGCCCGCGGCTAGCCCGCGCGACGCGCGGCCCGGCGCCCGCTTCGTCCGCGCCGCGCCACCGCGGTGACGGCTCCGGTTACGGCGCGTGCGAGGCGAAGACCGACGTGCCCTGCGGCCCGAAGGCGATCACGTCGTAGGGCTCGTGTCGGCTGGGGTCGGGATGCTCCATCCCGGGCGAGCCGATCGGCATGCCGGGGACGGCGAGGCCGGTGATCGCGGGCCGTTCCGCGAGGAGCCGCGCGACGTCGCTCGCCGGGACGTGTCCCTCGAGCACGTAGCCGTCGACGAGGGCCGTGTGGCAGGAGGCGAGGTCTCGGCCGACGCCGCTCTCCGCCTTCACCGCCGTGAGGTCGCGGAGGTCCATCGACTCCACGGCGAAGCCCGCCTCGCGCAGGTGCTCGA
>JBCCZJ010000390.1:0-5383 GCA_039187915.1 Myxococcota bacterium
CCCGTCGCCGCCCTGCCCCGGGCGGCGACGGCGCCCGGAAGCGGGATCGAGCGAGGACGAAGCGCATGGAACGAACCGAGACGAGCACGCAACGGCCCGCGACGAACTCGCGCCGCGCCCGGTGGAGCGGGGGTCTCGCCTGCGCCGCCCTGGCCCTCGTCGTCGGCATCGCGCCCGCGCCCTCCGCCACCGCGGCCGACGAATCGGCTTCGCCCGCCGGCGGGCCGGCGAAGGAAGCCAGGGAGGCGAAGGGCGAAGAGACGCTCTCCGATCGGCTCGAAAGACTCGAAAAGCTGCGCCGTTCCCGGCTGGCCGAGGCCGACCGCGTCGGGTCCGACGCCGAGAAGGCGTCGGCCTTCGATGCGCGCGCGCTCCGTCGACGTGGGCTCGAGCTGCGCATGAAGGCGTTCGAGGCGCTGCGCAAGCAGGCCGCGCTCCTCGAGGATCGGGCGGGCGATCCGGAGTTCGCCGAACAGAAGACCGTCCTCCTCACCCGCCTCGACGACGCCGAAGCGCAGCTCGGAATCGATCTCAAGCGACAGCGCGCGCGGATCCGCGAGCTCAGCGACGCCTCGGCCGAGGCGGAGGGCGAAGGGCTCGCGAGCGCGGTCAATCGCCTCGAGCGCGCCGAACAGACGGAGGTCGATCTGCTCACGCTGGCGGTCGAGCTGGTCGAACTCGAGTCCAGCCTCGGCGCGCGGCCCGCGCAGGAGGAATGGCTCGCGACGGGCGTCGCGACCGAGGTCCGTCTGGTCACGAGCCGGATCGGGCTCCTCCGCGACCGCGCCGCCGACCTCGCCGCGGCCGCCGACCTCGGCGGAGCGCCCGCGGCCGCCTCGCCCGAGGAGTGGGCGCTGCGCATGCGCATGGAAGGTTCGATGGATCGGCTCGAAGCGTTGCTCGACCTGATGCCGCGACTCGGTCTCGACGACGCGCCCTACCGACAGATCCTGGTCGCCGAGAGCGGCGAAATCACGCTCGACGTGCTCGACCGCGACGTCGCCGGCGACCTGATCAGCGAATGGCTGACCCGCCTGCGGGACGGCCTGATCGACAACGGCCCGGGCCTGGTCTTCCAGGCGATCGTCTTCCTGCTGATCGTCTTCGTCTTCCTCTGGCTCTCCCGGCTGGCGCGGCGCGTCGTGTCGCGCGCCGTCGAAGCGCCCCACCTCCGCTTCTCGCAGCTCCTGAAACGCATGCTCGTCTCCTTGAGCTCCGGCGCCGTTCTCGCGCTCGGCTTCCTGATCGCCCTCTCCCAGCTCGGCATCGAGATCGGCCCGATGCTCGCCGGACTCGGCATCGCCGGCTTCGTCCTGGGCTTCGCGCTCCAGGACACCCTCGGCAACTTCGCCGCGGGCGTGATGATCCTGATCTACCGCCCCTTCGACGTGAGCGACATGATCGATTGCGCAGGCGGCGTCTTCGGCCGGGTCGCCGAGATGAGCCTGGTCTCGACGACGATCCTGACGATGGACAACAAGACGCTGATCGTGCCGAACAGCAAGATCTGGGGCGACGTGATCACGAACGTCACGGCCCAGCGCATCCGCCGCGTCGACCTCGTCTTCGGCATCGGCTACGCCGACGAAATCCCGAAGGCCGAGGGCATCCTCGAATCGATCCTCGCCGACCACCCGAAGGTCCTCGGCGATCCGGAGCCCGTCGTGAAGGTCTTCGAGCTCGGGGACTCGTCGGTCAACTTCGTGGTGCGTCCCTGGTGCGCGCGGGACGACTACTGGAACGTGTACTGGGACGTCACCCGCGAAGTGAAGATGCGCTTCGACCGGGAAGGGGTCTCGATCCCCTTCCCCCAGCGCGACGTACACCTCTACCACGAAGCGGCGGCCACGAGCGACGCCTAGCGCCGGCGCTCCGCGCGCTCGGGGCGCGCAGAGCGCGGCACGCTCAGTCGATCAGGTCGAAGGTCAGCCCTGCGCGTTCGACCAGCTTGGGCACCAGCACTTCGCCCATGATCGCGCCCGGCGTGTAGATCCCGCCCGGCGCGTCTGCGCAGTCCTCGACCAGGCAGATCGAAGCTTCGGCCATGATCTTCGACGTCGAGCCGTAGCCGGGATCCTTGTCGCCGGTCACGCGGGCCCGGAGCGTCTCGCCGTTCGCGTGGCTGCCGAAGAAGTGGACGTCGTACCCGCCGGCGTCGCGCTCTTCCTTCGACGGGCCCTCGCCGGGCTGTGGGCCGCCCTCGCCGCTCCCGCCGAGCATCGCCTGGGAGATCGCGGCCATGCCCTGGGCGGCCTGCTGCCCGGCCTCGCCGGGTCCCGTCAGGAACATCTCGTCGTAGACGAAGTCCTCGCCGTAGGGATGGCCGAGGAGCGCGTTCGTCCGATGGACGTTCTTCGTGTTGATCGGCGCCATGAAGAAGGGCGCGATCCAGCCGCCGGCCACGCCATCCTCTTCCACGTCGTTCCCGCTCGGCTGCGCCGGGCCCCGGAAGCCGCCCGCGAGACAGAAGGGATCCATCAGCTGGGCACCGAGGCTCGGGTCGGCCGCGACCGCCTGCGCCGTCGCGCGGCCGCTCGCCGCGGTGCCGCCCGAGAGCGTGCCCTTCATGTCGACGACCCGACCGCGGACGCGCGCGCAGGCGCTCCCGAAGCGGCGCTTCGCCTCGGCCTGGAGGAAGTGCACGCCGAGATCGAAGGGAATCGAGTCGAAGCCGGTCGAGTGGACGATCCGGGCGCCGGTCTCCGCGGCACGCGCCGCATGGGTATCGATCATTTGGCGCATCCAGAGGACTTCGCCCGCGAGGTCGGTGTAGTCGGTGCCCGCTTCGACGCACGCTTCCACGAGGGGCGTGCCGTAGAGGGTGTAGGGGCCGACGGTCGACACGACGCAGCGCGTGCGCTGCGCGAGCGCGGCGAGACTCGCGGGATCGCCGGTGTCGGCGACGACGAGGGGCGTATCCGCCGGCGCGCCGATCTCGTCGCGAACCTGCTCGAGCTTCTCCTGGCTCCGCCCGGCCATCGCCCAGCGCGGCGCGCCCTCACGATGGATGAGGTACTCGGCGACGAGTCGGCCGGTAAAGCCGGTGGCGCCGAAGACGACGAGATCGAATTCGCGGGAATCGGACATGGTGCTCCTCGAGGGGCGTGCGGGCGTCGCGGGGGAAGAACCCGGAGTGTGCGGATCCAGAACGAGGGCAGCAATCACGCGGCGCGAACTCGGAGTCGCGCGCGGAACGCACGCGCCGCCGAAACCGGGCTCGGGGAGACGACGCGGCGAGTCCGACGAAGACCGCGCAAGAGGAGGGCGGTCGACCGCGGCGACGCTAGGCGAGCGGGCGAAGCCCCCCGGCCCTCCCCCATCCGGCCCACCTGCGACGCGTCCGGAACGTGTACCGTCGAGCGGGCCCTTGAGCCCGTCCCCCGTTCCTGCAGGAGACTCCGATGCCCGACTTTCCCTCTCTGAACTGGCTCGCCGTGATCGCCGCGGCCTTCGCCGCCTTCGTCCTCGGCTGGCTGTGGTTCGGCCCGCTCTTCGGCCGCCGCTGGCAGGCAGAGATCGGACTGACGGAAGAGCAGATCGCCGCGGGTAACACGCCGAAGGTCTTTGCGATCGCCTTCGCGCTCAACGTATTCATGTCGGTCGCCGTCGCGGCCTTCCGCGTGACGATCGGGATCACGAGCCCGCTCATGAGCGCAGGCTTCGGCGTCTGCGTCGCCGTCTCCTTCGTCGCGCCCGTGTTGGCGACGAACTATCTCTTCTCACATCGAACGAAGACGCAGCTCGCGATCGACGCGGGATACTTCGTGGTGATGTACGCCGTGATCGGCCTCGTGCAGTCCCTTCTCGGGGGCTGACCCCGCCGTCGGTGCGTCGCCGCACGCCTCGTGGAGGTGGCGAGTGGCGCGGATCACCACCGCCTCCACGTCGTGATCGACGTGCTTGGACGCGCGCGTCTTCACGTGCTCGGCCATCTCGTCGACCCACGTCGCGATCGAGTTCAGGTCGTCTGCGATCGCGCCGGAGCCCGCTGCGGCAACCTCACGCAACCGGTCCGCCGTATGCGCGGTCTGCATCGACCGGATCATCGCGTCTTCGGTCCCCGCCGCGGCCTGCTCGTCGCCGATCGCCTTGACCGACGCCGTCAGTCCGCCGAGCACGTCGCGGGCCGACTGGCAGAACGGAGAGCGCTCGACGGAGGCCATCGCGCCAGGACCCGGGATCACCGGCGCCGCCGGCTCGCGCGTCATCGCGTCGACCTGGCGATACACGACCAGCATGCTCTCGTGGGGCAGGATGGCGTGGACGATCGGGAGCGGGACGCCCGGGTCCACGTAGCTCAGGATGTCGTTGCCGGGCTTCATCATCCGAACGAGCGAACTCGCCTTCGCGATCACGAGCGCGACGTCGTCCCGCTCGTCGCCGTCGAAGTCGGCGACGACGCCCGCCGTCGCGAAATAGGTGTAGAGCCAGTCGTCCTTCAGCTGCTTCGGGATGTCGTAGACCTGGTCGACCACGAAGTCCGGTGTCATCGATCCCTCTTCGGTCTCGTTCCGGATCACCAGCATCGCCGCCCGACTGAGGGTCGAGAGCGGGATCGCCACGATGTCCGGCAGACCGTTGCCATCGAGATCGCCCGTGCGCAGCACGAGCGGATAGAAGTCACCGGTCGGGATCGAATAGGGCTCGCCGAAGCTCGGCCGGGGCGCGCCGCCGTCCGGCGTCGTGTTGAACCAGATGCTGACCGTGCGGATGTTCCAGTTGGCGGTCGCGATGTCCGGCTTGCCGTCGCCGTTGAAGTCGACGGCGATCGGATTCGTCGGTCCCGCGCCCTGCGGCAGATCGCCGGCCGGGATCTTGTCGTCGAGCCACGCCGAGAAGCACGGCTCGAACGAGCCCTGCTCGGTGAGGTTGGTGAGGACGGACATGCTGCCGGGCGCGCCGGTGTTCGCGGTCACGAGATCCGGCTTGCCGTCGAGATTGAAATCCTCGGTCGTGATCGAGATCGCCGGACCCGGAATCGGGAAATAGACCGGATCCGCGTAGCTCGCCTGGGCCTGCCCCTTCTTGCTGGTGTTCAGCAGGATCGACATCGTGTTGGCGCTCCACTCCGGCGTGCCGCCCTCGCACCGGCTCCGGCCGTTGATCGGCCGCTTCAGCTCACCGAGATCGGCGGTCGCGATGTCCGGCAGGCCGTCGCCGTTCCAGTCCGCGGAGGTGAGCCCGCCCTCGACACCCGCGATGCCGTAGATCGGTGGATAGACCGACTCCAGTGCGTAGTCGGACTCGCCCGCGTTCGGGAAGGCGACGTCGAGCGACTTCCCCGACGTCTCGTTGATCCGGACGGTCACGGAGCCGGGATGGTTCGAGTTCGCGACGTCCAGGCGACCGTCGGCGTTGTAGTCGGCCGCGACGATGCCGGCCG
>JBCCZJ010000391.1:0-5381 GCA_039187915.1 Myxococcota bacterium
CGACGTGGTCTGGTTCAAGATGGCCTACCCGCAAGCCTGGTCGCCCGGGGCGATCCGCTTCGTCGGGGGACGCGGGCATCTCCTGCTGGCCGGGGCGACGGCGGACGGTCTGCTCCAGATCGGGTGGGTGATCCTCAAGGGGACGTTCGGTGAGCTGAAGAGCCGCTCCCACGAAGCCTGGGTCGAGGAGCTCGCGCATCACGCGGACCCCGAGCTGGCGGCCCACCTGGCCGCCGCCGCCGAGACGATCACGCGCCCGTTTCTGCTGAACGCGGTCTCCGACCGCGTCGTGGGATGGGCCACGCCCGGATCGCTCCTGATCGGCGCCGCCGCGCACACGATGTCGCCGGTCGGCGGGCAGGGCGTGAACATCGCGCTGCGGGACGCGATCGTCGCAGCGAACCTGCTCGTCCCGGCCTTCCGGGCGAACGGCGACGTCGACGCGGCGGCCGCCCGGGTCGAGGCGATCCGAGGACGCGAGCTGAACGTGATCCAGCGCCTTCAGGCGATGCCGCCGCGCGTCATGCTCGGCACCCACGCCATCCATGCCATGGCGCGCCGCCTGGCCGCCCGCTTCGCGGGCACCTCCTTCGGGCGCGCCCGCGCGGCCGTGGGGGCGAATCTCTTCCTGAACGGCGTGACCCGGGTCGAGCTCGAGGTCTGATCCCGGCGCTTCGATTCGATGCGTCGGCCATCGGCCTGCTGGCAAGCGTCGAAGGCGACCGGTCGTCGTCGGGCCCGCACCGCCGTGCCCGGTCGGCTGCGAGCGGGATGAATCCATTAGGCCGGTCCGATACGCTGGAAGGTGCCCAGGCGTCAGACGACATCGGCCGCGCCCTCGATCGGGATCCCGCGGCCCATCACGCTCATGGGAGAAGCGAGCATGAAAGAAAAGCTCGAGGTCGGGATCGAAGTCGGGACCATCCAGGAGACGCTGCTCCTGCCACTCTGGGGCCGCGCGTTCGAGACGCGGAAGCCGGAGCCGAGGCTGGTCGACGAGAAGGCGGTCGAGATCGTCGAGCGGCTCGACTACGACTTCTCGGGGATCGAAGAGACGCAGGCCTTCTCCCAACACGGTTGGGTGGCGCGGAGCCTGCAGACCGACGAGATGGCCCTCGGATTCATCGAAGCCCACCCCGAGGCGACGATCGTGAACATCGGCTGCGGGATGGACACGACGTTCAGCCGGATCGACAACGGTCGGATCCTCTTCTACGAGCTCGACCTGCCGGAGGTGATCGAGCTCCGGAAGAACTTCTACGAGGAGAACGATCGCCATCGAAGCATTCCCGCGTCGTTCCTCGAGGCAGGCTGGTTCTCGCAGATCGAAGTCCGGGACGGCCTGCTCTTCCTGGCCGGCGGCGTGCTCTACTACTTCACGGAGCACGAGATCCGGGATTTCTTCGTTCGTGCGGCCGACCATTTCGGCGCCTGCGAGTTCTTCTTCGATTCCCTTTCTCCGCTGGGCGTCGAGATCGGCAAGCGGCAGGTCCTCAAGAAGGGCGGCATGGAGATGTCCGCCGGCGGCGGCTGGGGCCTCAAGCGCGCGAAGGACCTGGAGTCCTGGGATCCGCGATTCGAGGTCGTGAGCTCGACTTCGATGTCGAAGGGCCTCTACGGCGGTCTACCCCTCAAGACCAAGCTGATGTTCCTGATGCCGGACGTGCTGGGCATCGCCTCGATGGTGCATCTGCGCGCCGGGGCCGACAAATAAAGGCCGGCGGCGGGGCTCACTCGATCCCGAGTCTCTTCAATTTCTTGTAGAGCCCTTCCCGCGTGATGCCGAGCTTCTGCGCGGTGCGCGCCTTGCGGCCATCGTTGTTGGCGAGCGCGCGTCGGATCAGCCACGACTCGATCCGGTCGAGGGCCTGGCGCAGGGTCTCGTCGGGGCGTGCGCCGTGCGCGATCGGTTCGAGGATCTCGACGAGCTTCGGTGAGAGCTGGCGCGGGGTGATCAGCTGGCCGCTCGGCGTGAGCATCAGCGCGCGAAGCATCTCGTTCTCGAGCTCGCGGACGTTGCCCGGCCAGTGATAGGCCTCGAGCAGGTGGCTCGAGGCGAGGGAGAGATGGCAGCCGTGCTTTCCCTCTCGCGGGCCGTGCCGTGCGAGGAAGCTCCGGGCGAGGGGGAGCACGTCGCTGCGGCGCTCGCGGAGCGGCGGGATCCGGATCGGGAACACGTTCAGCCGGTAGAAGAGGTCTTCGCGGAAGTGGCCGCGGGCCACCTCGTCGGGCAGCAGCCGATTGGTCGCGGCGACGATCCGGCAGTGGATCGGCCGCGGGGCGACGTCGCCGACCCGCCGGACCTCCCGTTCCTGAAGCACCCGCAAGAGCTTCGCCTGGAGCGGAAGCTCCATCTCGGCGAGTTCGTCGAGGAAGAGGGTGCCTGCGCCCGCCGCTTCGAAGAGGCCGACCTTCTCGCGATCGGCGCCGGTGAACGCACCCTTGGCGTGCCCGAAGAGCTCGCTCTCGAGCAGCGCCTCGGGAAAGGCGGCGCAATTGATCGCCACGAACGGCGCGTCGGCGCGCGGGCCGCGCGCGTGGAGCTCGCGGGCGATCACCTCTTTGCCGACGCCGGTCTCGCCCGTCACGAGGACGGTCGACGGGCTCGACGCGGCGAGATCGACCAGGTCGGAGACCTGTCGCATGGCCTCGCCGCGGCCGAGCACGCGCGGTGGCTCCTCCGCGTCGTCCGCGGCGGCGTCCGGCGGAGGTTCGAGGCGGCTCACGGTCAGGATCGGCGCTGCATCGTCGTCGTTCCCGTCCGCTTCGCTCGGCGTCCGCGCTTCGGCGCAGCGCTGGGCCTGGAGCGCATCGAGGGTCTCGTTGACCTCGGTCACGAAGCCGCGGCCGACGCGCTTGGGGTCGACCACGAAGACGGCGCCGATCCCCATGGCGAGCAGCGCGTCGGCGTGGGATTCGGTCGCGTCGGCGGTCGCGACGAGGATGCCGCGTCGCTCGGAGAAGCGGTCGAGCTCCGGCAGCGCGAGCTCGAGGGCCTGGGGATCCTCGAGCTCCGTGAGGATCGCGTCGAAGCGGACCGCTGGCAGCACGAGCGCTTCGTCGAGGTTGGGCACCCAGGTCACGTCGAGCTCCGGCGCTTCCGTCATCCCGCTGCGCGTGAGGCCGCGCCCGCTGCCGATCCAGAGGAGCGATCGAATCGTCCGCATCGCCATCTTCGCCTCCCTCGCCGCCGGCGGGGTGGAGCCGGGGCAAGGGAAACGTGACGCCTGGCGATCGAAGGCGCGTTCCAATCCGTCTCAAGAAAGAGATGGATTTCTTCGGCGACCGGCTCGCGCGACGCGGGTGGCGGGCCGGCAGGGCGCGCGCGGTGCTAGGCCTCGCTCGCCTCGGCAAGCGCGCCGAGCCGCTCGATCGCCTCGTTGGCGAGCGCATCGATGTCGGCCTGCTCGGCGAGCTCCTCCAGCATCGAGCGCGCCGCGCGCTCGGAGCCGCAGGGCACGACCGAGTGGTGGCCGAGCACGTACCACGCCCCCTCGATCTCGGCGACGCGCCACGCGCCTTCGAGCGGGATGCAGTCACCGTTGCGCTGGACGTAGAAGGGGCGGGTCGGCATGCGGAGCTCCGCCGGGGAGTCTAGAGCATCGTGGTGAAAAGCATCCGATACGGTCGCGCGAACACGCTTCTGCTGGCCCTGAGCCGCGTTTCAGCGCCGCCGGCGGATCTCGACGTCCTTGCCGCTGCCGACCAGGACGGCGTCTGCCATGCCGAGGAAGAATCCGGTCCCGAGGACGCCGGGCATCTGCAGGATCGTCCGTTCGAGGGCGTCGGCATCGAGGGGCGCGGCGATCGCGGCGTCGAGGACCCAGTTCCCGTTGTCGGTCACGAGGGTCTCGCCGTCCTTCGCCTCGCGCAGCGTGGCCTCGAGGCCGAGGGCCGCGAGTTCGTGGCGGACCAGCGCCTCGCCGAAGGGCAGCACCTCGATCGGCAGCCGTCCGCGCGCGCCGATCGCGGAGACGAGCTTCTCCGGCCCGACCAGGATCACCAGCCGGTCGGAGCTCGCCGCAACGATCTTCTCGCGAACCATCGCGGCGCCGTAGCCCTTGATCAGGTCGAGCGCGTCGTCGACCTCGTCGGCGCCGTCGAAGGTGATGTCGAGGCGACCCGCGGCTTCGAGGGTCGTGAGCGGGATGTCGAGCTCGCGGGCGAGCTGGCCGGTCGCTTCGCTGGTCGGGACACCGGTGATCTCGAGGCCGTCGGCGACGCGCGCACCGAGGGCTTCCACGAAGGCGGAAGCGGCGCGGCCCGTGCCGAGGCCAAGGGTCATGCCCGGCTCGACGAAGTCGAGAGCAGCCTGCGCGGCCCCCGTCGGCGTGGTGGAATCGTGCGGGGCCATGACGCTAGGCCAGGGCCTCCGCTACGAGGCGGGCGAGCCGCTCGAGCGTGGCGACCGGGTCGGCGCCGACGTCGATGCCGATCACCCGACGCTCGCGTTCGGCGAGCACGCTGTAGTCGCCGGCGGCCTGCGCCTCGGCCAGCGTGTCGAAGTCGCCGCCCATGCCGGGGATCTCGAGCGCGGCGCCCTTTCGCGCCCCCGCGCTCTGCCAGAGCTGGAGCCCGACGAGTCGGTTCGGTCCGCCCTTCTGGAGCTGACCGGTCGAGTGCAGGTAGCGCGGGCCGAAGTCGAGGGTGGTCGCCACGCGACGGGCCCGGCCGACCTCTTCGCGGAGGGCCTGCAGGGCGGTCCGCGTCGCCGGCGTGTCCTCGAGGAAGGCGTTCACGAAGAAGGTGTCGTGCTCGCCGAGTCCGCCGAGCAGCGCGGCGATCGCCGACGCGGCGTCCTCCACGTTGCCGACGGCCGGGGAGACGATCCAGGCGGCGCCTTCGTCGCGGAAGCGCGGGGCCGGGACGGGCAGAGCGTCGCCGCTTCGCGCTTCTTCCATGAGCGCGCGACTCGCGACCTTCGCCGATTCGACGTCGGGCTGGTCGAAGGGGTTCAAGTCGTGGAGCGCTCCGATGACGGCGGTCGCGACTTCCCAGCGGAAGACCTCCTGCAGGAGGTCGAGCCGCTCGGTGAGTGTGATGCGGATGATCGGATGGCCGGCCGCTTCGAGGGCGGCGAGCCGGGCCTCGCGCTCGGCCTGCCCCGGGTCGCCCGCGAGGGCGAGGTCGACGAAGACCCGGTCGCTCCCGTAGCGATCGGGCTCGTCGAGGGGCTCGCCCGCGATCGGGACGACGCCCTTGCCGTGCTTGCCCGTCGACTCGGCGACCAGCTGTTCGATCCAGTCGCTGAAGAGCGCGATCTCGTCGGACAGGGAGAGGGTCAGTTTGTCGCGTCCACCGCGCGCGAGCGTCCCGAGCGCGAGACCGAGGCCGACGCCCGGGTTCTTCTCGGGCGAGACGAAGGCGGCGCAGGCGGCCGA
>JBCCZJ010000392.1:0-5379 GCA_039187915.1 Myxococcota bacterium
ATCCAACCGACGCCCGCCGGGATCGAGGCCGGATGGGGCCCCGAGTACGTGCCGGGGTAGAGCGCGACGGATCGGGGACCGTGCGCGTCGACGATGCGCTGGATCCGCGCGGCGATTTCGTCCATCGCGCGTTCGCTCGCGATCGGGACGTAGTCCCCGTCGCGCGTCCGCTTCCGGGACACGAGGAGGCGATCCGGATGGGCGAGCTGGTCCGGAAGCGAGCGCCCCTTCGCGCAGGTGAACCCGTGATAGGCGGGGTTCTCCCGGTCGCCCTTCACACGCACCGCGCGCCCCTCCTCGACGTCGACGAGGATCCCGCAATTCGCGTGGCAGAAGCGGCAGATGGAAGGGTGCGTCGCCGTCAAGCCGGGGGTTCGACGCCGTTGCGCGCGAGGAAGTCGTGGATCAGCCACTGACTGATGCTGACGCGGCCGGGGAAGAAGTTCGGCATCTCCTTCGCCTTGAACCACTCGGCCGCGACGACCTCGACGCCGTCGACCTCGATCTCGCCGGACGCGTACTCCGCGCGGAAGCCCAGCATGAGCGAGTTCGGGAAGGGCCAGGCCTGGCTCGAGTAGTACTGCACGTTCTTCACGAGGATCTTCGTCTCCTCGTAGACCTCGCGCTTCACCGCGTCCTCGGCGCTCTCGCCGGGCTCGACGAAGCCTGCGAGTACGCTCATGATGCCGGCCGGGAAATGCGGCGAGCGTCCGAGCAGGATCTCGTCGCCGCGTTCGACCGCGACGATCATCGCGGGCGCGAGCCGCGGGTACATCGGGATCCGGCAGCTCGGACAGGCGCGCGAGCGATCGGTCTCGGAGACGACGGTCGGTTCGGCGCAGGCGCCGCAGAACTGGTGCGTCCGGTCCCACTCGACGATCTGGACCGCGCGGCCGGCGACGGCGTGGGTCGCCTCGTCGAGGGAGGCGTAGAGCCCGTGGAGATTCGAGAAGCGCAGGCCGCCCTTCGGCGACGCGTCGCTCTCGAGCTCGGCCGAGAAGCAGTGGCGCCCGTCGAGAGAGCCCAGGTACTGCCGGCGGACCGCCTCGTAGCCGGCTTCGTCGATCTGGCTCACGTCGGGGAGGCCGCCGTCCTCGGTGACGAGCAGGTCCCGGCCCTTGAAGGCGAAGACCATCGGGTCTTTCCCCGGGTCGCCCGGGGATTTGTGATGAGGCAGGAATCGGAAGTGGTCGTGACTCATGATTCCAGCCTACCGGAATCGGAGCGGCCCGGCCGGGCGGTTCCAGGGGCCGCCCGCCGGGGAATCCGGCTTCGGAAAGCGGCCCGATCGACCGATGGGCCCGGCATGCGGGACCGCACTAAAGTTCAGCAGCTGATGCCGCTCATCCGCGAGTTCGGGGGCCTGGAGCGCAAGCGCCTCGGCGCGGGCGTGACGCCCCTCGAGTACCAGCGTTGGCTCGATCTGAAGGGCCAGATCGGCAAGACCTTCGCGAAATCCCGCGAGGCCGGCCTCAAGGCCATCGGCGGCGGCGAAGGCAAGGAGCGCCCGACCCGGCTCGTCGTCGGGTATCGCAACCGCGAGCACCTGCTCGACTCGATCGTCTCGAATCTCCAGCCGGCCGGTTTCTTCGTACCGACGCCCTTTGCCGCGGAGGTCGGGGCGACCTTCCTGATGCGGCTCTCGCTCGGAGAAGAGGGTGAGACGGCGGACGTACCGGTCGTCGTCGCGACCTCGATCACGCAGGGGGCCCACACCCTCTCGACCATGAGCATGGGAATGAGCGTCAAGATCCTCCGGCCGACGCCGGCCCAGGGCGCGGGGATCTCGAAGCTGTTCGGCGCGGCGCTCGACGAGAGGCTCGGGCTCGCGGGATAGCGGCCGGCATCGGACGCTGGCTCGGGGCTCTGATATCCTCGGCCCATGCAGACGGCTTCTTCTCTCCGCTCGGTTTCCGCGTTCCTCCTCCTTCTCCTTGCCCTCGCGGGACCGCTCGGCTGCGGCTTCGGAGGCGGGACGCCGCTCGAGGTCGCCGACGACACGACGCTCGTGATCGAGCTCGGCGGCGAGTACGTGGAGGCGCCGGGACCGAATCCGCTGGCGCGGCTCGCGGGCGATACGACGCGCCCCCTGCTCGGGCTGCTCGGGATCTTCACGCGCGCCGAGCGCGACGCGCGGGTCGAGACGGTGGTCCTCCGGATCCAACCGCTCTCGATCGGGTGGGGCAAGGCGGACGAGATCCGCGCCGCGGCGGTCCGCGTGCGCGAAGCGGGCAAGCGTGTGGTCGCGCATCTCGAGGTCCAGGGCTTCCTCGCGAACAAGGAGCTCTACGTGGCGAGCGCCGCGGACGAGATCTTCGTCGCGCCGGGCTCGGCGATTCCGCTCGTCGGGCTCGCCGCCGAGTACGTCCATCTCGGCGGCCTGTGGGAGAAGTTCGGGATCGACTTCGACATCGCCAAGGCCGGTCGCTACAAGAGCGCGATCGAGGTCTACGCCGAACGGACGATGTCCGAGGCCGCGCGCGAGATGGCGAATTCGCTGCTCGACGACGCCTGGGCACGCTTCGTATCCGCGCTCGCGGAGGGGCGACACCTGCCTGTGACGGCGATCGAGGACGCGATCGATCGCGGCCCGGTTCGCAGCCAGGAGCTCGAGGCGCTCGGGCTGATCGACGGTGAGGTCCATCTCGACGCCCTGCTCGAACGCGAGGGCGGGTCGCTCCTCTACGGCGCGGAGTACGCCGCGGTCGATCCGGAATCCCTCGGCTTCGCGCCCCAGGCGAGCGTCGCCCTGATCTTCGGCGTCGGCACCGTCCTGCAGGGCGAGTCCGACGACTCCCCCCTTTCGAGCGAGAACGTCTTCGCCTCGGGCACCGTCTCCCGCGCGATCGTCGAGGCCGCGGAGGATCCGGAGATCGACGCGATCCTCCTGCGCATCGACAGCCCCGGCGGCTCGGCCCTCGCGAGCGAGATCATCTGGCGGGCGATCGGGCGCGCCCGGGAACGGGGTACGCCGGTCGTGGTCGCGATGTCCGACGTGGCCGCCTCCGGTGGCTACTACGTGGCGAGCGCCGCCAACGCGATCGTGGCCGACCCGGGCACGCTGACCGGTTCGATCGGGGTCTTCGCGATCCGTCCGGTGCTGGGCGGTCTCTTCGACAAGCTCGAGATCGGGATCGACTCCCTCACCCGGGGCAAGCACGCCGACTTCCTGTTGACGAGCGAGAAGCTCTCCCCGGCGGCCCTTGCTCGGCTCGAGACCTCGGTGCTCGACACCTATCAGCTCTTCCTCGCGCGCGTCGCGGACGGTCGCGGACTGTCGATCGAGGCCGTCGACGCGGTCGCGCAGGGGCGCGTGTGGAGCGGACGGCAGGCCTTCGACGCCGGGCTCGTGGACGAGGTCGGCGGTCTCTACACCGCCGCGCGTCGCGCCAAGGTCGAGATCGGGCTCGAGCCGGACGACGACGTGCTCCTGATCCCGTACCCCGAGCCGCCGACCCTTTCGGAGCAGCTGATCCGCGCGCTCTCCTCCGCGTCGGTCCAGACGCTCTCCCCGAAGATCGAATGGCCGGAACCGCTGGCGCAGCTGGTGGAGGTCGCCTCCGGGCTGCCGACCGGGACGCCGGCGCTCGTTCCGCCCATGATGATCGAGATTCGTTAGGCGGTGTCCGGCGCCGCCCGCGCGCGAACCGCAGAGGAACGACCGTGTCCTTCGTGACGACCTCCGAGGGCAATGCCCTCTACTACGAACACCACCGACCGGACGGCGAGGCAAAGACGACCGTGATCGTCTCGTGCGCGTTCTGCACGACGCACGAGAATTGGCGCGGGCAGGTCGACGCCATCGTCGGCGCCGGTCATCCCCTCGTTCTCTGGGACCAACGAGGCCACGGCGATTCGCCCGCTCCGGAAGACGATGCGAAATGGTCGCTCGAGAACGTGATGACGGATCTCGCGGCGATCGCCGACGCGACGACTCCGGACGCGCCCTTCGTGGCGACCGGCCACAGCTTCGGCGGCCTGGCGAGCCTTCACTTCGCCTCGCGCTTCCCCGAGCGCGTGCGGGCCCTCGTCCTGGTCGGCTCGGGCCCCGGCTTCAAGAACCCCGAGGCGGCGGAGGGCTGGGCGCAGCAGGTCGAGCGGACCGCGACCTTCCTCGAGACCCGCGGATTCGGAGACTTCGTGAACGGCCGCGCCGGCACGACCTGCATCGGCAGCCAGCCCGACCTGCCCGCCGCGCAGGCGGCGGCCAAGGCGATCGTCGCGCAGTCCGTCCCCGGCATCGCCCGCTTCGGCCGCGAGATCTCGGCCACGATCCCGCCGGTCATCGATCAGCTCGCCGACATCCGCGTGCCGGCCCTGGTCCTCGTCGGCGAAGACGACAAGCCCTATCGCCGGGCCGGCGAGGTGATGAGCGCCAAGCTCGCGAACGCCCGCCACGTCGTGGTCCCCGAGGCGGGCCACATCGTGAACATCGAGCAGCCCGAGGTCTTCGAGCGCGAGCTGCTCGGCTTCCTGGCCGAGCTCGACGGCGCCTGAACCTCCGCCCGGCGCGCCCCAGGGGCGACGTCGCGTCCGGATCCGTCGCCGCCGGTTGGCAACCGGCAACCCGCACGCAACGCTTCCCTCCGGCCTTCCGGCGCGCAACCTTCCCTCGCGATGCCGGTTCCATCCAGGGTGCGGAGGTGGAATGCAGAGCCTTGATCCGGACGCCCAGCTGATGCTCGCGTTCCGGGACGGGGACGAGGAGGCCCTTTCCGCCTTGTACCGGAGATGGGCGGGTCCCGTCCAACGGTTCCTGGAGCGGATGGTGCGCGAACGAGCGACGGCCGAAGAATTGATGCAGGAGACCTTCGTCCGGGTCCACGGTGCCCGCGACCGCTACGCCGCGGATGCCCGCTTCTCGACCTGGCTCTTCCGCATCGCGCGCAATCTGGCGCTGAACGAGCTCGATCGCGCGCGCAACAAGTCGACCCATTTGAGCGCGGACGTGCGATCGCGCGACGACGAAGAACGGCCGGCACTCACGCTGGTCGCCGGAGGCGCGTCGGTCGACGAGCTCGTCCACGCCCGCCGCGAGCGCGAGCGTCTCGAGGGTGAGCTCGCCGCGCTGCCCGAACGACAGCGGACGGCGCTCTGGCTCTCTGCGGTCGAAGGCCACTCCTACGCCGAGATCGCCGAGGTGCTCGAGGCCTCGCCACAGTCGGTGAAGGCCTTGATCCATCGCGCCCGCGCCCGTCTCGCAGACCGCTTGCATCCGGCCGGCGACGCGGCCGGCGAGACGGCTGCCGCACCCGAGACGCCGAGGACGGAGGGATCGCGATGAGCGATGCGAACGAGCACGACGAAACGCGCACCGCGAGGCCCGAGGAGCGCCCTGCGGCGAGCCCCGAGGAGCGCCCTGCGGCGAGGCCGAGGCCC